>JAVMKH010000090.1:9720-25055 GCA_031732935.1 Candidatus Contendibacter sp.
GCGGATCTCACCGACCATCACCACGTCTGGATCCTGACGCAAAATGGCGCGCAGACCACGGGCGAAGGTCATCTCCACCTTGGTGTTGACCTGGGTCTGGCTGATCCCGTCGAGATAGTACTCAATCGGATCCTCGACGGTCATGATGTTGCGCTTGCGGTCGTTCAGTTGGGTCAGCGCCGCGTACAGCGTCGTGGTCTTGCCCGAACCCGTCGGGCCGGTGACCAGCAGGATGCCGTGGGGACGATGGATCAGCTTCAGCAACCGCGCCTCGTCGTCCGGCTCCATGCCCAGATGCCGCAAATCCAGCCGGCCCTCGCGTTTGTCCAGCAGGCGCAGCACCACCCGCTCGCCGTGCCCGGTCGGCAGGGTCGAAACCCGCACGTCCACCGGCCGTCCCGCGACCTTGAGCGAAATCCGCCCATCTTGCGGCAGGCGCTTTTCGGCGATGTCGAGATGGGCCATCACCTTGACGCGGGATGCCAGCAGCGGCCCCAGCGCGCGCGGCGGTTGCAGGGCCTCGCGCAGCACGCCGTCCACCCGGAACCGTACCAGCAGGCGATTCTCGAACGATTCGATGTGAATGTCCGAGGCGTTCTCCTTGATCGCCTCGGTCAGCAGCGCATTGATCAGCCGAATGATCGGCGCGTCGTCGGCGCTTTCCAGCAGATCCTCCGGCTCGGGCAGGGTCAGGGCAACCTGATTGAGATCCATTTCCTCGCCCAGGTCTTCCATCATTCGCGCCGCGCCGTTGCTTTCGCCCTCGTAGTGGTTCTGCAATAAATATTCGAACCGCTCGGCCGGCACCAGCGTGGGCCGCAACGGCGCGTTCAGGGAGCGCCGCAACTCCAACAGGCTGCGCGCGCTGACATCGGACCGGCAGGCGATGTCGATGCCCTCCGCCGTTTCCCCCAACACCAATACGCCATGACGCTTGGCAAAGGCATACGGCAGGCGGCGCGCGGGCGCGGCCTCGGTCTCACTCGCCGCGACCGGCCAAGACTCGTCATTCATTTGTTGCCAAAGCCAAATTCCGCCGGCGCCGCCACCTGTTGCGGGGCGCTGGCCACCGGAGCCGAAATCGGGGTGGACGGAGGTCGGGTGTCGAGAATCGTGCCCTGCGCCTTGACCTCCTCCTGTGGCTTCAACAGCGGCGTTTGCACGTCCGGCAACAGCGACACTTCCCGGGTGCGCGCCGCTAATTGCTGCTCGCGGATATAGCTGTACTTATCGCTGGTATGCAAGGCGCCCTGCCCCGGTTCCCGCAGGATGACCGGATGCAGGAACACCATCAGATTGCGCTTGAGCTTGCTGGTGTTGCGGTAACGGAACAAGTTGCCCAGCAGCGGAATGTCGCCCAACAGCGGCACCTTCTGCGCGCTTTCGTCGATCTTGTCGTCGATCAATCCGCCCAGCACCAAAATCTGTCCATCCTCCACCAGCACGTTAGTCTTGATCTCGCGGGTATTCAGGGTCGGACCTTGGGTGGCGGCGTTGGCCGACGGCACCACGTTGGAGACTTCCTGGCTGATTTCCAGCTTGACGGCGTTCCCCTCGTTGATTTGCGGCTTGACCTTCAGCTTGATGCCCACCTTCTCACGATTGATGGTCTGGAACGGATTGCCGATCTGCGATGTCGTGCTGCTCCCGCCGCCGGTCGAGGTGGTGTAGGAACCGGTCACGAACGGCACATCCTGGCCGACGATGATCGACGCCTCCTCGTTGTCCAGCGTCACGAGGGTCGGGGTGGACAGCACGTTGGCGTCGGCGTCCTTGGCCAGGGCGCTGATGATGGCGCCGACGCCACCGGCAACACTCCCCACGCCGAGTTGTAAACCTTGCGGTATTCTTGCCGCTGAGAGCGCCGATAAACCATCCTCGTTAGCCTGCGCCGCCAAGCCAATGATATTGGCCAGGCTGGAAGTACCGGCGTCGAAGTTGGTGAAGCCGATCGCATTGTTGCTACTCACCACCCATTGCACCCCCAACTCGGCGGTTTTCTCGGCGGAAATCTCGGCGATGACCGCCTCCACCAGCACCTGGGCGCGGCGCACGTCCAGTTGCGCGATCACCGAGCGCAGGGAGCGCAGCAGATCCGGCGGCGCGGTGATCACCAGGGCATTGGTCGCGTCGTCGGCCTGGATATCGACCAGACCGCCACCACCACTACTACCGCTCCCGCTCCCACCGCCCGGTGGCGCGTTGATGGCTTGACCCGGCACGGGGGCATTGCGCGCGGCTTCGTTGCTCAGGCTCTTGCTGACCCCCTGCAACACCGTCACCAGATTCTTGGCCTTGGCGTAGCGCAGATAGACCACTTGGGTATTGCCGCCGCTGTCCACCGGCGTGTCCAGATGGGTGATCAGCGCCCGCAACCGCAGCCGCGACGCCTTGTCGCCGCTCAACAAGATGCTGTTGGTGCGCTCGTCCGCCACCATGCGCGGTAGCGTACCAGCGGCGGCGGCTGGATCGGCCTTGACTCGCCCCTGCTCCAGGGTGGTCAGCAGCCGCGCGATCTCGGTGGCCGAGGCGTGACGCAGCGGCACAATCTCGACTTCCTCGTTGCTGGCCAGATCAACCCGGGCAATGATGCTGGCGATGCGCTCAACATTGGCCGCCGCGTCGGAAATGATCAGGACATTGGTCGGGGTATAGGCGGCCAGATGACCCTGCGGCGGAATCAAGGGACGGAGGATTGGTACGATCTGGGCGGCGGAAACGTTCTGAACCTGAATGACCCGGGTCACGATCTGATCCGATTCGGCGCCGCTTCGCAGGTCCACGGTGGGGATATTCTCCTGCTTGGCCCCGGCCACCGGCACGATCTTGATCACCTTACCGCTGGGAATCGCGGCGAAGCCATGCACCGCCAGCACCGACAGGAAGACTTCGTAAAGCTCCCTTTCATCCATCGGCTTGGAGGAAATGACCGTCACCCGGCCCTTGACCCGTGGATCGACGATGAAATTCTTGCCGGTCAACGCCGACATGCTTTCCACCAGGGCGTTGATCTCAACCTCCTTAAGGTTGAGCGTCACCGGCGCGGCGAACGCCAGCGAGACCAGCGTCAAACCCAGTAGCAACGCACCCAAGACTCGGCGCGCGGCGCGCGCGGGTGGCTCGAACCATCTGTCGAACCGCTTGGAGGGAGTCATCATGGTCAAAATAGGGATGGAGGGATGGCGGTGGTGGTGGAAAGCCGTGGGGTTCATCGCGGCGGCCGGCCGCCCAGGGAAAAGGTCAAGGGAATCTCGACGCCGTTGCGCAATACTCGCACATTGACCCGATTCGCGCCCAACACTTCCCGCAGCAGGGTCAAGCCCTGCAGGGGACTGTTCAGACGGCTGCCATTGATCTCGGTGACCACATCGCCGCCGTTGAGACCCAACTGCCCCAACAGCTTGGGATCCCGCCCCTCCCGCAGGCGGAACCCGACGAACTGGCCATCTCGCAGGTACGGGCTGGCGAACGCGATGTCCTCCAACGCCTGAGGCCGATTCATCATTTCACCGCGCAAGCGCTCCACCACGGCGCTGGCGTCGACCACTCGCGCTTCCCCGGCAGCCGCCGGTTCGGCCATCGGCTCCATCGTCGGTTCCGGGGCGCTCGGTGGGGTCGGTACCGGCGCGGTCTCCGGCAGCCCATCACCCAGCTTCGGCAGTTTAAGCACCTCTTCCCGGCCGTTGCGGGCAATCACCACATGATCGCGCTGGATGCGTTGCAAGCGGGCGCCACCGGGCAATGACGCGCCGGGCCGGTAACCGCGCTCCAGCTCATTGTCCTCAGCGAGGAGGGCCAGCGCCCGATCAGCCCCCTGCTCCATGAAAAAGATTCCGACCAGCCGCAGCTTGAGCGGGGCTACCGGCAGCGGGACCGGCGGCGTTTCCATCGGCCGGCCGATCTCGGCCTGGCCGAACAAATGCCATGAACCGATGACGGCGCCCTCGGCGAGGCGCGGAGACAAGGGAGAATCGGAACCCGGCGCGAACTCGGCCAGCGTTGGGGACGCGGTCAACGATGGGGAAAGACCCGTCAGTAGGGCCAGGGTCAAGCTGGCGAGCGAGCGAGCCAATGCGATCACCAAAATCACATTGACGGCTGTCACCGCGACTCGCAACCCGATGTCGGAGCGAAACAACGCCGGCGGCGCGCATTTCTCCACCGCCAGCAGGACATACCGGGCAAAATGAGTCAAAACGGGATTCGAAAGCGGTCGACGGCCATCGCGCATCGCTTAAGCCTGGGCGCGATGCCAGGTTACGAGAAATTGACCTGACCGAGCATAACAAAATCCGGCCATCCTTGGCACCCATCCGACGGCGCCGCGTCCACGGTGGGTCCAATCAAAGGGTTGGTTACCCTTTCAATCCCAATCATGGTAATGCTTGTAATAGCCTCGATGCCGACCTCGGCTGTGATAGTAGCCAGGCGGAGGACCCCGGTAGCGATCCACATAGATAACCTCGGGCTGACGGTAACGACGAGTGCTAATAGCAGTCCCCGCCGCGCCACCGAGAGCGCCTCCCAGGATAGCGCCATCGCGCCCGCCCAACTGGGAACCCACGCCGGCTCCCAACGCGCCGCCCAACGCACCGCCCAGCATTGCATCCCCTGTCAAACCGCCGGCCAATAGTGGCATCGGCGCGCCAAGCGCGGCTACAAGTAGCAAGGATGGTGTAACTTTGAGCATAACGATATGCCTCGTATGACTAAGCCTGTCTGCCAGGGTAGAAAGGTCAAGCTGAATGAACGCTGACCGGCGTCGGTTGAACATCATCGTCCCTGCGACTCATCTGGACAGCCAGCGCAACACCGTCGTCTCGGGTTGGATGGTCGGGGATTTGGCGCGCACCCCCATCACCCGACCCGATTGGGGTGGACGCGACAGTTGGATATGCACCGCCATCAGCGCGCTCAGTCGGTCCATGGCCGACACGGGCATCGGCGCGCTGTGGCGCTCGGTCAAATCCACATGGATCACCATCAACTCGGTGGTGGCGGACAGAAAGCCCCGCTCGGCGTGATACAGCCGATGGAAATAGTGAATTCGCTTGCTGTCGAAGCCGAGCAACTGGGTGGTGATGCGCATGGGATCGCCGGCCATCAACTCGCGCTGATAGTTGACGTGGGTTTCCACCACGAAGGTAGAGCATCGCTGGCGGTCCTGATACTCCCGCCCCATGCCCAGACACTCCATGAAAGCGTCGGTGGCATGATCGAACGCCAGTACGTAATAGGCGACGTTCATATGGCCGTTATTATCGATCCACTCGGGTGGCACCACGCCGGTGTACAGGCACAGGGGGGATTCGATCCGCATGGTTATAATCACCACGTTCCGTGAAATCGCGGTACGCTACCTGCTTTTACCTCGTCGCGCAATTGGCGTAATGGCTTGAAACTCCAAATCCAGGAGAACGCATGGCAACGAACGGGCGGGTACTGATCGTGGCGGGCTCGGATTCCGGCGGCGGCGCGGGAATTCAGGCCGATTTGAAGACGGTGACGGCCCTGGGCGGCTACGCGGCGACGGCGATCACCGCGCTGACCGCGCAAAACACCCAGGGCGTCTTTGGCATCGTCGGAGTGGAGCCGGCCTTCATCGCCCAACAAATGGAAGTGGTGCTGGACGATCTGGGCGCCGACTGCGTCAAGACCGGCATGCTGCACCACGCCGCCGTCATCGACGCCGTGGTCGAGACGCTGGATCGCTCGGCCATCGGCATTCCGGTGGTGGTCGATCCGGTCATGTACGCCAAGGGCGGCGAAAGCCTGCTTGACCCAGCGGCGCGCAATACGCTGATCCAGCGCCTGTTACCCCGCGCCGCCTTGATCACGCCCAACGTTCGCGAGGCGGAAGCCCTGAGCGGGTTACCGATCCGGGAGTCCGACGGTCTGGCGGCGGCGGGTCGGCGTCTTCTTGAGCTTGGACCGGCGGCGGTGTTGGTCAAGGGTGGACACTTGCCCGGCGATACCGTCACCGACTGGCTGGTCTGGCCGGGAGGCGCGGAAGCGTTCGTCGCGCCGCGCGTCGACAGCCGCAATACGCACGGCACCGGTTGCACCCTGGCCTCGGCTATCGCCACTGGGCTGGCGCAAGGGTTGCCGTTGAACACGGCGGTGCGGCGGGCACTGGCCTACGTGCGAGAAGCGATCCGCACCGCGCCCGGTCTGGGCAAGGGCTGTGGTCCGCTACATCACGGGCACACGACGCGCCCCTGGCTCTGAACGATCTTAAGGAGAAAATTCATGTCGGATTGGACCTTGGTGACGCTGCTGCTACTTGTGGCGGTAGCTTGGTTACTCATCCATCGTTTTCTGAAGGGTCCGAGCCTGCGGGCTTACGACCAGTTGGTGGAAATCCGCCCAGGTGGGCGAGACGCCGCCAGCAGCGACTGCCAGGAAGTCGTACTTTTACTGGAGCAAGCCTTGGCCGAGATTCGTTCCACCGCCATGAAGCAACGGCTGGCGGCGATCCGGCGCGTGATGGCGGGAGGCTTCCTGGACCCGTCGCTGGTGGGCGCGGCGGACTACCGCATCGAGGAAACCGACGCCGGCGGTGTGCCGGGCGAGTGGGTACTGGCGTCCCACTCCGATCCGAACCGCCGGGTGCTGTACCTGCACGGCGGCGCGTTCATCAGTGGGTGCCCCAGCGGCCATCGCATGATCACCACCCGTCTGGCGCGGGTCGCGGGCGCGGCGGTGCTGGCGCTGGACTACCGGTTGATGCCCGAGCATTCGCGCCGGGACATGATCGCCGATTGTCAGGCCGGTTATCGCTGGATTCTGGATCACGGTCCCGATGGACCGAGACCGGTTCGCGAGTTGTTCGTGGCCGGCGACTCGGCGGGGGGCAACCTGGTGCTCATGCTCATCGCCTGGGCACGCGACGCGGGGTTGCGCGCCGCGCAGGGTGCCATGGCGCTGTCGCCGATCGTCGACATGACGCTGTCCAGCCCCACCTGCAAGAGTCATCGTCAAACCGATGTGTTCCTGGGTCCCGGTCTGGGGCGCTTTCTGTATCTCCCCAGAACCCTTCTTCTGCTGATCACCTGGCTCTGGAACCGGATAGTTCCACCGAATCCGTTGATTTCTCCAGTCTTCGGCGATTTGTCCCGACTGCCGCCGGTGCTGGTGCAAGCCAGCGAAGCGGAGATGATGCTGGGCGACGCCCGCCGCTACGTCAACAAGGCCCGCGCCGCCGGGTCCAGCGCGGAACTGGAAACCTGGCCGGACATGCCGCATGTCTGGCAGCTTTTCGAACCGGTTCTGCCAGAGGCCCGGGAAGCGTTTGAGCGCATTGGCCGATTCGTGGAACGCTCCGTGGGTCATCCATGACGGCTCAGTCCTCGCGATTACCGTAAATCCGCGCCACCGCCAGGGTGGCGTCGGCATTTTTCCGCTTGGGGATGATCAGTTCCGCCCGAAAATCATGCGCGACCAAGCGTTCGGCGCAGGCCAGCGCCGCCGCTTCCGCCACGCCATGGCAACCGGTTTCCCGAAACACGATTTCGGACTTGCGACTGAGACGGTCGTCGTACTCCCGCAGCACGACGGCGGGATAGAAGTGAATCGGCAGATTCAGGGTCTTGGCCAACTGGTGCAATCCCGGTTCGTCCCGCTTGAGTTCGATGCTGGCCAGCGCCCGCAAGTCATCGCGCCGCAAGCCGTGCTCGGCCAAGGTCTGGTCGAGCAGGACCAGCAATGATTCCAGCGAGCAGCCGCGATTGCAGCCGACGCCCGCCGCCAGCAGGGGGTGGGTATAGCGTTGCGCGCCGGTGATGACGGCTTGCGCGCCTAGGAACTCGGCGACTTGCCGGGCCCATTCGTTGGCCCCGCCTTCGTGGCCCGATAGGATCGGCACCACGAATCGGCCGTGTTCGTCGAGGATCAGCACCGCCGGGTCCTGGTATTTATCGCGCAAGACCGGCGCCAGACTCCGCACCGCGATACCGACCGCGCACAACAGAATCAGTCGGCGACCCAAGAGGAAGCGGTGACGAATCTCGTCCTGGAAGGGTTGCGGCCGATGTAGCAATTCGGCGTCCGGCATCAGCGACCGTAAGCGTTCCGCCAGCGCCCGGCCCGGTTCGGTCAGACTGACGATGGTGATGAGACGCATGGACCGCATCTTCCCTCCATTCCCGATAGCCACTGGCTCTCCTCAAAACAAAGTTACCGATCCTTACGGTAAACTATTATTCCCCGCTATCCTAATCAGGATCGTTGCTTCCCCATTTGACGCCGCCGCCCCGGCGTCAATGCAAAACGCCAACCACGGAAAATTCGAATGACCGTCCATTTCATCGGCGCCGGTCCCGGCGATCCCGAACTGATCACCGTCAAGGGTCGGCGTCTGATCGGCGAATGCCCGCTGGTACTGTACGCCGGTTCGCTGGTGCCGAGGGAAGTGGTTCTGGCCGCCAATCCAGACGCCGAAATCGTCAATACCGCCGATCTGAGCCTGGATCAGATCATCGCCCGCATTCGCGCCGCGCACGAACGGGGGTTGGACGTAGCGCGGGTGCATACCGGCGATCCCGCGCTGTACGGAGCCATCGGCGAGCAGATCCGCGAACTGGAAAAGCTGGGGATTCCCTACGAGGTGGTGCCGGGCGTGACCGCCGCCTTCGCCGGAGCCGCCCTGTTACGCCGGGAATTGACCCTGCCGGGCGTCAGCCAGACCATCATTCTCACCCGTCATGCCGGCAAAACACCGATGCCCGACGGCGAAAGTCTGCCGGAACTGGCCCAGCACCGAGCGACGCTGGCGATTTATCTCAGCGTGGACAAGCTACGGGAAATCGTCGCGGAATTGATCCCCTCCTACGGCGCGGATTGCCCGGCGGCGGTGCTGCACCGGGTTTCCTGGCCGGACCAAGACGGCGTGGTCGGCACCCTGGCCGACATCGCCGACCGGGTCGAGACCAAGGGCTTCACCCGCACCGCGCTGATTCTGGTCGGGCGGGTGATTCAGCCGGAAGGATTCCCCGCTTCGTATCTCTACAGCCCCGAACATGCCGAGGCGTATCGGCGAAACGGCCCTTCAGGTCAGGATTGAGGACGGGAAATTTCGGCGGTGGCGGCGTTTTTCATGCAGTCACGGCCGCACAATTTCACGAAGAAGCTGAAAACACTGACGCAGGGACATCCTCGGAAAACTTGCTACCCGCTTCCATCGGGTCCAGCGGTTCCAGGATACGCCACCGCTCATACTGTTCAAGGTTGGCCACTTGGCCTTCATCGAGAAAGGCCCGCGCCAAGGCTTCAGCATATTCAAACTCTGCCGGTGGCAGCACCTTCTTCGCTTGAGCGAGCATCGGCTCAAAATTCCATGGATACCGTCTAAAGCCCTTTTTAACAACAAACTTAAAATGCCGTTCCCAACATTCTGCGCCCTTTCCCTGCATTCGCGCAACGAGCCAGAGCAAAAAGAAAATTTTGGCGGCAACAATTCCTGCGTTGGATCGGTCAATGCGTTCAAAAGCGGAAAGAAGAGCATCTTCCCACTCTATCAATCGATTCTGTTCTACAAGGAACTGCCCATAGTTAATCAGATTGTTGACATGCTCCGGATCAGCTTCCAGTGCACGCTCGTAATAAACCTTTGCACCCTCTAAATCACCTCGCTTATTTTCCAAGAAAATCGCATAGGCATCGAGAATACCTTTATCATTTGGTGCGGCATCTATAATACGTTTATAGAGTCTATCAGCCAAATCGACGGAATTATCTTCTAGGCGTTTAAGCAATTCCTGAGTACCGATCAAGTTATTCTTCTCAACTATGGGAAAATTGTCGATAATAAACTTAATTACCTCCTGTCTTGCTGTATCACCTAAAATAATGTGACTCGATTCGCTTGCTGTTTCATCTATTATGAATAGTCGATCATACATTCCAAAATCCATAGCAAAGATATATCCCTTATTTAAGCGTACGATGTACCGCAGATCGTGCAAAGCAGCCAAATAATTCCTCTTCTGTAATGCCTTCTCAACCCTTTGCATCAAATTCTGCACATCGTAGCCCAGTGCTGTATGCATACCTTGTTCAATCGCACGATAAGCCTCGAACAAATAGCCCCGGCGACGCCTGAAGATATGGGGTTCCTCGGTCAGTGCGAGTTGGGGGTGATAGGGAATCTGCAACGATAAATCGACCTTAGCTCCCCATGCTGCTTCAAAAGATTTCCTTGCCATCTCCTCTCGCTGGTCTACCAGAGCGTCTTCTCCATTAGGAACTGGACTGAGAATGATTTGGAATGGCTTTTTTCCATCGGTTGCAACACGCAACGCCTTCAGAAATTCGCAAGTCCCTTCAACGTTCTGGCGATTTAGCCCACTCAAAATCATGAGGTAATCGGCCAAGTCACGAGTACAGATACCGGCCTCGTCCGAAAAACCGGTTCGGCTATCCACGAGGATATAATCATACAAATCCGCATCCTTAAGTCTCTTCTTGAAGGCGCGGATCAACGGTTCACCCAAACCATCCTGATAAAGCTCATGCAGGTTCAAAGCATCAAGACGCTCTCCGTAATGGCCATCGAATTTGCCTGCCGGCATGATATGGAGCGAACCATCCTTGAATTCACATAGTTTTTCGGGAAGGCGATAGGGCTGGGTGTAGCGGTTTGCGAGATCACCAAGAGATAAGGCGAACAAGTCCGCCGCCTCTCCACGTTCCTTCGCATCACTCAACAAATCCACGAATCCAAGCTGCAACGGACGTTGCCTCGGGGCGCACTCATCCGGCGCAACATCGGGAGCGTCCGGGTCGAGGTAGGAAAGTCCAGGAGCTTCGAGATCGAGATCGATGACCAGCACGCGGAAACCTCGCCCGGCTAGAATACCGGCGGTGTTAATCAGGGCCATGCTGCGCCCGACCCCTCCTTTAAAGGAGTAAAACGTGACGAATGCAGCTTTGGGCTTTTCTTCGCTCATGTTTCAGGCAGCCAAACAAAAATCGGGACAAAGCTTTGGAGTACGGACTTTCGGCGAAAATTCTTCGCCTAGATATTTTTTCAACGCGGTACCAAGACTTTCAAGACTTTCGTTAGTCTTCACACGACCAATTATTACCTTAGACTTGGAATTAACCCATGCTTCCACTGGGCCAGCGAAGTACGAACCACACTGTACCAAGACGGCCCGAATATCCTCGACGAATCGGTAGCGTTGCTCCGGTCGAAGATCGTCCCAAGTGAGATCGAGCTTGAGCGCAGTGGCTTGCCCAGCACGCTCGGTGTCGGGCATTTTCGGTAACAACTCGATGGCTCGTGCGGGATTGATCGCGAGCACCCCAGAAAGAGCCAAGCCTGCGTACTTTTCCGGATCTCGGTTGAAAATACGCACCCAAAACTCCACTGACTGAGGCGGCGGCATATCGACTAGCGCCGCCAATACGGCGAGTTGGATTTCAGTGGAAATATCGGGTAAATCTGAAAATTTATCAGCCAATCTCGCCAGCATTTGTACGGCTTCAGGTTGTTTGAAAGCCGCCGCCAGTGTGAGAAGCTCTTGCACATAGGCCGTTTCTCCCCGCCCATCCATGCAGAATTGACGAACCAGTTGTAAAGCGCCATCTCTCAGGGAGTCGCGGGTTGCTGGCTTCAAAGTTTTTTCGAGCCGCACAATGCCCAGATGAGGAAACTCATCTCTGGTAAGCAACGGCAAGGACTCCTGGCCGCGCAATGCTCGTTCCAGCCAGGCACGAATTTCATCGTGATCAAGACCTTGAATAGACATTGATGTATCCATTGCAGTGATACCCTATGCGTGGACAACTTGAAATGGCAACCGCAATCCTTGGCTGGTCGTTTCAGGCATGACGACTTCAGGTTGTGGTGAAAGCTTATCGGGATTGGGCGACAACGGTTCGGTTAATCCCCAACGAGCATCGATCTCAGGTCGAGGTCGGTAATATGGATAATCCTCGGCATCGGCCACGGTCGGACGATGCAGCGGCGGATAACCGGAATCAGCATGATCCCAGACAAGAACGATCAAAATATCGCTCAAGGTAAAGTGTCCCAGACCAAGGGCCGTGCAAATGCCATGATGAGTTCGCGGTAGCCGATCAAATGGATTTACCCTGGAATCGGCTGGGTCAAAGGTGGCCCAGACCAGATAACTACCCAAGGCAGCTTCCCGCAAAAAAGTTTCAAATCCGCCAAGATCGACCGATCCTGAGTATTTGAGGAGCAATTTCCTGGCTTGTTCCTTCGTCAGATCGCCACGAGAAGTCCTTGCGATAGCAGCGGCATGATCGTCCAACCCCTTGGCTCGACCAAGAATCTCTGGACAATCGGCATCATTAATGATGCATCCCTTCCGTTTATGAGTTCGACAAGCCTCCACCCAAGCCTGGCGCGGCGACTCACCACTGGCGAGTTGGACGACAAACTGATGCAAAAGACTCATAAAATCAGCTATCGCAAGCGCCGTCTCATCAGCAATATTTCGACTAACTTGATCAGGCAAAACGACACGCGCATCCTCAACTTTCTTCCGAACGTGATCCGTTAGACCAGCCAAAGCCTGTTGATAAGCGGAAAGTGACATAGCTAATGAAGTGGAGGTAAGAAAATGATTCTCTGTGAAACTACCCGGTAACAAAACTCAGATGGCTAATTTTTATTATAGATTGATAACCCGAATTGCAACAGAGTAGGCAAAACTGTTCTAAACAATCGATAACACATTGAACAAAAATAAAAAAGCGCCAGGTTTCCCAAGCGCTTTTCTGATACCAACACTGGCTGAGTTAGATCAATCCATCGCCTCGTACAGCGGCAAGGTCAGGAACTCTGGATAATTCGGGTCAAGCGACATCTTCTCGAAAATGCCGGCGGCTTGGTCGTAGGTGGCGGTATCCTCGCCCTGAGCGGCGACGGTGGCTTTCACCTTGGCCAGTTCCTCGGGAATCATCGCGTGGACCAGTTCGGCGGTCACTTTGCGGCCATCGTCCAGCGTGCCCTTGGAACTGACCACCCACTGCCAGACCTGGGAACGGGAAATTTCGGCGGTGGCGGCGTCTTCCATCAGATTATGGATCGGCACGCAGCCGTTGCCCGCCAGCCAGGAACCGAGGTAGTGAATACCGACGTTGATGTTGTTGCGCAGTCCAGTCTCGGTGATGGGCTGTTCGGGCTGGAAGTTCAGGAAATCCTTGGCCGCGAACACCTCGTCGCGCTGCTTCTCCCACTGATTCGGCTTATCGCCCAGCACCTTGACGAACTCCTCGTGGGCGATGGGCACCAGACCGGGATGGGCCACCCAGCCGCCGTCGAAGCCGTCGCGGGCGTCGCGGGTCTTGTCGTGGCGGATGCCCGCCAGCGCCTTTTCGTTGGCTTCGGGATCATTCTTGATCGGGATCAGCGCCGACATACCGCCCATGGCCGGGGCGCCGCGCTTGTGGCAGACCTTAACCAGATGCAGGGCGTAGGAACGCATGAACGGCACTTCCATGGTGATCGCGCCGCGATTGGCCAGACAGAATTCCTTGTTCTTCTTGAATTTCTTGATACAGCTAAAAATGTAGTCCCAGCGCCCGGCGTTGAGGCCGGCGGAATGCTCGCGCAACTCGTACAGGATTTCTTCCATCTCGAAGGTGGCGAGGATGGTTTCGATCAGCACGGTCGCCTTGATCGTGCCGCGCGGCAGACCAAGTTCATCCTGGGCCATGCAGAAGATGTCGTTCCACAACCGCGCTTCCAGATGGCTTTCCATCTTCGGCAGGTAGTAGAACGGGCCCGCGCCACGAGCGATTTGCTCCTTGGCGTTGTGGAAGAACACCAGGCCAAAATCGAAGATGCCGCCGGAAACGCGCTGGCCGTCCACCAACACGTGCTTCTCGTCCAGATGCCAGCCGCGCGGCCGAATTTGCAGCGTGGCGATGGTATCGTTCAGCTTGTACTCCTTGCCCACCTCGTTCACGTAGCCGATCTTGCGGCGGATGGCGTCGACCAGATTCACCTGGCCCTGAATCTGGTTGTACCAGTTGGGGCTGTTGGAATCCTCGAAGTCGGTCATGTAGGAATCGGCGCCGGAGTTGTAGGCGTTGATGATCATCTTGCGCTCGACCGGACCGGTGATTTCGGTGCGGCGGCGTTCCAGCGCCTTGGGCAGCGGCGCGATCTTCCAATCGCCTTCGCGGATGGACTTGGTTTCCGGCAGAAAATCGGGCATTTCGCCCGCGTCGATGCGCGCCTGGCGTTCGACGCGCTTTTTCAACAATTCCTGGCGACGCGGCTCGAAAGCGCGGTGCAGCTTGGCCACCAGAGCCAGCGCGTCATGGGTCAGAATCTCGTCGAAGCGGGGATAAAGCGGGGCGTTCACTTGCACGCCAGCAGGCAAATTGAGGCTCACGGGCTGCTCCTTGGATGGGTGTTCGTTCGAAATCGGCGGGAATGATTTTAGCGGTTTCCAATGGCAAAAACCCGGAGAGAGTTTCCCTCCGGGTCGTCGGATGGCCGGCGGATTCCGCCGTTGGCGCCGCTAGCGGCAAACGGCGGGCACGACGCTTAGTGGAATTGTTCTTCTTCCGTGGAACCGGTCAGCGCGGTCACCGAGGACACGCCACCTTGAATGATGGTGGTCACGTCGTCGAAATAGCCGGTGCCCACTTCCTGCTGGTGGGACACAAAGGTGTAGCCACGGTCGCGGGCGGCGAATTCGGGCTCCTGGACCTTCTCGACGTAGGCGGACATGCCGCGCTTCACGTAGTCCTGCGCCAAGTCGAACATGTGGTACCACATGTTGTGGATGCCGGCCAGGGTGATGAACTGGTACTTGTAGCCCATCGCACCTAGCTCGCGCTGGAACTTGGCGATGGTGGCGTCGTCCAGGTTCTTCTTCCAGTTGAACGACGGCGAGCAGTTGTAGGCCAGCATCTTGTCGGGGAACTGGTCGCGGACGGCCTCAGCGAATTTCCTGGCGAAGTCGAGATCGGGTGTGCCGGTCTCGCACCAGACCATGTCGGCGTAGGGCGCGTAGGCCAGACCGCGCGAAATCGCCTGCTCCAGACCCTTCTTGGTCTTGTAGAAACCTTCGACGGTGCGCTCGCCGGTCAGGAACGGCTTGTCGTTGTCGTCGCAGTCGCTGGTCAGCAGATCGGCGGCTTCGGCATCGGTGCGGGCCAGCAGGACGGTCGGCACGCCGTACACGTCGGCCGCCAGGCGAGCGGCGATCAGTTTCTGCACGGCTTCCTGGCTCGGCACCAGCACCTTGCCGCCCATGTGGCCACACTTCTTGACCGAGGCTAACTGATCCTCGAAATGGACGCCCGCCGCGCCGGCGCGGATCATCGACTTCATCAGTTCGTAGGCGTTC
>JAVMKH010000091.1:0-24820 GCA_031732935.1 Candidatus Contendibacter sp.
GGCGACAGGACGCTCTGCTCAGCCTCTTTTCCTGGGGCTGAGGACTTTCGCTTTACCAACAACTCCGCCAAATCCTTCGCCTTGGCGTAATTGACCTGGATGATCTCGGTGCGCAGCGGAATCAACTCCTGCACTGTCTTACGCGATTCCAGGTCTAGCTTCTCGCGCGCCGCCACTTCCTCGGTTGGCGCGATGAAAATCACATTGCCGTTCTGCCGCATGGCCAAACCCTTGGTGCGCAGGATGATATCCAACGCCTGATCCCAGGGTACGTTCTGCAAGCGCAGAGTCAGGTTACCCTTCACACTGTCGCTGACCACGATGTTCAGGCCCGTGAAATCCGCCAGGATTTGCAGAATCGCCCGAACCTCGATGTCCTGGAAATTCAATGACAGCAAATCACCGGTATATTTTTTCTTGGACGGATCGAACTGTGCCTCCTTGTCTTCCTCCTCCTTGGATTTTTGCGGCGGACGCACCTCGATCACGTACAAATCGTTGGCCTGATAGGCCATGTACTCAAACGGTGGGTTGGGTCGGATGCTCAAACGGGCGCTGCCACTCCGATTCAACGCCTCCAATGTCGTCACGGGCGTGGCGAAGTCGGTCACGTCCAGACGCCGCTCCTGCCCGCGCGCCAGCGTTGCCTTCTGAAAATCGGCGATGATCTGATTGCCTTCCTGCCGCACGTCCACCGGAATGTTGGGATTGGACAGTTTGACCGTGACTATTCCCTGCCCGCCTGGCCCTCGCTTGAAGCCGACGTCGCCCACCGTGCGGGGCGTCATCGTCGGTCCCTCGGCGTCAGCCTGTCGGGAGCTTGCGGCAGCCGCCCTTACCACCGCCGCCGGCGTCGGTGCTGGCGTTCGCGCCGGCGCCGCGCCCGCGTTCTCCAGCGTCAACACCACCAGGTTGCCCTGCACCTGCACATTGTAGGGCACCAGTCGCGCCAGATTCAGCGAGGCGCGAGTCCGGTCGGCCCCCTCCAACACGCTGATCTTGTCGGCCACCCCGACATTGATCGATTGTTGCCGCGCGCTTAAGCCATTCGTGGTATCCAGAAAATCCAGCACGATCCGCGCCGGCTCATTAATGGTAAAACTGCTCGGCGGTCCTTTGGGCGGCGCCGACAACCGAAACCGTAGCTGCAGGCGATTGCCGGCCAGTGGGCTGATATCCACCCCCTGCAGCACCACCGGCCCGGTTTCGGTGGCCGCCATCGCCGCCCCCCACATTCCAACCGATACGATTCCCCAAATCAGACCCAGCACCACCCACAGCGGCACCCATCCTCTAGCCGACCGACGGTCATGTTGGCCTTCGCTCGCGGACCTGTTCGTCATGACACTTCCCCCTCACTCATTGGGTAAGCGACAGGAACGCCTCACGCTCCTGCCAGCGCCCGGGCCCATCCGGAACGATTTCCTTCAGCTCGACTCGCTGCTCCGTAATACCGACAATCTTGCCGTGGTTGGTGCCCAGATAATTGTTTTTCTGTACCCGATGCACGACCTTATCGGGAGCCAGAACCAGCGCCCACAACTCCCCCCCCCCGCCCATGCGGAAGGTGCCCATCATCTTGAGCGAACCGAGAGAGTATTTCTCCAGCTCTTCCCGCACCCGGTTCGGATCGGGTTGGGGACCCTTGTAATTGGAGGGTGGCCCCACCACCTCCTCCGTCACCCCCAGTTCTTCCTCCTGCGCGAACGGCGCCAGCACGAACGGATCCTTGATGCCCTGGGCGGTATAGGCGAACGGCTCATATGGCTTGATCGTCGGCGGCGGATCAAGCTTTTTGAGCGGCGTGGTCTTCTGGGTGGTCTTCACAAACTCTTGGACTCCGCTCTTATCTGGCTGGGCGCAGCCCACCAGCGTCGCCAGCGCCATGCTCAGCCACGTCGCGCCCGCCGATCTCACAGCAATACGCACGTTCATTCGCCCGCTCCCGTCTTCTTCTGCGGCGGTTTCCGCGGCTGTTGTTTCGGACCACCGGCCGGCGTCGGCGCGCTAGACGCCTCGTCCATGTAACGGTAGGTCTGCAACGTCGCCTGAATGGTCAACGGCTCGCTGGTTAGCCTGACGTCCTTCTTCTTCTTCGCCAAATCCTTGGTGGCGTCGCTGGCCAACGTCGCGCTCTCCAGGGTCACAATCCGCGACAGCGCCGCCACGCCACTCACAAACGCGCCAAACTGATGGTAGTTGCCCTTGGCCTTGATAGTGATCGGCTTGGCGGCGTAAAAATCTTTTGGTCTATCGGCCTCGGGTTTGAACAGCTCAAACTCTAAACCGTTTTTCTTACCAGTATTGGAAACATCCTCTAGCAAATCCGGCATCTCGGTGCTGGTTGGCAACTGGCGCAACAGCACATCTAAATCCGCTTCCATCTGCTTGATCTGCTGCCGGAATGCTTCCAGATTGGCGGTCACTCGCCATTTTTCGACGAATTCATTGCGCAGCGTTTGCTCTTCCCGAGTCACCTTTTCCAGCTCCTGAAGCTGGTCGTTGGTCAGAAAGTAATACCCGGCGCCCAGCACCGCGGCGAGCACCAACACCACCAACACCGCTTTTCCCGCCAGCGGCCAATCGCCCGCCTCGCGCAAATTGAAATCGCTGAGATTGATTTCGGATAGATTCATGTTTTCTTACCCTCGGCGCTGGCCTGACCGCCTTCCACCCCTCCCCCCAGCTTGAGCGGCACGATCAGTTCGAACACCCGTGCTTGGATGTGGTTCACGCTGCGGGTTTCGATCACCTGCAACACCGGTTCGCCGAACAGATTGGTGGGACTGTTCTTAAGGTCGCGCATGAACTCGGAAATGACGTTGTCGGAACGGGCGATGCCGTTGAGCGTCACCTGGTTGGGGGCGGTCTTGAAACCAGTCACATAGATATCCTGGGGTACCAACCGCGCCAGTTCGTCCAGCATCTTCACCATGCCGGGCCGAACCGTCTGCAACTTCTGGACAACGCTGAGACGGTCCAACAGCCGAGTTTTGACTTTTTGCAGCTCCTTCATCTCCTCAGCCGCTTTTTTGAGCTGAGCGATCTCGTCGCGCAGATAGTTGTTGCGCTCCTGCTGGTGTTGGATGCGAAGGGCGATCTCGGTGTACACCAAAAACACGATGCCGGCTCCCAACAGCGCCGTCGTCACCAGTATTCCGATCAGTTGACGTTGCCGCTGAACGCGGCGCGCTTCGCGCCAGGGCAGCAAATTGATGCGCGTCATGTCAGTCGAAGCTCCTTAGGGCCAGTCCACAGGCAATCAGCAACGATGGCGCGTCGCGCAGCAGGGCATTGCTATTGACCCGCGCGGCGCTCCCCATGTTTTTGAAGGGATTGGCCACCACCGTGGTCATGCCCAGCACGTCCGCCACGACCCGGTCCAGACCTACGACCGTGGCGCCTCCCCCACCCAAGACGACGGTATCTACATTATAGCGGCCAGAAACATACTGGTCAGAGGAAAAAAAGAACTGCAAACCATGACCGATTTGCTCGGCCAACAGTTGCTTGAACGGCTCCAAAACTGTGGTTGGGTAATCCTCGCTTACCATACCGGAACGCTTGGCCTGTTCGGCCTGGTCGCGGGGCAGGCCATAGGCCTCGGCGATCCGAACAGTCAGTTGGTCACAACCAAAGCGCTGCTCGCGGGTAAAGATCACGCGATCCTGCTGAAAGATATAAAGGGTGGTAAGCGTGGCGCCGATATCCACGAGCGCCGTCAGACTATCCCGTGCCTTGGTCAGGCTCAGCCCGCCCTCGCCGCCCGCTTTGGGTAGGCTTTCCATCAACACTCGAAAGGCATTTTCAAGGGCGTAGGCTTCCACATCCACGATCACCGGCGTTAGACCCGCTTCCTCAAGGGTTGCCTCTCGGGTATCCACGTTCTCTTTGCGCGTGGCTACCAACATGACATCCTGGATATCAGTGCTGGCTGGAGACAAGCCTTTCGCCTCGAAATCCAAATAAACCTCCTCGATGGGATAGGGAATGTACTGGGTCGCTTCAATCGCGATGTTGACCTCGATATCGTTTTCCTTGAAGTCCGCCGGCATTGGCACAGTGCGGGTGATCACGCTAGAGGTTGGCACGGCGACAGCCGCGCGGCGCGTTCGGGTACCCGCCTTGCGGCAGGCTCGCTTGATCGCTTCCGCCACCCCATCGGTATCGGCGGGGTTGCGGTCTTCCACCATGCCTTCGCCTAGCGGTTCGATGGCAAAACTGTCGACCCGAAACCGGGGTCCGGAACGGCTCAGTTCGACCAGCTTGACCGCCGAGGGACCGATGTCGATGCCCAAAAAGGGTTCTTTACGCGTGAACAGAGCCAAGTTACGCTTCCTCGCTTGATTGGAACGGACGATCGCTCGCTCCATGGAATATAGAAAATATAGCAAATGATCGTATCCACGGTGTCGTCAGGCAGCAGCCTGGCTTATCCGCGGATGGTCGCTGTCCTCGCCCTAAACCGCTCACCCACGCCCGGAGTTCGCCCATGTCCCGCCGCCTTCGTGACGACCGTCGCCTCAAAACCCTGATCGCCCAGGAATGCGCCCGGCTTATTGTTGAGGAAGGCGTTCAGAACTTTGGCGCCGCCCGGCGCAAGGCCGCCCTGCGGCTGGCCATCGGCGATCGAACCATCCTGCCGGACAACGTCGCCATCGAGCAAGCCATGCTCGACCGCCAGCGGCTGTTCCATGCCGACCGCCAGGCGATCTATCTGCGGGGCTTGCGAGAAACGGCGTTGGACGCCATGCGGTTTCTGGCGCGCTTTCGCCCCCGCTTGGTCGGCTCGGTGCTGAGCGGCGCCGCTGGCCCCCACGCCAGCATACAACTGCATCTGTTCGCCGACTCGCCCGAGGAAATCACGCTGTTCCTGCTGGAATACCATATTCCCTTCGAAACGGATGAGCAGCGGCTGAACATAGCTGGCGGCGTCCGGGTTTGCCTGCCGGTTTTTCGCCTCACCACCGGCGAGGCCCGCATCGATCTCACGGTCTTCGCGGCGCTGGCCGAGCGGGAAGCTCCGCTTAGCCCGGTCAATGGCCGCCCCATGCGACGAGCAGGCCTGGCCGAGGTTCAGGCCTTGCTGACCGAATCCTGGCCTTGAACATCCCTGATCCCGCCTAGCCATGCTCCGAAACTTCGGTTTCGTTCACGCCTTGGCTGGATTGTCAGGATGGGTGTCCACGAAATGTTTGAGCACCAACTTCAGCTTCAGCACCTTGTCGGCGTGGCCACGCCGACGCTCTTCCTCGATGTCTTCCAAAATAATGCGCTTGATCATAGGGACGCCTTCCGGGCTATGCACCAGATAGCTGCCCAGTTCCAACGCCGCCATCTCCGGTAGATGTTCGTGCTCGGCGATAGCCTCGATCTCTTCTTCGGTCAGGTCGCTCAGATCCACGCAATCTAGATAGGTCAACATGATGGGATTCCCCCCCGATCGTTTGATGGTTTAAAGCCCACTACGACGCACCTTCAGCACGGCGCCAGCCCGCGCCGCTATAGTTTAAGTAAAGGTTAAACCCGACCCCGCGTCCATACAAGCGCAAACCCCATCGCTTTTGCACTTATCGCGCACCTTGTCCATCCAAATCGATCTTTGTAGGGTAATACATGAGTTAGATAGTGGTGTATCCTAACGGCGAGAGAGGGTCGGGCCGCCACACCCCGCCACACACGCCTTGGATCAGGCGCCCGCAGCGGGTGGCCGTAGTGCCTCCAAGGCTCGGTGGCTACTTTCATCTCCGTCGGCGCGTCTTTCATCACAAGCCGTTTCGTTCTATGAATTCGTCCCACCATGGTGCGATACTATTTTTAATTGATGCCACGACTTTCCCACTTGCCCGCCATGTCCACTGCCCCTGTTGCTCCGCCCAGCGATCCGCCATCCCCTTGCATCGGTGTGTGCGTCATCAACCCGCAAACTCAAGTCTGCGATGGCTGTTTCCGCGCTTTGGACGAAATTGCCAACTGGTGGGACTGCTCTCCCGACCAAAAGCATAGGGTGCTGGCCAAGGTGGATGAACGTCTGAAGCGCATTATGAGTGGTACGTTTTTTGACTGACCCCTTGGCCATCGGTTAGCCTCAAAAGGTTATTTGGAGGATTTCATGCCGCTCTCCGCCCCCGTTCCGCGCCAGTTGTTGCACCGACGCATCGTGCAGTGCACGGGTTATCGCCGCGAGGATGGATTATGGGATATTGAGGGCCAACTCGTGGACACCAAGGCCTATTCGTTCCCCAACGAGGATCGGGGCGGCGTCATCCAGGCCGGCGAACCGCTGCACGAGATGTGGATTCGTCTAACGGTGGACGATCAGTTCCAGATCCGCGAGGTGGAGGCACGCACCGACGCCGCGCCGTTCGGGCTTTGCCCCGCCATCACCTCCCGCTACCGGCAACTGATCGGCGCGCGAATCGGACCTGGCTGGTCCCTCAAGCTCAAGGAATTGTTCACCGGTGTGCAGGGTTGCACCCACATGACGGAATTGCTTGGCCCAGTCGCCACCACCTTTTTCCAGACGGTCTACGGCCAGCGCTACGACGAGGAAGATGCCAAACCCGCCGCCGATCGAACGCCGCCACCGGTCTTGAACACCTGTCACGCCTTGGCCAGCCACAGTCCAGTGGTGAAAAAGCGCTGGCCGCGAGCGTATAGCGGGCTGGATCGGGATGGGGAGGGGCACCCGCGGCCGCTGTTGGACACTATTACCTGAGCGAGCCGCAACCCAAGGGGACATTGGTGATGCCGGCTTCAGATCACCTCGGGTTTGGGATCGCGCGCCAACAAAATTTCCACCGCCCGGCGTGGATCTTGGCCATGATACAGCACCTGGTTGACCTGTTCGGTAATCGGCATTTCCACTCCGTGCCGCTGGGCCAGCCGTAGTACTTCCCGCGCCGTGGCCACCCCTTCCACCACCTGACCGATGGCCGCGAAGGCTGACTTGGTGGTTTCACCTCGACCAATGGCCAACCCGAACCGGCGGTTGCGCGACTGGTCGTCGGTGCAAGTCAACACCAGATCGCCAATACCAGCCAACCCCATGAACGTTTCGCGCTGGCCGCCCACCACCAGCCCCAGTCGCGCCATCTCCGCTAGGCCGCGGGTGATCAGCGCCGCTCGAGCGTTGGCGCCAAATCCCAGACCGTCAGCGATGCCGGCGGCGATGGCCAGCACATTTTTGACCGCTCCGCCCAGTTCGACGCCGACCACATCGAGGCTGGTATAGGCGCGCAAATTGGACCCGTGCAACAAGGCCGCCACCCGCCGAGCATGAACCGCATCGCTGGAAGCGACGGTGACGGCGGTCGGCAAACCGCGCGCCACTTCCCCGGCGAAACTGGGTCCCGAAATCACCGCCGTCGACCAAACCGCGCCCAGTATCTCCGCCGTGACCTCATGCAAAAACCGCCCTCCGCCGTGTTCCAAGCCCTTGGTGGCCCAGGCAAAACCGCCCTCCGCTGGCAAATGCGACCGCAACCGGGTCAGGGTAACTCCATAGGCGTGGCTGGGCACCGCCGCCAGCGCCAGATCAACGTTGGCCATCGCTTCCGCCAAGTCGACGCCGACGGTCAGGGTCGAGGGAAAGGGAATGCCAGGGAGATAGCGCCGGTTTTCCCGCTCCCGGCGTAGTGGCGCGATTTCCTCGGGGTCGTGGCCCCACAGTCGGACTATGTGGCCATTGCGCGCCAACAGCAACGCCAAGGCGGTGCCCCAGGAGCCAGGGCCGAGCACCGCGACCGTGGCCACGACGCTCTCGCGTCAGTGCGCCGCTGGCGGCGCAACTCCAGCCGCCTGCGCCTGTTGCTGTTGCAGACGCTGTAGGTACATGCCATCGAAGTTGATCGGATTGAGCAGCAACGCCGGGAAACCTCCCTTGCCGATCAGGGAAGCCAGCTCCTCGCGGGCGAAGGGGAACAGAATATTTGGACAAAAGGCGTGTAGCATGTGTCCCATTTGTGGCTCACCGAAGCCACGCAAGGTAAACAGCCCACCTTGCTGGATCTCAGCCAAATAGGCGGTGCGCTCGCCGACCTTGGTGGTGATGGTCAGGGTTAACACCACTTCAAACAACTCCTCGGTCAACGGCGTGGCGCCGGTTTCCAGTCGCACTTCGGTTTGCGGCTGCCATTGCTCGGTAAAAATCAGTGGGGAATTGGGCGTCTCCAGCGACACATCCTTCAGATAGACTTTCTGGATTTCAAAGTGCTGGGGAACCTGCGGTTGCTCGCTCATGCGAATGCTCTAGGTTTAGGGTTGAGGGCTGATAGAGATCCGCCGGAAACGGCGGGTTCACAGGGGATTTAGCAGTGAGTCCAATTCGCCGCGCCGATCCAACGCGACCAAGTCGTCGCAACCGCCGAGGTGTCGGTCGCCGATGAAGATCTGCGGTACAGTGGCGCGGCCAGCGCGCTCGGCTATCTCGCGCCACAGCCGCGGATCGCGGTCCACATCCAGCACCGCGTAGGTCACACCCTTCCGATCCAGCAAGGCGCGCGCGCGCCGGCAGTAGGGACAAAACTCGGAACTGTAAAGAACGATGTTCGACACGGCGTGTCCAGCCTGGTTATCAGGCCGTCAAGACTTCTTGCGACTAATTGGCAAGCGGGCGTCCAACCAACTCGGCAAGCCGCCGTTTAGGCTATGCACATCGGTAAAACCCTGTTTTTTGAGCAGGGCGCAGGCCGATGGGGACGTTGCGCCGGTGCGGCAATAGACGATCATCGGCTTGTCCTTGACCTTGGTCAACTCGCCCAGGCGCTCTTGCAGGGCGCTGAACGGAATGTGGCGAGCCTGCGGGATATGGCCTTCCTTATAGTCGCCCGCGTCACGGATGTCCACGATCACGGCGTCTCGGTCATTGATCAGCCGCAAGGCGCTGGTAGCGTCGAGAGTGCTGACCCCCCGCATCTTGCGCAGGATCTCGCCGCCGACCAACATGCCCAGAATGGCGAACAGCGCCACGAACAACAGCCAGTTACGCAAGGCAAATTCAGCAAAATCGCTCATCGCCGATCCCTAGGTCAAATGATTCAGTTTAAACCACTGGCTTTTTTGACGCCCAGCTTCCACAGAATCATTTCCGCTGGGCAAAAACGAGTGAAGCCACTCTGAAATAGATTGAAGCCGACGAAGGCAGTGAACCACAGCCAGTAGCTGCTGTGATAGAGCGGACTGGCCGGCACCCCGAGCAGCAGCGACAGTAAAATAAAGGAACCGGCCATGATCCGGATAATTCGTTCGCTATTCATACACTAACCTTTTTTTAGAACTATCGAGACTAATCCCGAGCGCAAAACACATCTCGCATCATGCCGATCAGGCGTAGGGTACGGGTGTCGCCCACTCGATAATAAACCCGGTTGGCATCTTTGCGGCAGGTCAGGATGCTCTTGTCGCGGAGAATGGCCAGATGTTGGGAGATGTTGCTTTGCGAGGTGCCGACTTGCTCGACGATATCCTGCACGCTGGCTTCCTGGTCGCCCAGGGTACAGAGAATCTTGAGCCGCAACGGGTGCGACATCGCCTTGAGCGAGCGCGACGCCCGTTCGATATCTTCGTCGCGGGTCATCAGAAAATCCGGCGGGACACTGGAATTGACGCTATGTCGCGCCACGCCGGCGCGTTCGCCGCGCATCATGTTCCGACCAAGCCTTGTCCGGGAATCTTGTCGACCAGCATAGCGGAATATGGCGCCATTGAGAAGTTGCGAGCGCCACCGAGTCCCCGACCGCCGAGCGTGGCTGGCGCAATCGGCTGACCGGGCGTATGATTCCAGCGTCAAAATTTCATGCGATCCGGACAACCCGCGCCGGATTCGATAACGACAACAAACCCCGCTGAACGACGAGGAGGTTTTTATCTCATGTATAAAATCGTGCTCATCCGCCACGGCGAAAGCCAATGGAATATGGAAAATCGTTTTACCGGCTGGGTGGACGTGGATCTGTCCGACAAGGGCCGCGAAGAAGCCCGGAAAGGGGGTCAGGCGCTCAAGAAGGAAGGCTATGTCTTCGACGTGGCCTATACCTCGGTGCTCAAGCGCGCCATTCACACCTTGTGGACCGTGCTGGATGAAATGGACTTGGCGTGGATTCCGGTGCACCGGAGTTGGCGGCTCAACGAGCGCCACTACGGCGCCCTGGCGGGCCTGAACAAGTCCGAAACCGCCGCCAAGCACGGCGAGGAGCAGGTCAAGATCTGGCGGCGTAGTTTCGATATCCCACCGCCAGCGCTGGAACCGAGCGATTCACGCCACCCAGCTTTCGATCCGCGCTACGCCGGTCTCGACCCGCGAGTGCTGCCGGCCACCGAAAGCCTCAAGACCACCATCGACCGAGTGTTGCCCTACTGGCACGATGTCCTGGTGCCGACCATCCGCTCCGGCAAGCGGGTGCTGATCGCCGCCCATGGCAACAGCTTGCGGGCGCTGGTCAAGTACCTCGACGACATTTCCGACGATGAAATCGTGGCCCTCAACATCCCCACCGCCGTGCCCCTGGTCTACGAGCTCGACGCCAACCTGCGACCGATCAAGAAGGGAGGTCAGTATCTCGCCGATCCCGAGGAACTGAAGAAGCTGATGGACGCCGTCGCCAATCAGGGTAAGGCCAAGTAAGCGGAATTACCCACTCCCGCATTCGCGCCGCCCCGCGCGTCGGGTTCCAGCCGGCGCGCGGGAGCTCCTCCAAAATCGCCTCCATTCGCATCGCTTTCCCTCAAGCACGCCGCGATTTTCGAGCGCGTTCCGTTGTCTTACCCGAGGAATGGGCCAAATATTTCCAGTTATCCCCTCGCCGCAATCAAAAATGGTTTTCGGAGTAAGCTAATGAGTGCCGTAATCCGACACGGTCTGGCGTTGGCGTTGAGTTTTCTGGCGGGCATTTCGCTGACGGCGGTGCATACGGTCTGGGCCGAAAAGGAAATATCGCCGGAAAACAAACTGCCCCTGGACGAGCTGCGCACGTTCACCGGCGTGCTTGACGCGATCAAGGAAGATTACGTCGAGCCGGTCAAGGACCGCGATCTGCTGGAAAACGCCATTCGCGGCATGTTGAGCAATCTGGACCCGCACTCCGCGTTCCTGGACGCCGAGGCGTTTCAGGACCTGCAGATCGGCACCTCGGGCGAATTCGGCGGCCTGGGTATTGAGGTTGGCCAGGAAAACGGCTTTCTCAAGGTCATCGCCCCGATCGACGACACGCCCGCCCAAAGGGCGGGCATTCGCGCTGGCGATCTGATCATCCGGCTGGATGACGTCTCGGTCAAGGGCATGTCGCTCTCGGACGCGATCCAGAGGATGCGCGGCAAACCGAACACGGCCATCACCCTGACCATCGTGCGCGAAAGTATGCGCAAGCCGCTCAAGATCAAGTTGATCCGGGAAGTCATCCAGGTCAAGAGCGTCAAGAGCCGCCTGCTGGAGCCAGGATTCGGTTATCTGCGCATTACCCAATTTCAGGCCAAGACCGCCCAGAACCTGCGGCAGGCGATGCAGGAAATCGAGCAGCAGAACAAGGGACCGCTCCGGGGCCTGGTGATGGATTTGCGCAACAATCCGGGGGGGGTGCTGAACGGCGCGGTGGATGTCGCCGACGATTTTCTGGAGGAAGGCGCCATCGTCCAAACCAAGGGACGCGGCAATGGCTCGGACCAGAGTTTCAAAGCGACTCCGGGCGACTTGCTCAAGGGCGCGCCGCTGGTGGTGCTGGTCAACGGCGGTTCCGCCTCAGCTTCGGAAATCGTCGCCGGCGCGCTACAGGACCACCATCGGGCGCTCATCCTGGGCGAGCGTACCTTCGGCAAGGGTTCGGTGCAGACCATCCTGCCACTGGGCAACGGCACCGCGGTCAAACTGACCACCGCCCGCTACTACACGCCGAACGGCCGCTCCATCCAGGCCGAGGGCATCGAACCCGACATCAAGCTCAAGCCGTTCAAGGTCGCGACCAGCGCCGAGGGCGCCGATTCGGACACCGTCAAGGAAGCCGACCTGACCGGCCATCTGCGCAACGATGGCAAAGTCCCGGCTGATGGCGCGCCCGACGCTCGGATCACCGGCGCTGAGGGCGATCCGACCCAAAGTGACTATCCCCTGTACGAAGCCCTGAATCTGCTCAAGGGCATGACCCTGTTGCAAACCCGCAAAAACGGCTGAGCGCTTCTTGCCACACCCGCTGGAGGAGACACCGTCCATGACCACCGCACTCGTTCCCCTGGCCCAAGGCTGCGAGGAACTGGAAGCCGTTACCCTCATCGATCTGTTCCGCCGAGCGGGCATCACCGTGACGGTGGCGGGATTGGAAGCCGGCCCGGTCACCGCGTCGCGGGGCGTGGTGGTGGTGCCCGAAACCACTCTGGACGCGGTGTTGGACCAGAATTTCGACCTGGTGGTATTGCCGGGTGGCCTGGGCGGCGCCCAGCGGCTGGAGGCCGATCAACGGATTGCGGCGCTGTTGCGGCGGCTGACGGAACAAGGCCGCTATGTGGCGGCCATCTGCGCCGCGCCGAAAGTGTTGGTTAGCGCCGGTCTGGTCAGTGGCCGTGAAATGACCGCCTATCCCGGTATCCTCGATGGACAAGCCGACATCCGACTGAGCAGCGCCGCCGTGGTGCGCGACGGAACCTTCATCACGTCGCGTGGACCGGGCACGGCGATGGACTTCGCCCTGAGCCTGATCGAACTGCTGTGTGGCCGAGCCAAGCGCGATGAGGTCGAAACCGCGTTGCAGCGGTCGTAAAACGCTCAACCCTCCGTCGGCCAGGCGCCGAGCAACAGGCCGATCCCAATCCCCCCGAGCAACCAGCTCGCCAGCGGCGCCTGCCACAGGCTGACGCTGTTCTGGGCATCGAATCCTAAAATCACCGCCGCGCTGACCACCAGCGCGGCGCCGGCGCGCGCGTGAAAACCGCGCCGGTTGGCGCGGCGCAGCTCGCGGCGCAACTGCTCCATCTCCTGCCGGTGCAGGCGCACCGTGATCTCGCCGTCGCTGGCCCGGCGCAACAGGCCATGGATCAGGTTGGGTAAATCCGGCGTCTGGTCGGCCCAACGCGGGAGCTGGTATTTGACGCGATGGATGAACGAGAGCGGTCCGACCCGATCACGCATCCAGTTTTCCAAGAACGGCTTGGCGGTTTGCCACAAGTCCAACTCGGGGTCGAGCTGTCGACCCAACCCCTCAATGTTGAGCAGGGTCTTTTGCAGCAACACCAGTTGTGGCTGCACCTCCATGTTAAAGCGGCGGGCGGTCTGGAACAGAGTCAACAGAAACCCGCCGAAGGAAATGTCCTTGAGCGGCCGGTCAAAGATCGGCTCCGATACGGTGCGAATGGCGGATTCGAATTCGTCCACCCGGGTTGCCGCCGGCACCCAACCCGATTCGATGTGCAATTCGGCCACCCGCCGATAGTCCCGGTGGAAGAAGGCCAGGAAATTTTCGGCCAGATAATGCTGGTCGGTGGGGCTGAGGGTGCCGATGATGCCGAAATCCACCGCGATGTAGCGGGGGTCGGCGGGATCGTCGGCATTGACGAAAATGTTGCCCGGATGCATGTCGGCATGAAAAAAGCTATCGCGGAACACCTGGGTAAAAAAAACTTCCACGCCGCGCGCCGATAGCTTCTTCATATCCACGCCACGTCGGCGCAGTTCGGCGATCTCGCCCACCGGAATGCCGTAAATCCGCTCCATCACCAGTACCTCGCGGCGGGTCTCCGGCCAGAACACCTCGGGAACGTACAGAATCGGCGAGTTTTGGAAATTGCGCCGCAAGTGGCTGGCGTTGGCTGCTTCGCGCACCAGGTCCAGCTCATCCAGGATGGTCTTCTCGTATTCCGCCACCACTTCCATCGGTCGGAGGCGGCGACCTTCCTTCCAGTAGCGCTGGGCTAGACTGGCGACGATGTACAGCAACTCCACGTCGCGGCGGATGATCTTCTCGATGGCCGGCCGCAATACCTTGACCACCACTTCACGGCCGTTTCGCAACCGGGCGGCATGAACTTGGGCGATGGACGCCGAAGCCAGCGGTTGCGAATCGAATTCGGCGAACACCGCCGCCAGAGGTTGGCCGTAGGCTTTCTCGACGATAGCCCACGCCTGCCCGCCGGGGAACGGCGGTACTTGATCCTGAAGCTTGGCCAGTTCCAGGGCAATGTCGTCGGGCAGCAAGTCGCGGCGAGTGGACAACATCTGGCCAAACTTGACGAAGATCGGACCGAGATCCTCTAGCGCCAATCGGATGCGCTCGCCACGCGACAGCCTCAATTCCTGGCGCGGCGCCCAGTTCCACGGCAACAGATGGCGCACGAAGCCAATGGGCCGGAACAAATGAGTGGCCAATACGATGTCGTCCAGACCATGGCGCACCAGCACCCGGTTGATATGCAGCAACCGCAATAGTTGGGCGGGACCAAACATGCCGTTTTCGTGTCTCGGCGGTAAGCTGTGGGATCAGATTGGATCGTTGATCGTCAACCGGCGACGCAGATGCTCAATCCGCGCGACTAGCCGGTCGGTATCCTCGCGCAGAACGTCCACGGCGCTGAGAAATCGTTCGACCTCGGGACGCGGCGGCAGCGCCCTCAACTCCCATTGAAGATATTCACCGCCACCGCGCCGCAGGATATCACCGGCCTGCTGGCCCCAGACTCGGAATCCGCGCCAGAACCGGCCCACCTGATGAGTGACGGCATCGCCGAACAGACGGGAAAGTGGTTCTTCCCAATCAATGTCCAGCCGCGCCAGCGCGGTCTGAAATTCCCGTCCCACGACGGCGTCGCCCTCGATGGTAATATCGTCGCCGGCGATTTTTTGCCCGCGCCATTGGCGAGCCAGGGCCAGCGGCATACCCCGGATGCGGACGGTCGGTTCGTCGGCGTGCTGGTCCAGCACCCGGACGCCATGGCCGCTCGGCAACAGATAGAGCGTCAGCCCCAAACCTTCCAGTTCGATGGCGATGACGTTACCTTCCAGCGCGGCTAACCGGGCTTGGGTATCGGAATCCAGCCGCAACACTGCGTCGAACACGGTTTCCAGGCTAGCGGCGATGGCGACGGGGGTCACGCGGCGGTTCTCACGGTTCAAAACTTGTAGCCGCGATGCACCGCGACCACGCCACCGGTCAGATTGAAATACTGGCAACGCTCGAAACCCGCCACTTCCATCATGCGCAGCAGCGTCTCCTGGTCAGGGTGCATGCGGATGGATTCGGCCAGATAGCGATAGCTGGCGGCATCGTTGATCACCAGCTTGCCCAAGGCCGGCAGCACGGTGAACGAATAAAGGTCATAGACTGATTGCAAGCCCGGCGCGACCGGATGCGAAAACTCCAGAATGATCGCCCGCCCACCTGGCTTGAGCGCGCGAACCATGGCCGCCAGCGCCCGTTCCTTGTAAGTCACATTGCGCAGCCCAAAGGCGATGGTGATGCAATCGAAGGTGTTGTCGGGAAACGGCAACTGCTCGGCATCGACTTGGACGTAGGCCACATTGCCGATGGCGCCCTCGTCCACCAGTCGTCGCCGGCCCTCGCTCAACATGCTGGCGTTGATGTCGGACAGCACCACCAGTCCCTTCGGCCCCACCAGCGGCAACATCCGGCTGGTGAGATCGCCGGTGCCGCCGGCCAGGTCCAGCACTTGGTCTCCAGCTCGCACCCCGCTGATGCCGATGGCGAAGCGTTTCCACAGCCGGTGGATGCCCAGCGACATCAAATCGTTCATCAAGTCGTATTTTCCGGCGACCGAATCGAAGACGCCGGCGACCTTGCGAGCCTTTTCGTTGGCGGCCACCGTCTGATAACCAAAATGCGTCGTTTCGGGTTGTTCCATGGTTTTGGAAGCCTCCACTTCCCACTCCCAACCCCTTATTTTTCCGCGAAGGGGAGGACAGTCAATCGTGATCCGCGAATTCAGGCTTGGCGCTGATAACCCACCTCGGCCAGTCGGCGCAGATAGTCTTGCCAGTGGCTCTCCCGAGCCCGGCCCAGTTCGTACAGGATGTCCCAGGAGTACAGACCGGTCGAATGGCCATCGTCGAATACCAGCCGAACCGCGTAATGGCCCACCGGTTCGATGGCGGTAATGTTCACCCGCTCCTTGCCGGTCACCAGTGTTTCGGTGCCGGGACCGTGGCCCCGCACCTCGGCGGAGGGTGAAAACACCCGCAGGTACTCGCAGGGCAACTCGAAGCGGGCGCCGTCCTCGAACGCGACTTCCAAGACACGGGACGCCTGATGCAGCTTGATTTCGGTCGGGCGGATGCTCATGGCCGGGCCTCACAAAATGTAACGGGTCAAATCCTCATCCTTGATCAACTCGCCCAAATGGGCGTCCACGTAGGCGCGATCCACGGTCACCGCCTGGCCGGAGCGGTCGGGCGCTTCAAAGGAGACGGTTTCCAGCAACCGCTCCATCACCGTATGCAGCCGGCGGGCGCCGATGTTTTCGGTACGCTCGTTGACCTGATAAGCGACCTCGGCGATGCGCCGCACGCCATCCGCCGCGAACGTCAGTCTGACTTCCTCGGTATTCAGGAGCGCCGCGTATTGCTCGGTCAGCGACGCATCCGGCTCGGTCAGAATCCGCACGAAATCCTCGACGCCCAGCGCGTCCAGTTCCACCCGGATCGGCAATCGACCCTGCAATTCGGGGATCAGGTCGGAGGGCTTGGCCAGATGGAACGCCCCGGAGGCGATGAATAGAATGTGATCGCTCCGCACCATGCCGTACTTGGTCGAAACGGTACAGCCTTCGACCAGCGGCAGCAAATCGCGCTGCACGCCCTCGCGCGATACGTCCGGGCCGCCGTATTCGCCCCGCTTGGCGACCTTGTCGATCTCGTCAATGAACACGATGCCGTTCTGTTCGACCGCCGCCAGCGCCCGCAATTTCAGTTCTTCCTCGTTGATCATCTTGGCCGCCTCCTCCTCCTGAAGCAACTTGAGGGCGTCCTTGACCTTGAGCTTGCGGGTCCGGGTGCGCCCACTGTTCAGATTTTGGAACAGGCTCTGTAACTGGCTGGTCATCTCTTCCATGCCGGGCGGTGCCATGATCTCCACTCCCACCGGCCGCACCGAAACTTCGATTTCGATCTCCCGATCATCCAATTCGCCCTTGAGCAGGCGGTCGCGCATCTTCTGGCGGGTGACGGAGTGATCCGGCGCCGGCGGCTCGTTGGCGAAGCCGACGCTGCGCGGGCGCGGCAACAGGGTGTCCAGCACCCGGTCCTGAGCTGCTTCCTCGGCGCGATGGCGCACCTTGTGCGTTTCTTCCTCGCGCACCATTTTCACCGCCATGTCCATCAGGTCGCGGATGATGGATTCCACGTCGCGGCCCACGTAACCAACTTCGGTGAACTTGGTGGCTTCGACCTTGATGAATGGCGCATTGGCCAACTTGGCCAACCGGCGGGCAATTTCGGTTTTACCGACTCCGGTCGGACCGATCATCAAGATATTCTTCGGGGTGATCTCATTGCGCAGTTCCGGCGCCACCCGCATCCGCCGCCAGCGGTTACGCAGGGCGATGGCCACAGCGCGCTTGGCGGCGTCCTGGCCGATGATGTGTTTGTCCAGTTCCTGGGCGATTTCTCGGGGGGTCATCTCCGACATGGCTCGGCTACCGTCTGGGGGGTGGGGCGAAAACAGCGTGGCGGGTTGGTCCAACGTGAATTTTGGATCATGCGCCCGCCAGTTCTTCCAGGGTCAGATTCCCGTTGGTATAGATGCAGATGCCAGCGGCGATTTTCAAGGCTTGCTCAACGATGGTCCGGGCATCCAGCTCGGTATGCTCCAGCAGGGCCTGGGCGGCGGCCTGGGCGTAGGCGCCGCCCGAGCCAATCGCCGCCAGGTCGCGTTCCGGTTCGATCACGTCGCCATTGCCGGAAATGATCAGGGTCACGCTGGGATCGGCGACGATCAACAACGCCTCCAGCCGGCGCAGCATCCGGTCGGTGCGCCAGTCCTTCGCCAGTTCCACGGCGGCGCGGGTCAGATTGCCACCGTGCTTTTCCAACTTGCCCTCGAAGCGTTCGAACAGGGTGAAGGCGTCGGCGGTGCCGCCCGCGAATCCGGCGATCACCTTGTTCTGATACAGCCGCCGCACCTTGCGGGCGTTGCCCTTCATCACGGTGTTGCCCAACGTCACTTGTCCGTCGCCGCCGATGACGACCCGACCGTTGCGACGCACGGCGATCACCGTGGTGCCATGCAATGATTCCATGCGGTTACCTCCCGGTTTGACCCGGATTGTACACAATTGACTTTCGCGGAAATGGGGCCGACCGCGGAATTCTCAAGGTCGCCGGGCAAAAAGAAGCCCCGGTTACAAGGGGGAATGGAACCGGGGCGAATATGGTATCCAGTTCAGCGAACCGGATATAGCCCGCTCAGGGAGGGAAGCGGACAGGCGTAAGGGCTTACGCTTGATAATTAAGATGGGGATGATCCGAAAAAGTTCAATGGGGTTCAGCCCGAACGTTGATAGGTTCCCACCAGTTCGGTGCTGGCCAGGACGTGGCCCTTCATCGCTTTTTCCAAAGTGGCCTTGATGGGCTTGCCCAAGTCCGGCAATACCGTATCCAGGGCGTAGAGCTTGTGAAAGTAGCGATGCCGACCAATCGGTGGACACGGACCGCCATAGCCGGTGCGTCCCCAGTCGTTCAGTCCCTGCCGAGTTCCCGCCGGCAAGTCGCCGAGAGCCACGGCTTCCGCGAGGCCGGTTGCGGTGGGCGGAATGTTGTACAGCATCCAGTGGACCCAGGTCATGCGTGGGGCGGCGGGATCGGGCGCATCGGGATCGTCCACGATCAAGGCCAGGCTCTTGGTTTCGGCGGGCAGGCCCGACCAGCGCAATTCCGGCGACAAATCCCGCCCATCGCAGGTCAGGCGGGCCGGCATCGCCCCGTTATGGGTGAACGCCGGTGAAGTGAGCGTCAGAGTCATCATGGTCTCCTCGATTTGGTGACAACCTAGGTTCCTGATTCTAAAATTTTAGCGTCGAGCTTGAGTTGGAAAAATCCAGTCTCAAAATCAACATCCCCCGCCAATTGAGGAAATCATCATGAAAACAGTGGCTGTCATCGCTCTTGTAACCTTGGGTTTGAACGTCGCTGTCCTCAGCGCCACTCACGCCGCCGGACGATTCCATGCGGGCGGAACGGTCGTTAACGAACAAGGGGCGGTCAGTGGACGTGGCGCGGCTGTGCGCGGTCCCCACGGCGGCGGCGCGGCGCGCGGCGGTGGTGCGGCCGTGGACAATCAAGGCAATTTCGTCAGTGGGCATGGGGGAGCCGCTACCATTAAGGATAGCAGCGGCGACATCAAGGCTCAGGGCGTCCGCGCTGGCAAAACGACTGGCAAGGTCGGCAGTGGCGCCCAACACCAAAGTGGCATGGCTGCCCAAGGGACCCAAGGCAACGTCAAATCCACTGGTTCGTTCAGCACCGACGGCGCGGGTGGCGCCAGTGGCTCGCGCAGCACCTCGGCCCAAAGCAGCACGACCGACGCCAGCTACCAAGGATCGACCAGTTACCAAAAAGGTTCCGGCGCCACCCACACCAGTACCTGTACCAACGCCGCCGGCCAGACTGTATCCTGTACCAAGTAATTATTTTTATACAGGATTCCGATTATTCATGTATCTTTCACCCGAACCTCGCCGTTCCGGCGGAGTTTGCGTTTTAGCGTTTGGGCGCCGCCGACTTCAGCATACAGATCATGCTCGTCGGCGCCCACGATCCGGACCTCGGCGAACTCACCGACCGGCAACGCTAAGCCATCCTCGATAAACACCACACCGTCGATTTCTGGCGCATCGGCGTTGGACCGAGCGATGGTCCTGCCTTCCTCGTCGTGCGCGTCCACCAGCACTTTCAGAACCTGCCCGACCTTGCGCCGCAACCGCCGGGCGCTGATCTCGGCCTGCAACGCCATCAATCGAGCTTGCCGCTCCTGCTTGACCTCCTCCGGCACGGGATCGGGCAAGGCGTTGGCGGCGGCCCCGTCCACCGGCGAGTAGGTGAAACAACCCACCCGATCCAGTTCCACCGCCTCCAAAAATTCCAGAAGTTGTTGGAAATCGGCGTCCGTTTCGCCAGGAAATCCGACGATAAAGGTGCTGCGCAAGGTCATCTCGGGACAGATTTTCCGCCAGCCCCAGATACGCGCCAGTGCGCCGTCAGCGTTGGCCGGTCGTTTCATCGCTTTCAGAATGCGCGGACTGGCGTGTTGCAGCGGGACATCCAAATAGGGCAGTACCCGGCCTTCCGCCATCAGCGGGATAAGTTCGTCGACATGGGGATAGGGATAGACGTAGTGCAACCGCACCCACGCGCCGAGTTCGCCCAAAGCGGCGGCCAGTGGGGTCAGATGGGTCTTGAGCGGGCGGCCGTCCCAGAATCCGGTGCGGTAGCGCACATCCACTCCATAGGCGCTGGTGTCCTGCGACACGATCAGCAACTCCCGCACGCCGGCGCCGACCAGATTTTCCGCCTCCCGCAGCACCTCCCCGACCGGACGACTGACCAGATCGCCGCGCAACTGGGGAATGACGCAGAAGGTGCAGCGATGGTTGCAGCCCTCAGCGATTTTCAGATAGGCGTAATGCCGTGGCGTGAGCTTGATCCCCTGCGGTGGCAACAAATCCAGGAACGGATCGTGCGGCCGGGGCAGATGAGCGTGGATTGCCGCCATTACCTCCTCGCAGGCGTGGGGGCCGGTTACCGCCAGCACGCTGGGGTGCAAGTCACGCACGACGCTCCCTTTCGCGCCCAGACAACCGGTCACGATCACCCGACCGTTCTCGGCCAGCGCCTCGCCGATGGCGTCCAGCGACTCGGCCACCGCCGCATCAATGAAACCGCAGGTATTGACCACCACCAGATCCGCTTCCGGGTAGGTCGACGCGATGTCGTAGCCCTCGGCCCGCAACTGGGTCAGAATCCGTTCGGAATCCACCAGGGCCTTGGGACAGCCAAGGCTGACGAAACCGATCCTGGGTTGGTGATTCATCGCAATTTCCACCTGAAAAACTTTGCCAAGAAGAACACGACCACACTGTGGCAGCCGGACAAATCGGAATTTGATGGGGTCGCAACCTTGCGGCTCAACCTTAAAACTCGCTATAGTTTAGCGTTTTAGTCGCCCACCAGGGCCTTGTGCCCGCGCCACCCCGGCGTGAATCGACCCACCGCACCGTGAAGGTTTTAGCATTCATGAAGAAAGATATTCATCCCGCCTACCGCGAAGTGGTGTTTCAGGATATCTCCACCGATTTCTCGTTCCTCACCCGGTCCACGATTTCCACCAAGGAAACCATCCAGTGGACCGATGGCAAGACCTATCCCCTGGTCAAGGTGGAGGTGTCCAGCCACTCGCACCCGTTCTACACGGGCAAGCAAAAAATCGTGGACACCGCTGGCCGCGTGGATCGCTTCCGCCGTAAGTACGGCTTGTCCTGAATCCGTCCTGGCCCCGTCCGAAGTCTTCCCGCGTCCACTCCAACCGCGCGAACTTTGCGGTTAGCGACCCCTCGAACGGTTTTTTGCACAACCTCTCCACTTGGGCGTGTCGTAATGTTCCATCATCGCGTGGGCAAATAGCCGCTAGGAAATCAACAAAAAAGGCGATTTTCGCATCGCCTTTTTCACTTGAGCGTTCGGGTCCAAGCTGTATTTCAGCCGACGCCTCAACTCCGCCGCTTGGCAACCGCCTTTTGGGGCTTGGTCAACGGTTCGGCACGGACGGCGGCGAGCTTGGTGGTTTCTCGTTTTTCCGGCTTGACGACTGGGGCGGCTGGCTTGACCGTTTGAACGGTCAGCTTGCTGGGCGCCCCGACGGCTGACTTGGCGGCTTTGCCGGGCGCCGGTTTGACCATGGCCAGAACCAGAGGCTTGGTCGGCTTGGCTAGCGGGTTATTGGGCGCCGTGACGGCTGGCTTGGCAACCTTGCCGGGCACCGATGCCGACTTAGCCGCAGCCAGCGGCTGGATTGGCCTGGTCGTCACCAACGGACGGGCCGCGACCGCCTGGACCGCTGTGGAAGGCTTGACAATCTCTTGGGTGCGAACGGTGGCTATCGGTCTGGCGGGCAGCGCCGCTCCAGCAGCGCCAGGTTGGCGATCCGGGACCGGCGCCTTCGGTTCCTCCCGCCCCACTGGGCGAATCATGGTAGCGCGCCCTAGGGCTAGGGCGGGTCGAACCCTGGGCTGCTCGTTTTCTTCCTCGTCCAGTTGACGCTGAACCAGGATTGGCAGCGGTTCCGGTGTTGGGGGTGGTGGCGCCAAGCCATAGTGGGCAAAACCATAATTGAGTAGCGTGCGGGCATCACGCCACAACGCCCCAGAAGTAGGGCTGTTGAGAATGGCCACGATCAAGCGGACTCCACCGCGATCCACCTCACCGACAAAGCAACGTCGGGCCTTGAGGGTAAACCCGGTTTTGCCGCCGAGCGTTCCCTCATAGGAACCCAAAAGGCGGTTATGATTAACCACTGGAACCATGCGCCAGTCGCCGTATGGACCCTGGCTGGATTCGATCCGCAAGGCCGCGTTACGGGTACGCACGATATCCGCGAACATCGGATGGTTCATCGCCTGGCGAAAAATCAGCGCCAGATCGTAGGCGGTCGCGTAATGGTCGTCGTTCGGCAAGCCATGCGGATTCATGAAGTGGCTGTTGCGCGCGCCAATCTGCCAAGCTTTGGCATTCATTAATTCAGCGAACCCGAAAACGGAACCGCCGGCTGCTTCAGCCAGAGTTTCGGCGGCGTCATTGCCTGATTTCAGCATTAACCCGTACAACAGATCCTGGGTCAGGGCGGCTTCGCCGGCCCGCAGTCCGACACGGCTCGGCGGCGCGCTAGCCGCTTGCGAGCTAACCACTACCCGGGCATTGGGGTCAAGGCGTTCCAACGCCACCAGCGCGGTGAGCACCTTGGTGGTGCTGGCGGGCGGCAAGCGCAAATGGGGTTCCTTGGCGAACAAAACTTCGCCCGTGGCCGGGTTCATCAACACCGCCGACAGGGCCGCAACCTCGGGTTGCGAGGAATTCCCCCACCCCTCCTGTCCCAGCGCGGGTCCCACCACGATTCCCAGGATTAGGGCCAACGCCCTTGAGGGGACGTTCCTTTTGGGAAGCATATTGAAAAAAAATTTCAAAAACATTTAGTTGGCCTCATCACCATCTTCAGTTCGGGTTAGGTTGCCCAAGGTATGCGGCGATAGCAACCTAGTTGCCGGGTTCGCGCCAAAAGCGTGTTCTTCTATTTTGGGTGAAAATACGCCAACCGGCTAGGGCGCGATGCGCAAGAAATTCATCGGCTCCTTACGGCCAAGCCAACATGCCGTGATCGATGCCTGACAACCCCCGACGGTGATTCAATCCGTCCGGTCACGTCGGGCGAACAGAATATCTCGGATCGCATACCCCAACCGCCAACCACGCTGTTCGAATCGAGTCAGAGGCCGATACACGGGGCGCGGCGCGAAACCATTTCCCGCGGCTTGGTTGACCAGTTCCGGAGTCGCTTTCAGCAGGTCGAGAATTGAATGGGCATAATCCTCGCAATCCGTGGCGATATGCAATTGTCCACCTGGCTTAAGTTTATGAACCAGCAAAGTGACGAAATAACTTTGAATCAACCGTCGTTTGTGGTGCCGTGCCTTCGGCCAAGGATCGGGAAAGAAAATCTGCGCGCGGTCCAGGCATCCGTCCGGCGTTTGTCGTTCCAACACGTCCACGGCATCCGCGCACATGACACGAAGGTTGGTCAACGCCAATGCCTCGGCCCGTAAAAATAAATGCCCGATACCAGGGCGATGAACCTCCAGACCTAGGTAATTCACCATTGGATCGGCGCTGGCCATGGCTGCCAGTGATTCACCATCGCCAAAACCGATCTCCAGTACCAATGGCGCGCGGCGCTCGAAAAGCGTCGCTGGATCCAGTGGCGCGACGCTGGCGTCGACGCCAAACCGTCCCCACAACGTCGCCAGTGCCCGGCGCTGAGCATGGGTCATGCGACCTTCGCGGCGAACAAAGCTGCGAATTCGAGATTCCCACTGGAAGGCAAGCTCCGAAGTATCCGATCCGGATCGAGTTTTTGGGAGGGGCTGCATGTTCGTTGAGTTCATGGCATTGCACGATTACCGCGGTAAGTTCATATCCGGAGAGACTCGAAAGGCTGGATTTTTGGGATAATCCAGTCCAATCAGCTTGGCTTCATGAAAAGAATTGCGGAAATAGAAAAATATTCTACAATAGCCTCGTGACTCAAGACGTGGACTTCCCATAACTCACAAAATGATGGTGCACAGACCATGAATGATGATGATCTGATCGAATCCTTGTCCATCGAGCAACTCAAGACGCTCATCGAAAAAGCCCAGAATTCCATCGAGCAAAAGAAAGCTAGTGAAATCGAGGCTATTCGGGAACGAATGGTCGAAATGGCCAAACGGGTCGATATGGCACCGGAAGAGGTTCTAAACTATTCCAGCCGCAAACGGAGACCCGGCAAACCAAAATATCGCAATCCCAACGATCCGGAAAAAACCTGGACAGGTCGCGGTAAGCCGCCACGCTGGTTGAAAGAAATGGCGGACCCCGAGAGTTGCCGGATCCCGGAGTGATCTCTGGTTCTCAATCGGTCAAGGTTACCAAGACTCGTAACCCGCAACCTTGCAACGATTCCATTTTATCGCTAATATCTCGACTCCGTCAGTTCACCGCGATTCAAGCGATGGCGCGAGATTTTGCGCGCGGGTGTAGTTCAATGGTAGAACCTCAGCTTCCCAAGCTGATGGCGTGGGTTCG
>JAVMKH010000092.1:0-9850 GCA_031732935.1 Candidatus Contendibacter sp.
TAGTAACTCGGGGTAATACATTTGATAATTCTACAACCGGTATAGGAGCGCTATAGTAGCGGGCAATCCGAGTGAGGGAATCGAAATGGGCGTCATGGGATGGAGTCTGATCGGAATGGTGCTGGCGAGTTTACTGGCCGGTTGCGCTCTCGATCCGCCCCAATCCCCCGATGATCCAGTCAAAGCGCACTGTCTGGAGGGGTACGCCGCGCTGGACGCGGCGGTGGCCGAGCAGGGGACGACGCCGTCCGCGTTCGCCCGCGTCGCCGGTTTTCCCTACCTGCGGGTGGACCGATTCCTGGCCGATTTCCGCGCGCAACCCCTGAATTCCGCCGAGACCGCCGCCTGGCTGACGCAGATGAACGCGCTGGACCAGGAAGCCCGCCGGGTGGAGTGGATGTCGTTGCCGGAATCGGTCAGGGTGAAATTGAACCGTCGTCACGCGCCCGCCGAGACGTTGCCCGCCGCGCTGGCATCCTGCGCGGTCGCACTGCGAAGCGCCGATGGGCGCGATCCCGACCGGCTGAAGTTGATTTGGGAACAGGCGTGGGTGGCGGACGATTACGATACCTTGAACCAGGTGCTGGGACTTTACCCGCTGACGATGGTGCCAGTGGATTTCGGCGTCCACCGCTATCAGGAAGAGGTTCGCGCCCGGTTTACCCGGTCCCTGGCGGATTTGTCGACGCAGGGCCGGTTGCGCCGTTACGGCTGGCCCGCCGCGCCGCCGGTCGTTACCGAGGTCGCGGCAATTCCCCGCGATGCGCTCGATATTCCCGAACCGAATCCGGTCCAGCTTCAAGCCTTGTTCGCGGCTCATGCGCCGGTCTGGGAAGTGAATGTCGTCACCGACGCCGACCGACCGGGCGCGCCGTACTGGCGGGCCGATGGCGTGCCCACGGTCGATCCGACTCAACCCACGGTCTATCGCTATGTTTCCCACGCCCGCTGGCGCGGCGAACCGCTGTTGCAACTGAACTATCTGATCTGGTTCGCGGCTCGCCCGAGGACCGGCGCGTTCGATCTGTTGGGCGGGCCGCTGGATGGAGTGTTGTGGCGGGTGACGCTGGATCGCGCGGGGCGGCCACTCCTGTACGACAGCATTCACGCCTGCGGCTGTTATCACCTGCTGTTTCCTGGCCCGGCCTTGCGCCTGCGCGCGGAAACGACAGACTGGGCCGAACCGCCGCTGGCGCCACAGCCGGCACCAGTGGTGAGGCAAGAGGAGCGCGTCGTGGTGCGGCTGGCGTCCGGCGGCCACGAGTTGCAGCGGGTGTACGCGGATCGACCGGGTGCGGTGACGAGGCTGGACGGGCGGGAGTATGCGGCGCTGTACGCCGTGCCGGTGGAAAACGGCCTGTCGCGTAGCCTATTTGGACCGGATGGGTTGGTGGCCGGCAGCGAACGGGCCGAGCGCTGGTTGCTGTGGCCGACGGGCGTGCCCTCGCCCGGCGCCATGCGCGAGCGCGGTCGGCACGCCATTGCGTTCGTGGGCCGGCGGCATTTCGACGACGCGGATTTACTGGACCGACTGTTCGAACCAGCGGAGGCGGGGCGATGAAATTCGAAAGGGGGTTGGGCGCGGCGTTGCTGGTGGTTTCGGCCATGGCGGGCGCGGTGGATGACGAGTTGATGGTCGGCCGGTTTTCCGCCGGCGATCTGAACGGGTGGCGAACCAAGGCGTTTCAGGGCGAAACCCGTTATGGCTTCGACGACAAGAGCGGGCGACGGGCGCTGTTCGCCGCCAGCCAGGGCGCGGCTTCGGGACTGTACCGGGAAATCCGGGTGGATTTGAATCGCACGCCCTGGCTGAACTGGTCGTGGCGGGTGGACCGAGTATTGAGCGGCGTGGACGAGCGAACCAAGGCGGGCGACGATTATCCGGCGCGGGTGTACGTGGTGGTGGCGGGCGGGGCGGCGTTCTGGAAAACCCGCTCGCTGGTCTACGTCTGGTCCAGCAACCAGCCGGTGGGCGCGACCTGGCGCAACGCTTTTACCGACAATGCCCGGGTCATGGCGCTGCGTTCGGGGACGAAGGACGCCGGCCAATGGGCCAGCGAGAAACGTGATATCCGCGCCGATTTTCGGCAGTTGTTCGGCGAGGATATCGACGCCATCGACGCCGTGGCCCTGATGACCGATACGGACAACAGCGGCCAGAGCGCCGCCGCCTGGTACGGCGATATTTACTTCACGGCGCGGTGAGGCCGACGTTCGCCCGATCCGGCTGAGCGAGGCGGTTTTCAATCCCTGACGCGCAGCACGATCTTGCCGCGCGCATGGCCACCCTGGCTGATGACCTGGGCCTGGCGGGCCTCGCTCAGCGGCAGGACGGTGTGGATGATCGGTTTCATTTGCCCCTGGTCGATCAACCGGGCGATCTCGACCAGTTGCGGGCCACTGGGCTGAATGAACACGAAGGCCCCACGAACGCCGTATGCGGTGGCGGTCGCTTCCGGCGGCGGGCTGATCACCGAAACCAGGATGCCACCCGGTTTCAAGACCTGCCAGGAGCGTTCTTGAACGTCGCCGCCGATAGTGTCGAGCACCACATCCACCTCCTTAACCACCTGTTCGAACCGGGTTCGGGTGTAGTCGACGAACTGGTCGATCCCCAGGTCCGCCGCTAGTCCGATATTGACCGTCGAGGCGGTGGCGACGACCCGCGCGCCCCGAGCCTTGGCTAGTTGCGCCGCGAAGCTACCCACGCCCCCGGCGACGGCGTGGATCAGCACAGTTTGGCCGGCCTGCAACTGGGCGGCGTCCACCAGCGATTGCCAGGCGGTCAGGGCGGCCAGCGGCACGGCGGCGGCGTGGACCGGGTCCAGCGTGACCGGTTTCGGCGCGACCTCGCTGGCCTTGACCGCGATGAATTCGGCGTAACCGCCATCACGCTCGATGTCGGGTCGAGTATAAACCTCGTCGCCGATTTCGAAGCCGGTCGCGTCGAGACCGACCTCGACCACCGTGCCGGCCACGTCCCAACCCAGGATCAGCGGCAGCCGATGGTTGAGAAAGCCTTGCAGGTAACCTTCGCGGATTTTCCAGTCCACCGGGTTGACCGCCGCCGCTCGCACCTGGATCAGGAGGTCGTCGGGTCCGGGTTCGGGTCGGGGCACGTCTTCGTAATGCAGCAGTTCGGGGCCGCCATAGGCATGAATGCGCACGGCTTTCATCGTCGTCATGAGCGTTTTCCACGGGTTGGGATCGAATGAGGGGATCGGGCGCTGGAGGGTCCAACGCGGGTGCGGTTCGGGACCGGGCGCGTTAGGATAGACCCTCGCGCCCGGTCCCCCAATCCCCGATCGAACGAGGAGCATCCGCCATGCCCACGTCCACCGCGACTCTCGTTTTACCCTCGCCCGCGCCCGGCGTCGAGCGGACGCTGCGGGTCCATCGTTACGGCACGCCTGGCGCCCGGCCCAAGGCCTACTTTCAGGCCGCCCTCCACGCCGACGAGATACCGGGGTTGCTGGTGGCGCAACACCTGCTTCGTGGTCTGGAACAAGCCCAAATGGAGGGTCGGCTGGCAGGTGAGGTGGTGGTGGTTCCCGTCGCCAATCCCATTGGCTTGAGTCAGCACCTCGATGGCCGGTTGCTGGGCCGGTTCGATTTTGAGGGCACCGGCAATTTCAACCGGGGATTTCCCGATTTGGCGGTGGACGCGCTAGAACGGGTCAGGGGAGGGTTGAGCGACGATCCAGCGGCGAACGTGAGGCAAATTCGCGCGGTGTTGCGGAATCTGTTGGCGGAGCGGATGGCGGTGCGGGAAACGGACGCGCTCAAGTTGGAACTGCTGCGCTTGGCCATCGATGCGGATTTCGTCTTCGACCTGCACTGCGATGGCGAGGCGTTGCTGCATCTGTATGCTTCCCGCTGGCAGCGCGACGAAGCAGTCGAACTGGGCGCGGACTTGGGAGTGGCGGCGATCCTGCTGGAGGAGGAGCCGGGCGGCAACCCGTTCGACGAGGCCTGCGCGGGACTGTGGTGGAAGCTGCACGCGGCGTTGGTGGAGGAGGGACCCGTGCCGCTGGCCTGTTTCGCGACCACAGTGGAACTGCGGGGCCAGGCGGATGTGCGCGACGAAGACGCGGCGGCTGACACGGCGGCCCTGCTACGCTTCCTGCGACGGCGGGGTGTGCTCGCTGGCGCACCGGAACCGTTGCCGGAGCCGTGTTGCGAACCGACGCCGCTGGAGGGAGTGGACGTACTGACTGCTCCAGCGGCGGGCGTTTTGGTCTACCGCAAGCGCCTGGGGGAACGGGTCGCGGCGGGTGAGGTGGTGGCGGAACTGGTGGACCCGCTGGGCGAACCAGCCGGCGCGGCCCGGACGCCGATTCGCAGCGTCGCCAGCGGCCTGCTGTTCGCCCGGACGACCGAGCGGCTGGCCCGGCCGGGGCAAAAGTTCTGCAAAGTGGCGGGGCGTGAACCGCTGAGTCACCGTCAAGCGGGCAAGTTGCTGGAGGATTGACGGCAACCTATTGAATGGAAAACCACTCCCTACCTCATCAGGCCATGGCCTACCTTTCGGAGAATTCGTTTCATGAGCACCGACGATTCCCTGCCCGCCATTGCCGAACCCGTCCGAACCGCGCTGCGGTTGCTGATCGTGGGTTCGTTGTTGCTGGCCGTGTTCTACATTCTGCGGCCATTTTTACCCAGCATGTTGTGGAGCGCGTTCATCGTCATCGCGGTATGGCCGGGCCTGGCCTGGTTGCGGAACCGCTTCCGCTGGAGCCGGGCAAGGTGCGCGCTGTTGCTGGCCACGGTTTTGATCGCCTTCGTCATCGGACCGCTGTTGGCTGGTATGTCCGCGCTTGCCGAGCATGGCGAAACGCTGTTTCAGGACGCCAAGATAGCGGTCGAGCGCATTCCCGACGAACCGCCGGCCTGGGTGGGGGAACTCCCCTTGGTGGGCTCTCGGCTGGCGGAAATTTGGCGGGACGCCGCCGCCGGTGGCGACAGCTTGCGGGCGCGGATCGGGCCGGCGGTGCAGGCGGGTGGACGCTGGCTATTCGGCCAAGTGGGCGCGGTTGGCGGGTTGTTTCTTCAATTCCTGCTGGTGGTGGTGTTCACGCTGGTGTTTTACCTGAATGGTGAAACGCTGGATGAAGTGGGCCGGCGTCTCGCCGACCGTATCGGCGGGGAACGGGCGCTTCAGGCCCGCGATCAGGCGCGGCAAGCCATCCGCGCCGTGGCCTTCGGGGTGGTGCTGACCGCTCTCCTTCAGGCTGGTCTGGCGCTGATCGGCCTGCTGATCGCCGGAGTGCCGCTGGCGATCCTGTTAGCCTTCGTCTGCTTCCTGCTGGCCATCGCCCAGTTCGGCGCCGCCCTGCCGTTGCTAGCCGTGGCGGGATGGCTGTACTGGGGGCAGGGCGAGGCTGGCTGGGCCGCGTTCATGGCGGTTTGGGGCCTGGTCGTGGTGGGGGGCGTGGATAACATCATCCGGCCGATGTTGATCACGCGCGGCATGAGCATGCCGCTGACGCTGGTGTTCCTCGGCGTCATCGGCGGCCTGCTTGCCTACGGTCTGATCGGGGTGTTTCTGGGGCCGACCGTGGTCGCGATCGCCTATACCCTGCTGCTGGCCTGGCTCGCGGAATCGCAAACCGGTTAGCGCCCGCCCGGTATGCGTTATGATTGGCATCATCCACAACCCACCTGCACGGGAAATGACCCATGGATCTGATTGGATTTTTGTTGATCGGTTTGATCGCGGGCTGGATCGCCACCCAGTTCATGCGCGGAAGCAGCATGGGGTTGGCGGGCAATCTGGTCATTGGAGTGATTGGTGCCTTTGTTGGCGGTTTTCTGTTCCGCCTGATCGGCTTCGCGGCGGTCGGTCTGATCGGTCATCTGATCACCGCCACGGTGGGGGCGGTGGTGCTGCTGTACGTGGTGCGGGTGCTCAAGAAAGCGTAAGTTCTTTCATTAGATGGACGCCCTTTGGCTGGCCCTCGCCTTTTTGCTGGGTTTGGCGGTCCGTCATCTGGGATTGCCGGCGCTGGTCGGCTACCTGGCGGCGGGGTTCGTCCTGAACGCGCTTGGCCAGCGTGGCAGCGAACTGCTCGACCAAATTGCCCACGCCGGCATCTTGCTGTTGCTGTTCAGCGTCGGTTTGAAGCTGCGGATCAAAAGCCTGGTTCGACCCGAGGTCTGGGGTGGCGGGCTGTTACATCTGGCGCTCAGCGGCGGTTTGCTGAGCCTGGGATTCCTCGCCGTTTCGACCCTGCCGGCGTGGCAGGCGCTGGCTCTGGCCATCACCCTGGGCTTCTCCAGCACGGTGCTGGCGGCCAAGGTGCTGGAGGAAAAAACGGAGTTGCGCGCTTTCCATGGCCGGTTGGCGATTGGCGTCCTGATCGTTCAAGACCTGGCGGCGTTGGCCTTGATGACATTCGCCGGCGCGGCGACCCCCTCGCCGTGGGCGTTGCTGGTGTTGAGCTTGCCACTGCTGCGGCCATTGATGATGAAGATTCTGGACTGGAGCGGCCACGACGAATTGCTGGTGCTGTATGGATTGACGCTGGCGCTGGTGGTCGGCGGGCTGGGGTTTGAGCATCTTGGCCTGAGTTCGGAACTGGGCGCGCTGCTGCTGGGGGGCTTGCTGGTGGGGCATCCCAAGGCGATGGAGCTGTCCCGGGCGGTGTGGTCGTTGAAGGAGGTGCTGCTGGTCGGCTTCTTTCTGCAAATCGGCCTGATGGGTTGGCCGAGCTTGGCCGCCCTGGGTGGGGCGCTGGCGCTAGCGCTGTTGCTGCCGCTGAAGGCCGCGCTGTTCTTTTTCATCCTCATCGCGTTCCGGCTGCGGGCGCGCACCGCCTTCCTGGCGGCCCTGGCGTTGACCAGTTATAGCGAATTCACCCTGATCGTGGTGCGATTCATGGTCGGCAACGGCCAGTTGGACGCTAGTTGGCTGGTGTTGCTGGCCATCGCGGTGGCGCTGTCGTTCGTGCTGGCCGCGCCCCTGAACCGCTTCGCCCATGGTCTGTACGAACGATTGGAGGCGCGGCTGACGCGGTTCGAACGGCCCGAGCACCATCCCGACGAGCAACCAGTGTCGCTGGGCCGCACTCAGATTCTGATCGTCGGCATGGGTCACGCCGGCGCCGCCGCCTACGATTTCCTCAAAAAGCGCCAGAATGTGCCCGAACATCCGCACAAGGTACTGATGGTGTCGGGCATCGATTCAGACCTGACCAAGGTCGAGCGGCATGCTCACGAAGGGCGGCGGGTGGTGTACGCCGACGCCGAGGATCCCGGCTTCTGGCATCGTCTGCGCCTGGACGGGATCAAGGCGGTGATTTTGGCTATGCCGGACCCGGAGGCGAAGCGCATCGCCAGCCGCCAATTGCGGCGGCGCGGTTTCCAGGGCCTGATCGGCGCGGTCGGCAGCTATCCGGAGGAGGAGAAGGCGCTGAGGGCGGCCGGGGCCGACATGACCTTCCTGGCTTTCAACGAGGTGGGCGTCGGGTTGGCCGAGCATGTCTGGGAAGCCTTGCAGCAGCGGGCCGGAACGAAATCCGAGCGCGCGGCGGCCTGACACTATTTCGCGCCAGCGCGGTCTATTTTGGCGCATTCCAAACCCACGAGGACCCGCCATGAGCCACAAAATCAGCAAGACCGACGCCGAATGGCGCGCGCAACTGACTGCGGAGCAGTATCGAATCTGCCGCCAGAAGGGCACCGAACCGGCGTTCACCGGCGCATATCACGATTGTCACGAGCCGGGCGTCTACCGCTGCGCGTGTTGCGGTGCTCCGCTGTTCGATGCCGCCGCCAAGTTCGATTCCGGCTCGGGCTGGCCGAGCTTTTGGCAGCCGATGGTGGCGGAGCAGGTCGCCACCGCTGAGGATCGGAGTTGGTTCATGCGTCGTACCGAAGTCCTCTGCGCCGACTGTGGGGCGCATCTCGGCCATGTGTTCGACGACGGCCCCAAACCGACCGGCTTGCGCTATTGCATCAATTCGGCGGCGCTGAAGCTGGAGCGGCATGACCTTTAAATCCCTGGCTGGACAGTCCCTTCAAACTCGCAAGGCCTGTCTTAGCCGCTCCACTCCCTCGGCCAGTCGCGGAACGGCGTTGGTGTAGGCGAAACGAACATGCCGGCGCGGCAGGTGATGGCCAAAATCCAGGCCCGGCGTGATGGCGACGCCGGTTTCCTCCAGCAAACGCAGGGCGAACGCATGGCTGTCGTCGGTGAAGCGGCCGCAGTCGGCGTAGAGATAGAACGCGCCGTCCGGGGTGATGGGAATCTCGAAACCCAGTTCGCGCAGCGCTGGCAGCAGAAAATCCCGCCGAGTCTGAAATTCCTCTCGCCGCTCCTCGAAAATCGCCCGTGCTTCCGGCTCGAAAGCCGCCAGGGCGGCGTACTGCGCCGGGGTGGACGCGGCCAGAAACAGATTTTGCGCCAGCTTCCCGGCGTCGCCGACGCAGTCGTCTGGCGCGACCAGCCAACCCAACCGCCAGCCGGTCATCCCGTAATACTTGCTGAAGCTGTTGACAACGAAGACCCGCTCCGAATACGCCAGCGCGGTTTGCACCGATGCGCCATAGGTCAGACCGTGGTAAATCTCGTCCATGATCACCCGCCCACCGCGCGCCTCGACCGTGGCGACGATGGCCGCCACCTCGTCGGGCGCGATCACCGTGCCGGTGGGATTGGCCGGCGAAGCCAACAGCACGGCCACCGTCCGCTCGTCCCAATGGTGTTCGACCAGTCCGGCGGTAAGTTGATAACCGGTCTCCGGCCCGACCGGAATCCCCACCGCCTCGCCTTCCACCAGTCGCACGAAATGGCGGTTGCAGGGATAGCCGGGATCGGCCAGCAACACCCGGTCGCCGGGATCGATCAGCGCCGCCGTCGCCAGTTGTAGCGCGCCCGAAGCGCCGGGAGTGACGAGAATGCGCCGGGCGGGAATCTCGACCCCGTATCGTTCCTGGTAGTGAACGCTGATTGCCTGGCGTAGCTCCGGCAGGCCAGCGGCAGCGGTGTAGCGGGTGCGGCCTTCCGCCAACGCCCGCTGACCGGCGGCCACGATCGGCGCGGCGGTCGGAAAATCCGGCTCGCCGACTTCCATGTGAATGATGGAGCGGCCCGCCGTTTCCAACTCCCCGGCATGGGCCAGCAACGCCATGACGTGAAACGGCGCGATGTCCGCCATCCGTCGGGCGGACGCGAACCGGTCAGACGCCAAACGCCCGCCCCCGGTCGTCCTCGTCCTCGTCGTGAATGGCCAGATCGGCCAAATTGGCCGATTGCCGGGCGCCGCTCGTGGTCTCGGCGCTTTCGGCCAACCGGATCTTCAGACCGACGTTGTTCTTGGAATCCGCGTTCTTGATGGCTTCCTCCTTGGAAATCTTGCCCTCTCGGTACAGCTTGAACAGCGACTGATCGAAGGTCTGGGTGCCCGACTCGGTGGATTGCTCCATCGCGTCCTTGACATAGTCGATCTTACCCTTTTGAATCAGATCGGCGATGTAGGGCGTGTTCAACAACACTTCCACCGCCGGCACCAAGCCACCGGTCAGCGAGCGGACCAACCGCTGCGAGATGATGGCGCGCAGGTTCAGCGACAAATCCAGCAGCAGTTGTGGTCGCACGTCCTCGGGGAAAAAGTTGACGATGCGGTCCAGCGCGCCGTTGGCGTTGTTGGCGTGCAGGGTGGACAGCACCAGATGGCCGGTCTCGGAGAAGGTCAGCACGTATTTCATCACTTCGCGGGCGCGCACTTCGCCGACCAAGATCACGTCCGGCGCCTCGCGCATCGCGCTGCGCAGGGCGTTTTCGTAGTCATGGGTGTCGATGCCGATCTCGCGCTGGGCGATCACCGATTTCTTGTGCTGGTGAGTGAAT
>JAVMKH010000092.1:9894-24515 GCA_031732935.1 Candidatus Contendibacter sp.
GATCAGGCCGCGTTTTTCCATCACCAGTTGCCGCAACAGGGGCGGCAGGCCCAGTTCTTCCACCTGCGGGATGTCGCCCTTGATGTAGCGAATCACCATGGACACTTCGCCGCGCTGCTTGAACACGTTGGAGCGGAACCGGCCGACGCCGTGCAGCGGGATGGCGAAGTTGAGTTCCCATTCGTGCTCGAATTCCTTGATCTGGTCGTCCTTCATGACCGAATAGGCGATCTCGCGCACCTGACCGGGCGCAAGCACCTTGTTACCGATTGGGCGCACCACGCCACCGATTTTGATGTTGACCGGCGCGCCAACGTGAAAAAACAGGTCGGAGGCGCTTTTATCGACCATCAGTTTGAGATAGGGGGTGATGTCCATCGGGATTCCTCCACGTTAACTTAGGCCAGCCGATTCAGACCGTTGAGCGCCGCTACCCGGTACGCCTCGGCCATGGTCGGATAGTTGAAGGTGGTGTTGACGAAATACTGAATCGTATTGGCTTCGCCCCGCTGCGCCATGATCGCCTGGCCGATGTGGACGATTTCCGCCGCTTGGTCGCCGAAGCAGTGGATGCCCAGAATTTCCAGGGTGTCGCGGTGGAACAGCAGCTTGAGCATGCCCACGGTGCGGCCAGTGATCTGGGCGCGCGCCAGGCTTTTGAAGTAGGCATGGCCCACCTCGTAGGGCACCCGTGCCTCGGTCAGCTCACGTTCGGTGCGGCCCACCGAACTGATTTCCGGCGAGGTGTAGATGCCGGTCGGGATGTAATCCACTAGATGATGATCGCACGCGCCGCTAACCAGATGGGTAGCGGCGAACCGGCCCTGATCGTAGGCGGCGCTCGCCAGGCTGGGATAGCCGATCACGTCGCCCACCGCGTAGATGTGTGGCAGGGCGGTGCGGTAGTTGTCGTCCACCTTGATCTGGCCGCGGCTGTTGGGCTCGATGCCCAGGTCCTCCAACCCCATGTGGGCGGTGTTGCCGGTGCGGCCGTTGGCCCATAACAGCACGTCGGTCTTGATCCGCTTGCCGGACTTCAAACTCATCATCACGCCATCCGGCAACCCTTCCACCGCTTCGTACTCCTCGTTGTGGCGGATCATCACCCCCTGGTCACGCAAGTGGTAGCTGAGCGCGTGGGCGATCTCGTCGTCGAGGAACGACAGGAGTTGCGAGCGAGTATCGACCAAGTCCACCTTGCAGCCCATGTTGCGGAAGATGCTGGCATACTCGCAGCCGATCACCCCCGCGCCGTAGACGACGATCGAGCGTGGCGTGCTGGACATGCTGAGGATGGTATCGCTGTCGAAGATGCGTGGATGGTTGAAATCGATGTCGCGGGGTCGGAACGGATGGGAGCCGGAGGCGATGACGAAGGCGTCGGCGGTCAGCGTCTCCGACTCATTTTGCGAGCTAGCGCGGACCTCAAGCGTGTGAGCATCGAGGAATTTGGCATGGCCATGATAGAGTCGAACCCGGTTGCGCTCGTAAAAATCCTGGCGCATGGTCGTTTGACGGGCGATGACCGATTCGGCGGAGCGCAACAAGTCCGGATAGGATAGCTTCAGGGCGTGGCCGAGCGTGTTGCGGAAGGCCGGACTGGTGTTGAACTCCAACATCCGGTTGATGGCATGACGCAGCGCCTTGGAGGGAATGGTACCCCAGTGGGTGCAACCACCGCCGACTAGGTGGTGTTTTTCGATCACCGCCACCGACTTCCCGTCCTTGGCGGCTTTCATGGCGGCTCCCTCGCCCCCGGGACCGGTGCCGATTACGATGACATCGTAGTCCTGCTCGTTCATTGTGGCGCTCGTCAGTGATTCCAGCGGAAGACGCGGGAATGCCCCGCCGAATTTTTCGGATTGACAATTATAGCTTAGTTCCCCTTTTTGACGGCGACAAACCTGGGGATGGATAATTGTCGGATCGGCCCCTCTGTTTTCCAGCGCCCGCTTCGATCCGACCCGACGCGCCCCAAGATGGGCCTGTCGCCACCAGTGTCAGCAACTAAACTATGTGGGGTAGGTCAACAACCACCATGATCCAGGCCCCCAGCCTTGCGGCAATTTCAGTCCCCAAACGCGGAGTGCGCCCATGCTTCCCCAGATCAAGACCATTCTCTACACCACCGCCCTCGGCAGCCACACGCGCCCCGTCTTTCGTTTCGCGGTCGGCTTGGCGCGACAGCACAACGCCCGGATTGTTCTGCTGCACGTGGTCGAGCCGTTGAACAACTCGGTTCGATTCCTGATGGAATCCTATCTGTCACCGGAAAAAGCCCAGGAACTGCATCACGAGGCAACCCGCGGCGTCCTGGAGAAATTCCACAAGCGGCTGGAAGCATTCTGCGCCGAGGAGCTTGGCGCGACGCTCGAACAGACCGAGGTCATCTCGGAAATCCGCGTGATCAGCGGCGTTCCCTATGAAGTCATCCTGCATGAGGCCGACCGTTGCGAAGCCGACCTGATCGTCATGGGCGCCCACACCGGCGGTGTCCGGCGCGTCGATTTCCTGGGTTCGACCACGCGCCGACTGACCTTGCTGTCCAAACGGCCGGTATTGGTCGTTCCCGTTACCGATAGCTCCAACAATGAATGGCCCGAAGCGCTCATCTAGGCGAAACCATCCCTGGACCCACGACCAAGGGCTGGGCTCGGCGGTAGCGGTGGCGCTGCTGGCGTTATTGGGTGGACTCGCGCACGCTACTGGGGATGACGAGGTCTACACCTGGAAGGACGCCACTGGCCGGGTCCATTATGGCAACCGGCCTCCCGAGGGCCAGATCGCCGAACCGGTTCAGCTCAACGCCCGCCCAGTGACCGTGCAACCAACCCGGCGCATCTACACCTGGACCGACGCCGAGGGCAAGATTCACTATGGCGCTCGACCGCCACCCGACATTCCCGCCAAGGAACTTAAGGAAGAAGACAGTTCGCTGTCCACCATTCGCTCCGCCCGAATTCGTGAGGGCGAACGGCGGCTATTGCACGAACAGGACGCGCAGGGCAAGTAAAGCGCGTGGGGACGATGCCATTTCCCAATGGATTCTCCACCGAGCGGCGGCACGATCAGCCCGGGTCGACCTCACCGCCACGCATCCGGCCAGCGGCGCTGAAGTTCGTCCAGCCAGAGTCGCCGTAATCGCTGGCGCGTCGTACCCGGCGCACCCTGCAGGAGGGCGCGGTAGTATTGGTAGGAAGCGCGGTTCAACGCCCGCTCATCTTGCGGTAACTTCTCGATCGTGCGCAGAGTCATCATGGCAAACTCCCTACCCGACGATTCGTATCGGGTTCATGTCTAAATATTAAGCAATAACTGCGCCAACCCTTTCCACCGTGGCGCGAAGAGCCACGACTCCAGCAGATCGCCATTACCATGAGTCCCAATGACTATTGTCACGACCTAGCCACCCAGCAGGACTTGGATTTCCGTTACAGCCTGTTGGGACTGCCGCTTAGCCAGCGGCAAGCCCTGACCGCGCTGCGGGCTTTTCAACTTGAAACCGCCCAAATTGTCAGTGAGTGCCACGATCCGAGCGTGGCCCGAGCCAAGTTGGACTGGTGGCGGATCGAAATCGATCGGCTGTTTGCGGGTGAACCGCAACACCCGGTCACCCGCGCCCTGCAACCGCGGCTGTCCCAATTCAATCTGCCCGAGGAATACTTCCGGGAAATGCTGGATGGGGTGGCGATGGACCTGGACTACGATGCCTACCCTAGCTTTACCGAACTGACCCTGTACGTCCACCGGCGCGGCAGCACCCCCGCCTTGCTGGCGGCGGAAATCCTAGGCTACCAGGATCGGCGGGCCACGCCCCGCTTCGCCCACGAGGCCGGCGCGTTGTTGTTGCTGTTCGAGTTACTGTGCGACGTGCGTCCTCACGCCCGGCTCGGGCGGTTTTATCTGCCAGCGGACGAAATGCAGCGGTTCGGCGTCGATCCGGGCGCGCTGTTGGCCGCGCAGACCACCGATCGCGTCCGCCAACTATTCGCCTTTCAGGCCGAACGGATTCGCGCTTATCACCGCCGGGCGTTGGAGCATCTGCCGGACGGCGACCGCTACGCGCAGCGCGGTCTGTTGATCCGCCTGGAACTAGCGCTGGCCCTGCTGACGGAAATCGCCGAGGACGGCTATCGACTACTGGAACAATGCACCCGTCTGACGCCGCTGCGCAAGCTGTGGCTCGCTTGGCGGACGCAACGGCGCGAAAAACGTCGCCATCGCCGTCCATAATGGATACCCAGTCGACTAAAATTGGGTCAATCCATCCCGTCGAACGTAAGGGGCCGCCATGAAGGACTATCAACCTGCCGCCGATCTGTTGCAAGACCGGGTGATCCTGGTGACGGGAGCTGGCGACGGCATCGGTCGCGCCGTCGCGCGCCGATTGGCCGCTCATGGCGCGACCGTGGTCTTGCTAGACCGCTTTATCCGCAAGCTGGAACAGGTTTACGACGAAATCGAGCGGGCGGGCGGTCCCAAACCCGCCATCTACCCGATGAACCTGGAAGGGGCGACCCCCAAGGATCACGCCGATCTGGCGCACATACTGGACAAGGAATTTGGCCGGCTGGACGGGCTGTTGCACAACGCCGCCCTGTTCGAGGGGCTTACCCCCATCGCCAATTACGACATTGAGTCCTGGTACCGGATCTTGCAAGTCAACCTGAACGCGCCGTTCCTGCTGACCCAGGCCGTGCTGGGCCTGCTGAACCGTTCCGGCGACGCCTCGGTCGTGTTCACCGCCGACCGGGTCGGCGATGACGGCCAAGCCTATTGGGGGGCCTACGCGGTGGCCAAGGGCGGTGCCCAGACCCTGATGAAATTGCTGGCCAGCGAACTTGAAGCCAACACCCCCATCCGGGTCAACAGCCTCGATCCAGGCCGGGTGCGCACAGCGCTGAGCCTGCGGGCCTATCCGGGACGCGACCCGGCGGAATGGACCGATCCCGAGGATATTCTAGCCACTTATCTGTATCTCCTGGGACCGGACAGCAAGGGCGTCACCGGGCGGATTTTCCACGCCCAGGATTGACGTTGTGGGGGACCCCTTCTCTCGCGGCGTAGGCGCCGGGATGGATGAAGACGCGAAAAACCCGCTGGGTGGTGGCCATGTTCCGGGCGATCAGGCGTTGGCGGGCTTGACGGCGGCTTCCACCAGCCTTTGCAATTCGCCGCTCTGATAAAGCTCAAGGGTGATGTCGCAACCGCCAATCAACTCGCCGTTGATGTAAATCTGCGGGAACGTCGGCCAGTCGGCGTAACGAGGCAGGTTGTCGAAGATTTCCGGGTCTTCCAGCACGTTCACGTAGGCGAACGGCAGACCGGTGGCGGCGAGCGCCTGGGAGGCGCGGTGCGAGAAGCCGCAACGCGGTGCTTCCGGGGTGCCCTTCATGTAGATCACCACCGGATTGTTTTCGACCTGCTCTTTGATGCGTTCCAAGACGTCCATTGGTTCACCTCGCATGGATGAAGATTCAGGCATGGACCCGCGCGCCGGGGTCCACGTTCAATTGTAGCCACAATTCCAACAGCGCCGCGTGCCACAGTTTGCTGCCCAGCAGACGGGTCAGATGCGCCTCCGGCGCCGACAGAAGCCGATCCAGATAGGCCCGCTGAAACAGACCGCGTTCCCGGCAGGCGCGCGAGTTGACGATGTCGCGCATGAAATCCAAGAATTCGCCGCGCACGAACTTGAGCGCCGGCACCGGGAAATAGCCCTTGGGCCGGTCGATCACCGCATTGGGCAGCAGGCCGCGGGCGATCTTCTTCAACACGTACTTGCCATCGCCGCCGATCTTCAGGGCCGGCGGTAGTTGCATCGCCAGTTCCACCAATTCGTGATCCAGAAACGGCACCCGTGCTTCCAACCCCCAGGCCATGGTCATGTTGTCCACCCGCTTGACCGGGTCGTCGACGATCAGGGTGGTCACGTCCAGCCGCAAGACCCGGTCGAGATACTCCTCGGCGCCCGGTTCCGCCAGCCGTTCGGCGATGAATTGCGCGGTATGGTCGGGGCCGTGCCAAGCTGGCGCGACCGTTTCCAGGAATTCCTCGTGATCGCGGTCGAAATAATGTTGTCGAAATCGTTCCAGGTTGCCGCCCGTCGCGGCGGCCATGCGCGGATACCAGAAATAGCCGCCGAACACCTCGTCGGCGCCCTGACCGCTCTGTACCACCTTGACGGCCTGGGAAACCCGCTCGGCCAACAGGAAGAACGCCACCGCGTCCTGGCCGACCATCGGTTCGGCCATGCAGGTCACCGCTTCCGGCAGGCGCTGGAGCACTTGGTCGTTGGGAATCAGATATTTTTGGTGACGAGTTTGGTAGCGGGCGGCCACCGGATCGGAATATTCGAATTCGCTGCCCTTTTCCTCGGGCTGATCCTCGAAGCCGACCGAGAAGGTCCGCAGGTCGCGGACGCCGGATTCGGCCAGCAGCGCCACCAGCAGGCTGGAATCCAGCCCGCCGGACAGCAAGACGCCCACCGGCACGTCGGCCACGTCCAACCGTCGCCGCACCGCCAGCCGCAGCGCGGCGTGAACCGCTTCAAGCCATTCCATTTCGTCGCGAGGAGTCGCCGGACGTAGGGCCCGCACGGTCCAGTAGACGCGGCTACGCGCGTTGCCGTGGGCATCGATCGTCAACGTGGTGGCGGGCGCCAGCTTGCGGATGCCGCGCAGGATGGTGCGCGGCGCGGGAATGACCCCGTGCAAGGTCAGTTGATGGTGCAGGGCGACCGAGTCAAGCGCGGTGTCCACGTCCGGCGCTGCCAGCAGCGCCTGGCTGTTGGACGCGAAGCGGAAGACGCCCGACGTCTGGCTGTAGTACAACGGTTTGATGCCCAGTCGGTCGCGGGCCAGGAACAAGCCGCGTTCGCGCAGATTCCAGAGAGCGAAGGCGAACATGCCGATCAGGTGCTCGACGCACCGCTCGCCCCATTCGGCGTAGGCCTTGAGGATGACCTCGGTGTCGCCATCGGAGAAGAAACGGTAGCCCTTGGCCAACAGCTCGCGCCGCAGTTCCCGGTAGTTATAGATCGCGCCGTTGAACACCAGCGCCAGCCCCAGGTTGGGATCCACCATCGGCTGGTTGGAGCGGTCGCTCAGGTCGATGACCGATAGCCGGCGATGGCCGAAGAGCAGGGGACCGTCGGACCAAACGCCTTCATGGTCGGGGCCACGTCGGGCTAGTTGCCGCAGCATCCGCCCCATCAGGGCCAAGTCGGGTTTGCCGCCGTCGAGGCGCAGTTCGCCGCCAATGCCACACATAGCGTTTTATCGTCGTGTAAAAGGATCGAGGAGGTTGGATCAGCGTGGATACTGGAGGTTGGAGACGTTGACCGGCGGGCGCACGCCGGGCACATTGCGGGCCAGGGAACCCGCGCGATTGTAAGCCTGGACGTTGGGAGTGTTGCCACTCAGGCTAACCACGCCCTTGTCGACCGTGATCGCGATGTTGGCTGCGGTAAGTTCGGGATCCTGCTTGAAGGCGTCCTTGATGCCGGCGGTGATTTCGGAATCGCTGACCTTGGGACCGCCGCGCCCGCTGACGGCGCTGGTGGTGTTGTCGTCGCCGCCGGAACCGCCGCCCAGACTGACGCAACCGGTGGCGGCCAAGGCGGCAAGGAGTGCGGGAATCAGAAACTTGCGCGGGTTCATGAAGCTGTATCTCCAAGGATGAAAACGGGTGCGCGGTCTTGGGGACGTTCCGCGCAAAATCAGGGAGAAGGATAACACACCCGCGCCTTCCAAGCCCCGCGTTGCATCGGTCGGAACCGGCGTCTAGACTAACCTGGCTTTCGCGCCCGGCCCCGGGATGGCCACGAAACTTGAAGTCGCCACGGGACTCCAAACAGGCGCTTATCCACCACCGAAATTCCCATGGAGAGACGACGCATGGTTCACCAACTGCCCGAACTGCCCTACGCCAAGAATGCTTTGGAACCGCATATCTCGGCCGAGACCCTTGAGTATCACTACGGCAAGCACCATCAGACCTATGTCACCAACCTAAACAACCTGATCAAGGGCACGGAGTTCGAGAATCTGTCGCTTGAAGAGATCGTGCTGAAGTCTTCCGGCGGCATGTTCAACAACGCCGCGCAGGTGTGGAACCACACCTTTTATTGGAACTGCCTGAAGCCCAACGGCGGCGGCGAGCCGGGCGGGGCGCTGGCGGCGGCGATCAGCCAGAAGTTCGGCTCGTTCGCGGCCTTCAAGGAGGAGTTCACCAAGTGCGCGGTCGGCACCTTCGGCTCGGGCTGGGGCTGGTTGGTCAAGAATCCCGATGGTTCGGTCGAATTGATGAGCACGTCCAATGCCGGCACGCCGGCCACCTCGGGCAAGAAGGCCCTGTTGACTTGCGACGTGTGGGAACACGCCTATTACATCGATTACCGCAACCTGCGGCCCAAGTACGTCGAGGCGTTCTGGAATCTGGTCAACTGGGATTTCGTGGCCCAGCAATACGCCTGAGCCGCGCCGGCTGAAGCAGCCGGGTCAATCTGGAAAAAGCCGGCGAATCCCGCCGGCTTTTTTATGAATTCCGGTGCCGCTTACTCGCAAACCTGATTGGCGCACTGCCCGGTGCGCTCGAACTCGGTGAAATTGCCCAAGGTGGTTTCGGCAATGTTGCGCAGGGCGTGATCGGCGAGATAAAGTCATATGCGAGGTGACCAGGACGTTGGGGAAGGTCAGCCGCCGTGCCGGTTCGTCGTTGGTCGGCACCTTGTCGGATCAGTATCGATAGAAAAAGGTCGCGGGCGCGAAATGTCCGCGACAATGGGGCGGCGGATATGATCCTCTGGTTGCACGGCGCGAAGCGCTGCGCAATGCGGATCAAGCCGACTTCAGGCGGAAAAGCTTGCGGCTTTTTCGCCTTTCGCGGCCGCCCTACTCTCCGTGCTGAATGAAGTCATGTGCAAGTCAATGTGTTCAGCAAAAAATAGAAATTTTTCACCGTCAACTTGTAGTAAAGGATAACCATAATGCCATCTGCCATTTTGTTTCCGCTTGAATTTTTCCGTTTTAAAGTTCGAATTCAACTGCAAGATAAATATACGGGCTATCCATTAGGCAATGTCCCAATAACGTTGGTTGCCGAGCTTGTCGATGGTGATACGAAACTACGGCAAGCTATAGGTGCGCTGGTCAGCGATCATGTTGGCTATGTTTCATTTAGTCTGAAACGATGTGAAACGCTTAATATATATAAGATATATAAGAAAGAGGGTTGTATAACTGCCATAACCGCGCTTTTAGTTGATGCGCCCAGCATCGGTATTAACGCTTTCGATCTGATACAAAAAATCTTCGAAGCTGACAATGTGGATTTTTCAGTTGTTCTTCCGGGTGAAATTGCTATCAAGGTAGAGCGTCGTTTCGATTCCGCATTTGTCGTAAAGGGAAGTCGAGAAAAAATAGAAAGCGATTGCAATTGCAACATACAGTTTAGAGGCTTGCGTTCGATTGAGGATGATGACGAGCTAGATCGATTGATCTCACCAGGCTCTTTTTTTGTTCAAGATCCCGTGCTGGTTGGGGAAGGAGCCTGCCAAATTCCAACCCCGGCGGCAACGCCTCCCAAAAACATCCGCTTTTTCGAAGTCGTTCTGAATGGTGGTAATAATCCCTTTTGGGGACACCCAGAACAAGAAATCGTACTCGATGGGAACGCTAACCCAAACGCCGACGTGAAAATTTTTACCAAATCCGCCACGGTAATGCGGTATCTTCAACGCTGGACGCCTCTTGGGTACAGCCTTGGAGATATACGCTATAGCTTGCCACTGGCCCCAGGAGAATCAGTCAATCTCGCCGTGATAGAATGGTCGCGTGAAGATAGAATCACGCGGCGCGATTCCGTCGATTCCGTTGAAGCCCTTAATCACAAACAGCGCCGTGATCGCGATATCGAAGAAACCGTCGCGGCGGCGTTAAGCGAGAACCAGGGTGGCGGCAGTTTCATGGCCGGTGTCTCGGCGACCGCATCCGCCACAGTTCCCTTGAAGGGAATTCCGGTCAACCTCGGATTGGGTACCGCACTAGGGGGAGGAGTCACCCACACATGGGGCAACCGCAACATTGAAGGAGAAACCGCGCAAAATATTCGTGATCGTCTTTCACAGGTTTCGGAGATACAGCGATCACTCAATAGCACTACCGTCATTCAGATCAGTCAAGCAGAGAAAAATAATTTATCTACTAGGACTGTAGCAAATCACAATCGTTGTCACGCCATGACGATTCAATACTTCGAGGTTCTGAGGAATTACCGAGTCGATCTTTTCCGTCTTTCAAACCTCGATGCCATCTTGGTTCCATTTATTCCATTCGACTTGAGTGCTGATGAGGAAGTGTTAAAACGAGAACATCTGCTGAGACCGTCGCTGCTGAATCCCGATCTCGCTGCTGGGTTCGATGCGATTCGGATCAGGCGGTTTGGTTCAACATTACTTGATGCTCCGCCACCGAAGCCGGAGGCAGAGACAGAGACAAAATACTGGAGCGGTACTTCGGAGCGTAGGATTATTCCAGTAAAGAATAGCGAGATTTCAAATTGGGATAATACGGGTCTTTTTATCGGAGCAGATTCAAAAGTTTCGGTTCAGGAATCTCCAGACAGTGGATGGATTGCGTATGGTATTGGTCTTGATTACGGCGCTGGTGGTGGCGAACAAATCCCCGATGCTGAAAAGGGGAAATGGCGTGAAGGTAATGCCCAAAAATTTTCGCTCATCGCAAAAATTGGTCAGAAAAATTATCCAGTAGGGGCATCTGGAACATTCATAGTTTTGGAAGATGGATTACTAGAGTTTTTTGTGAATGATGAGATTGGGCACTACAACGATAATTGGGCTATTCCGAAAGGGGGCGAACCAATAATTTCTCCACCTAATTATCATCCGGTGAGGGGCTTGAAGTTTACTGTGACGGTGAATCGCCCATCCCCCGCCACAAATTCCGGCGTACCGGTGTCGCCTGAAAGCCCCGATACCCGTAAGGCGCTTAACACATTCCTCGCCGACTCACTCCTTGCACATCTCGTAGATAATAGTGCGTATTATAATAAGATTATCTGGCTCGGAATGGATCGTACGGAGCTTGAAATGATTTTAGGCACGGCACTTGAGGCACATGAGGGTTGGTCAGAGGCGCTTGAGGGTATTTTCGCGACGCCGGTTGCGATCTGGCGCAACTATCTAGCTTTTGTACACGGAGGAGGCAATCCGCCGCACGAACTAATTGAATTAAGACCAGCGATTACCAGCCAAATTATTGCGTTGCCGACTCGGGGGGTGCTTGCGGAAGCGCAACTCGGTAATTGTATCGCGTGCGAAGAGCGCGATGCTACGCGGGTTCAAGAATGGACGCTGCGTGCAGATGACCGGGCTCCTGGCCTTACCGGACTGATTCCCGGTCCAAAAGCCCAGCAACCAACTTTCCCTGGACAGGTAACCCTCGGCACCCCAGGTGTAGCTATTCAGCCTTTTCCCGACGCGCCGGCCCCGACAGCGCTCGCCGACGCGCTAGAAGTGCTTGGCAAATCTGACATTTTCCGCAATATGTCAGCCCAAGCTGAGATCGGAGGTTTGCTAAACAAACTGGCGGAAGGTAGCTTCAAAACACTTGAGGAAGCGAAGGAGGCAGCGAAAAAGGCTAAAGATAAAGTGGATAGCGCATTACACGAAGCGGATGATTCGGGAGCGACACCAATGACGCCGTCTGGAGTATCGGCTACCGATCTCGCTGATCGGCTGAGCCTGCTTCCAGAGATCAAATCCTTTGCCAAAGATGCCGGACTTACCCCTGACGAATACAAACAATTTGCGATGGATCAGATGTACGGCACGCGGCCAGCAACAAAACAGGCGCCACCACAAACCAGAAGCCCACAACTGATTCCACAAGCCAAACCTGATGAAGTACAGATAACGATTCGTGTATATGATGCTTGGGAACACTATGTGGAATCGAATATCCAGTGCTGGTTCTCCGACGATGTTCTTGGCCCACAGAATCTAATGCATACTGGAATACGCAAAAATATAAACTATTCTTCTGCGGAAGTCGAGGGAAAGCTAAATCCTATTAAAGGTCTTACAACCGGAGTACTTGATCTTTTTGTGCAAATACTTTCCCCAATCTACGAGAATCTGTCGTCTGATGTTGTCGATTTACAATGTGGTGGAATTCCCTATTCCTTTCCAAAGGGAACTCGCTACGCCGTTTTCTACGCTCGTCAAGAACACGAAGATGTGAAAGTCACCGTGAGTGCGGGAGAAACGCTGGCAAACAAAGTCGGATCGGAGCTTGCCGGAAAAGTGGGATTAGGTGCCCAGATCAAGGTGGTCGAAGCGTCTCTTGAGTCTTCAGGACAACGTAAATGGGAAGATGAGTATAATAAAAAACAAGAGAAGACTACGGAATTTACCCTGCGAGTACCCCTGCCACTACTCAAGGTAACTCAGGCCGGGCATTAAATTTTAATCAGGAGAAAATAGGGTAATTGTGTCTGGTCCCGAGAGATTTTGTTGGAATTTGGTGCCGTCTCTTTCCGGAATCGCGGCGCCGACGTTGTCGAGCAGTTTGTCCAGCTACGCCACGGGCTGAAACCAGCCGCTCGACTATTTTCCTGGTTGGGAACGTCACCGTCTACGTTCCCAACTACTCCCTAATCACATTCCCACACTGCCCGGTGCGCTCGAATTCGGCGAAATTGCCCAGGGTGGTTTCGGCGATGTTGCGCAGGGCGTGGTCGGTGAGAAAAGCCATGTGCGAGGTGACCAGTACGTTGGGGAAGGTCAGCAGTCGCGCCAGCTCGTCGTTGGTCGCCACTTTGTCTGAAAGATCTTGATAGAAGTAGTCCGCTTCTTCCTCGTAAACGTCGATAGCCAGCATCCCGATCTTGCCGGTTTTCAGAAATTTGATCACGGTGTTGGTGTCGAGCAGCGCGCCTCGGCTGGTGTTGACGATGAACACGCCGTCTTTCAGGTACGGCAAGGTTTCCTCGTTAAGGATGTGATGCGTCTCCGGGGTTAACGGGCAGTGCAGGGTGATGATGTCCGACTCGCGGGCGAAGGTGGGGCCGTCCACGTAGGTCGCCCACTGCTTGACCGTCTCGTTGGGATATTTGTCGTAAGCCAAAATCCGGCAGCCGAAGCCGCTCAGATTCTTGATCACCATCTGGCCGATCTTGCCAGTGCCGAATACGCCGACCGTTTTGTCGCGCAACTCGAAACCTTCCAGACCGGCGATCTCAAAGTTGAATTCGCGCGTGCGGTTGTACGCCTTGTGTAGCTTGCGACCCAGGGTCAACATCAGCGCCACGGTGAATTCGGAGACCGCGTTGGGCGAATAGGCCGGCACCCGCGCCACCAGAAGGCCGTGCCGCTTGGCTGCCGCCAGATCGATCTGGTTGTAGCCGGCGCTGCGGGTGGCGATCATTATCGTGCCGTGTCGGGCGAGATCCTCGATCACCGTGGCGTTGCAGGCATCGTTGACGAAGATGCACACGCCGGGAAAGCCGCGTGCTAGCGCCGCCGTGTCCGGCGACAGATGCGGTTCGAAGAATGTCAGCTCGTGGCCGAATGGGGCGTTGTAGCGTTCCAGCGACTGGCGGTCGTAGGATTTGGTGCTGAACATAGCGATTTTCATGGAGAACGACCTCGCTTGCGTGATCCCGTGGAAAAGAACCGCGCGGCTGATGAGTTCCGCGCGGCCCCAGGACAGGTGGAGGGTGATTTCCTCCACCGATTCGATCATGAGACCGTCCCTGGTTCTGCACGGCCAATTGCGATCACGACGTGGCCAGTTGCCCGCGCATTTCCGCCGCGTACTGGTCGGCGTTGAGGCCGACCACCAGATGCAGAGTATGGTTGGCCAGTCGCATCACGCCAGCCGCGCCGGCGGACCGTAGCGCCGTCTCGTTCACTGGGCCATCGTCGCCGACCACCAACCGCAATCGGGTTTCGGCGCAAGCGTCCACCCGCTGGATGTTGCCGGCGCCGCCCAGCGCCACGATGATCGCCCGTGCCTTGTTGGCTGCCTCCGGGTCGCGCAGTTTGGACACGATGCCGGCGGGTGCCGGCGCGGCGACTGGCGACGGTTCCTCTACGGCATCGGCCTCGGGGCCGGCGGTCTTCAGATATTCCTCCATGTCGGTCTTCAGATTCTCGGATCGGGTGCCGAAAATCGCCTGCAAGCCGTTGCCAACCGTTACCACTCCGGCCGCGCCTAGCGCCTTGAGCTTGTCGGGACTGGCTTTGGCAATGTCGTTCAGTTCCACCCGCAGCCGGGTGATGCAGGCGTCGAGGCTCTTGATATTGCCGCGTCCACCGAAGGCCAGCACCAGTTGCTTGGCGAAGCCGTGGGCGATGTCGGCGGCCGCGTCGCTTGACATGACCGCTTCCTCGATCTCGCGACCCGGCGTCTTGAGGTCGAACTTTTGGATCACGACGCGGAAAACGGTGTAGTACAGTACCGCCCACACGGGGCCGAGTAGGAGCAGCCACCAGCCGTGGGTGGATTTCGCATACAGCACAACGTAGTCGATGGTCCCGTGTGAGAAGGTCATGCCGTGCTTGATGCCGAGTTCGATGCAGAGGAAGTAGGCGACCC
>JAVMKH010000093.1:0-4534 GCA_031732935.1 Candidatus Contendibacter sp.
CTTTGATCCCGCAGCCGACTCCGCAGTAGGGGCAAGTGGTGCGAACCGCTTCGCCAATATGGCTCCCTCCCCCCTTGCGGGGGAGGGCTGGGGCGGGGGGTAAATCGCCGCTCATCTTCGGATTCCCCCGTTCAGGCCGCTTCCCGCGACGCGGTCGGCAAGCTGACCACGTTGTTCAAACCGAGCCAAAGCCGCCCCTCTTCCAGTCGCGTCGGATAGTGGGTAGCGCAACCCACGTCCGGCGCGACCGCCTGACCGCTTTCCAATTCCAACACCCAATTGTGCAGCGGACAGGTGATCCGGTGGCCGTGAACGATGCCTTGCGACAGCGGCCCGCCCTTGTGCGGACAGCGGTCGCGCAGAGCAAAAACCTGATCGTCGGCAGTCCGAAAGATTGCCACGTCGCCGTGTGGCGTATTCACGACCCGCGAACCCAAGCGGGGAATATCGTCGAGCGCGCCGATTTCGTGCCAGTCGTACATGATGTTTGTCTCCGCTCTTCAACCGACTTGCCGCAAGGGTTGAAACTCGTGCGCGTCCACCCGACCACTGGCACGCTCGGCCCAAGGATCGACCTGCGCGAATTTTTGCGAATCGAGAAAACGGGCGTAGAGCGCCTTTCGATTCTCTTCATCCTCGACGATGCGTGCTTTCACGTAGCTCAGGCCGACGCGCTCGATCCACGGCGCGGTACGTTCCAGATAGCGCCCTTCCTCGCGGTAGATCTGCATGAACGCGCCGCAATACTCCTTGACCTCTTCTTCCGTCGCGCACTTGCACAGCAGGTCGGTACCGCGAATCTTGATGCCGCCGTTGCCGCCGACATGGATCTCGTAACCGGAGTCGACGCAGACCACGCCGAAGTCCTTGATCGTGGCCTCGGCGCAGTTGCGCGGGCAGCCGGAGACCGCCATCTTGAACTTGTGCGGCGTCCACGACCCCCAGGTCATCTTTTCCAGCTTGACGCCGAGGCCGGTGGAATCCTGCGTGCCGAAACGACACCAGTCGGAGCCGACGCAGGTTTTCACGGTGCGCAGGCTCTTGCCGTAGGCGTGGCCGGACACCATGCCGGCGGCGTTGAGATCGGCCCAGACTTTCGGCAAATCTTCCTTCTTGACGCCGAGCAGGTCGATGCGCTGGCCACCGGTCACTTTCACCGTCGGAATCTGGAATTTGTCGGCGACATCGGCGATGGCGCGCAATTCCTTCGGATTGGTCAGGCCGCCCCACATGCGCGGGACCACCGAATAAGTACCATCTTTCTGGATGTTGGCGTGGACGCGCTCGTTGATAAATCGTGATTGCTGATCGTCTTGCGCTTCGCCCGGCCAAGTCGAAATCAAGTAGTAATTGACGGCGGGACGGCAGGAGTGGCAACCGTCAGGCGTTTTCCATTCCATGAAATCGAACACCGCTCGCAAACTGGTCAAATGCTGCTCGCGGATCATCTTGCGCACCTGATCGTGGCTGTGTTCGGTGCATTTGCACAGGGCTTTTTCCTTCGGCGTCTTGTCGAAGGTGCCGACGGTGGCGGCGAGAATTTGTTCGACCAACCCGGTGCAGGAACCGCAGGACGCCGACGCCTTGGTGTGGGCGCGCACCTCGTCCACGGTAAACAGCTTCTTTTCGGAAATCGCCTTGATGATCGCGCCCTTGCACACGCCGTTGCAGCCGCAAATTTCGGCGTCGTCGGCCATCGTCATCACGCTGAAACCGTCGCGGCCCGAATCCGCCATGTGGGCGTGGCCGAACAGCACGGTTTCGCGGAAGGCGCCGATGTCGGTGCCCTCGCGCAACAACTGGAAATACCACGTGCCATCGACGGTGTCGCCATACAGCACCGCGCCCTGCACCCGGTTTTCCTTGACCACCAGCTTCTTGTAGACGCCGCGCGCCGGATCGCGCAATACGATTTCCTCGCAACCCGACCCGCCGTTGAAGTTGCCGGCGGAGAACAGATCGATGCCGGTGACTTTGAGTTTGGTGCTGGTGACCGAACCCTGATAGCGACCGATGCCGTAGCGCGCCAGATGGTTGGCGCACACTTTAGCCTGCTCCCACAGCGGGGCGACCAGACCGTAGCACTGGCCCCGATGCTGCACGCACTCGCCGACCGCATACACCTTCGGATCATAAGTCTGCATGGTATCGTTGACGACGATGCCGCGCTCGCTATAAATGCCTGCTTTTTTCGCCAGTTCGATGTTCGGCCGGATGCCGACGGCCATCACCACTAAATCGGCCGGGATCTCCAGACCATCCTTGAAACGCACGGCGCGGACCCGCTCTTCGCCGAGCACGGCGGCGGTGTTGGCGCCCATCAGAAAACGCAGGCCGCGTTCTTCCAGGCTCGCGCGCAGCATGTCCGCCGCAACCGGGTCGAGCTGGCGTTCCATCAGCGTGTCGAGCACGTGCACCACGGTCACTTGCATGCCCTGCTTCATCAGGCCGTTGGCCGCTTCCAGCCCGAGCAGGCCACCGCCGATCACGACCGCGTGCTTGCCGGTTTGCGCCGCCGCCAGCATGGCTTCCACGTCCTTGATGTCGCGAAACCCGATGACGCCCGGCAGATCGTTGCCCGGAATCGGCAAGATGAACGGATTGGAGCCGGTCGCCAGCAACAACCGGTCGTATGGAGCAATCGTGCCGTCGGCGGCATGAACCTGTCGCCGCACCCGATTGATGTGCGTCACTTCCTGGCCGGCATGCAGGGTGATACCGCGCTCGGCATACCAGCCCAGCTCATTGATCATGATCTGGTCGATGGTCTTTTCGCCGGCCAGTACCGGCGACAGCATGATGCGGTTGTAGTTGCCGTGTGGCTCGGCGCCGAACACGGTGATGTCGAATTTACCGGGGGCGATGGCCAGCAACTCCTCCAGAGTGCGCATCCCGGCCATGCCGTTACCGACCAGAACCAGACGTTCTTTCGCGTTCATCTTCAAAACCTTGCTGTTCGAGACTCGTGCTCCCCTCGCCCTCCGGGAGAGGGGGCGGGGGTGAGGGCGCAACCGCGTTCACGCCGCTTCCGGCCGCCGCTGCCGCTCGTAGAGAAAGCGCAGCACTTCGGCGCGGTAGTGGTTGTAGATCGGATCGTCTGCCAGTTCGAGCCGGTTGCGCGGGCGCGGCAAGTCCACCTTGAGAATCTCACCCACCGTCGCCGCTGGGCCGTTGGTCATCATGACGATGCGGTCGGACAGCAGCACCGCCTCGTCCACGTCGTGAGTGATCATGAGCACGGTGTTGTTGAGCGCGGATTGAATCTCCATCACCGATTCCTGCAAATGGGCGCGGGTCAGCGCGTCGAGCGCGCCGAACGGCTCGTCCATCAGCAGGACCTTGGGCTGCATCGCCAAGGCGCGGGCGATGCCGACTCGCTGCTTCATGCCGCCGGAAATCTCGCCCGGCCGCTTGTCCATGGCGTGTTCCATATGCACCAGCTTGAGGTTATGTAGCGTCCAATCATGACGTTCGGTTTTGGATTTACTCTTGCCGAACACCTTGTCCACCGCGATCCGCACGTTCTCGTACACCGTCAGCCACGGTAGCAGTGAGTGGTTCTGAAATACGACGGCGCGATCCGGGCTGGGGCTGTTCACCTCCTTGTTCTCCAGCAGCACACCGCCGCGCGTGGCTTCGAGCAGGCCGGCGACCACGTTCAATACCGTGGATTTACCGCAGCCGGAGTGACCGATGATGGCGATGAACTCGCCCTTTTCGATTTCGAGATGCACTTCGCGCAAGGCGATGTAGGCGCCGTTGGCGGTGGGAAACACCACGTCCACGTTGGAAATGTTCAGGTAGCTCATGGCTATTTCTCCTCAACGGCGGTTGTAGTCAAAGTGGTGCTGCGCCAGATTCATCAGGCTTTCCAAAACGATGCCGACCAGTCCGATGATGCCGATGGCAACGATGATCGAAGCGACGTTGAGGTTGTTCCACTCGTCCCAGACATAGAAGCCGATGCCGATGCCGCCAGTGAGCATTTCCGCCGCCACGATCACCATCCAGGCCACGCTCAGGGATAACCTCATGCCGGTCAGAATATGCGGCAACGTGGCGGGAATCAGGATGCGGCGGGTAATTTCCAGCTTGCCCAGCCTCAGCACCCGCGCCACGTTGAGATAGTCTTGTGGAATCGCCTGCACTCCTGCGGCGGTATTGACGATCACAGGCCAGATGCTGGTGATGAAGATCACGAAGATTGCGGACGGGTCCTTGGCCTGAAACACCAGCAACCCGATGGGCAGCCAAGCCAGCGGGCTGACCGGCCGGAGAATTTGCACCAGCGGATAGCAGGCCTGGTGCACGTCGCGACTGGCGCCCATCAAAAAGCCGACCGGAATCCCCACCGCGACCGCCAGGGTGAAGCCGGCCAAGACCCGGCCCAGCGAGTACAATACCTGCCAGCCGATGCCCATGTCGTTGGGACCGGCGATGTAGAACGGCTGGCTGAAAATCTCCACCGCCCGCGCCCATGTTGCGGCGGGCGTCGGAATGTCGCTGGTGATCTTGGCGTTGACCAGCATCCAAA
>JAVMKH010000094.1:0-4485 GCA_031732935.1 Candidatus Contendibacter sp.
GAGAACGTTCGGGGCTATCTCGATGGCGTCCCGGTGCGGGTGGTGGGGTGACGCCCGCGGTGTCGGCCGGGTTGCTGGAAGCCGGTTGTTCCTCGGTCGACGATAACGACCCCGAAGCGGTTCCATGAGTCGACATCCTCACCGCTTCTCCGTCCGAAACCTTGGTGCGCTCGGTCGCGCCCCGGTCATCCTCCCCGTTCCCTCCAGCGCGGTTTCACATCGGGCGGCAATGCCCTAGAATACTTTCGCAAGCCATCGTTTTCAGCGAATTTATCGAGATAGCTGCTACATTCAGCCCAAATCACCATCACCGCTCCCGGGCCGTCTAGGCTGCGGAACCTCATCAGACAATCCCATGCCCAGTAGAACCCGAGTCCTGGCCAGTCGGGCAGCCCGCTTTCTCTATCGCCGGCTACCGTTGACGCTCCCCGTTAGATGGCGTCTGAAATCCTTGATCTACCGGTATCTGGGGCCGTTGTTGAAATACAGCGCCAACTACCAGCAGTGGCTTGTACAGACTTCAGCTATTCGGCCGGCGACAATGATAGCCGATCTCGGGGTGCCGCTGCCGCCCTTGCCGCCACCGGTGCTGCTGGAAATCGGCCCGAATGGGGTGGATGACCTAGCCGCCGGCCTGCGCTTCGCCGCGCACGACGAACCATTGGTCTCGGTCGTCATTACAACCTTCAACCAGGTCGAGCACACGGTCCGCTGCTTGACCACAATCCAGCGTAACCCGCCCGAGGCCTGTTGTGAGATCATCGTGGTGGACGATTCCTCCAGCGATGCCACCGAGCGTTTGCTCGCCGACATCCCTGGCCTGCGTTATCTCCGCAATCCGGAAAACCTCGGCTTCCCGCGCGTCGCCAACCGCGGTGCCGAACGGGCGCGGGGCCGCTACCTGCTGTTCCTCGACAACAGCACCCAGGTGCTGTCGGGCTGGCTGGACCGGCTGCTGGAGGTCTTCGCCACCATCCCGGAGGTCGGAATCGCCGGCGCCAAGCTGATTCAGCCCAACGGCTACCTGTGGGAAGCCGGTGCCGCCCTGCGCCCGGACGGTACGGTGGAACGGATCGGCCTGAATGACGATCCGGCCAAGCCGTGGTTTAACGGCGCTCCGCGCGAGGTAGACCACTGCTCCGGGGCCTGCCTGTTGATCGAAACGGAACTGTTTCGGGACCTGGGTGGTTTCGATGAAGTCCACGCGCTGGCCTGTTTCGAGGATTGCGACCTGTCGCTGCGGGTGTGGGCGCGGGGCCGCAAGGTCATCTACCAGCCGGCCGCCGAAGTAATCCACTCTCCGAGTGTTGCGACCAGCCAGGACGGGCACAAGTTGCGGCAAATCGAACGCAACAGGGAAATCCACCTGCGGCGCTGGGGCGAAATCCTGAAGGCGCGCGATCGAGTCAGGCTGATTGCCTTCTATCTGCCCCAGTATCACCCGATCCCGGAAAATGACCGTTGGTGGGGCAAGGGTTTCACCGACTGGGCCAACGTCGCCAAGGCCCTGCCTAACTTCGCTGGCCACTACCAGCCGCGTCTGCCGGCCGATCTCGGCTTCTATGACTTGCGGGTGCCCGAGGTCCGCGACGAGCAGGTTGTCCTGGCCCGGCGCTACGGCATTTACGGCTTCTGCTACTATTATTACTGGTTTGCCGGCAAGCGGCTGTTGAACCGTCCGCTCGACGAGGTGGTGCGGTCGGGTCACCCGGATTTTCCTTTCTGCGTCTGCTGGGCCAACGAGAACTGGAGCCGGCGCTGGGACGGTCTCGACGCCGAAATCCTGATCGCCCAGGAACATTCCAATGAGGATGATCTGAACTTCATTCGGACCCTGGAGCCCGCCCTGCGCGACCGGCGCTATATTCGGATCGACGGCCGACCACTGCTGCTGGTCTACCAGCCTGGCCTGCTGCCCGATGCCGCTGTCACCGCCGGGATCTGGCGTCGCTACTGCCGCGAAGTCGGACTGGGCAATCCCTATCTGGCCGCGGTGCAAAGCCTCGGCTTCATCATCGATCCGCGCGAGTTCGGCTTCGACGCCGCCGTCGAATTTCCACCCCATGCCATGGCCGTGTTGGCCGAGCGGCCGGCGGAGGTGCTCAACCCGAACTTCCAAGGTCGATTCTTCGACTACGTTGCCACCGCCGACTTCTTCATGAACCGGCCACTGATGCCTTATCCATTCTTCCGTACCGCCATGCCGTCCTGGGACAACACCGCCCGCCGGCAGGATAACAGCGACATTTTCCTGGGTACCGAGCCGGAATATTACGAGCGGTGGCTGAAACGGATTGTAACCGAGACCCGCTGGTTCCGCGCCGCAAACGAACGGCTGGTCTTCGTCAATGCCTGGAACGAGTGGGCCGAGGGTAACCATCTCGAACCGGACCGCAAGTACGGTCACCGCTATCTGGAAGCGACCCGGAACGCCCTAGGTTCCACGGCATGCTCTCCAGGATCGGATCGCACGTGATAAACCCGCGAGCTGTATCAAGCAGTCGCGCCGGACGACAGAAAAACCGACATGAACGTCCCTCTTGTTCAGCACGTTGCCCGCCTTTTGAATGGCGGAACCGCCAGGCTAAAGCCCTGGCTTTCCAGACTCTACTATCGAACTCCAGGGTTCTCGTTCCAGCAGAAACGCCGGTTGGTCGTGCTGATCCGCCGCTGGCTGGGAATCGCTCCAGCCGGTGCGGTTACCACCCGTGGCCAACCCGCGCCCCAACCGGCGCAACCGCTGGAACCCGCGGCGACCCGATCCCTGCCGGTACCCCCGCTGTCCATCCTCTTCGTCGGCCACGATGCAGCCCAAGCCGGTTCGCAGATGGTGCTGTTGCATCTCATGCGCTGGCTCGGGCGTCATGCCTGGACCAGGATGCATCTGCTGCTGTTGGAAGGTGGCGATCTCCTGCCGGCCTTTCGGCCGCTCGCCCCGATGATGGTGCTGGCCAAGGACCTACCCCCAGGCGAACGGCTCGAGGTAGTGCGCCGGTTCTGCGGCGGCAGAGTGGACCTGATCTACGGTAACTCCGCGGTTGCCGCCCAAGCCTATGGCTGGCTGGGTGGACTGGAAGCCCCCATCGTAACCCACGTCCACGAACTCGAGCAGTCGTTGCGGCGTTTCGCCGACCATCGCACCCTGCGGCTGATGCTGCGCCATACCCACCATTACATCGCCGCATCCCTGCCGGTGCTCGACAATCTGGTGAGCACTCACGGAATCGACCGCGACCGGGGTTCGGTGGTCCATGCCTTCATCGAGCCACTGGATGAAATCCCGCTGGGGCCGGCCGAGACCGTTGCCCTGCGCCAGTCGCTGGGCGTAAACGACGATGGCATCCTGATTTTCGGTTGCGGTACGCGCGACTGGCGCAAAGGCGCCGATCTGTTCGTGGAGGTCGCCCGGCGAGTGGTCGGATCGCAGGCCACCGACGCGTACTTTTACTGGATAGGTGATGGCACGGATGGCCGCATCCCCGTTATGGAGCACCTGATCGACCGCTACGGCCTGAGGGGTCGCATCCAACTGTTGCAGCCGCATCCGAATCCGCGCGCCCTCTTCCGCGCCGGCGATATTTTCCTGCTCCCTTCACGAGAAGATCCCTTTCCGCTGGTTTGCCTCGAAGCGGCCGAATGCGGGCTGCCGATCATCTGTTTCGCCGACGCGGGGGGGATGTCGGCATTTGTGGCTGACGAGATCGGCTTTGTAGTCCCCTTCGAAGACGTGGCGGCGATGGCGGAAAAGGTGGAACTGCTGGCCCGGCTCCCGGATCTCCGGGCACGGCTTGGGGCAGCCGCCCGCGAGAAACTGCTCGCCACCCATGTCAGCGACCACGAGGCGCCGCGCATTCTTGCTCTGTGTCGCGAACTCGCGGGCAGGCCCCACCCCCTGAGCGTGATCGTGCCGAATTACAATTGCGCTCCTTGGCTGCGGCAGCGTTTCGATTCGATTTTCAGCCAGACCTTCCGCGATTTCGAAACACTGATTCTCGACGATGCCTCCACCGATGCCAGCCACGCCATCATCGACAGCCATGCCGGCCGGGCCGCGGTGAGGCTCTCGTTCAACGAGCGCAATTCGGGCAATCCCTTCGCTCAGTGGCAAAAAGGGCTGGAAATGGCGCGGGGCGAGCTGGTCTGGGTCGCCGAATCGGATGATTTTTGCGAGCCGGGCTTGCTCGACGCCCTGCTGGCTCGGTTCACCGACGAGCGTGTGGCTCTGGCCTACTGCCAGTCCATGCCTGTGGGACCGGACGGCGAACCCCTCGGTCCGGACTATCTGGCCTGGACCGACGACCTCGACCCCGAACGCTGGCGCCATGCCTACCGTGCCGCTGGTCAGGACGAACTGAACTTGGCGCTGGCCCATAAGAACGCCATCATCAACGCCAGCGCCGTGATCATGCGCCGAAGCGCCGCGCTGGCCGCCGTGGCGGCGGCCATTCCCTTCCGCTTCGCTGGCGACTGGGTCACCTACGCCGG
>JAVMKH010000095.1:0-4382 GCA_031732935.1 Candidatus Contendibacter sp.
TGTAATCCACGCACCTGTTGAATTTTCCACTGCCTCTCCTATCTCTCTCCCGCAAGCGTCAAGGCTGGCGGCGAGGACCCCGCGCACAGCGGAAGCCGTCGCCCTGGTTCCCGACCTCGGGCCAGTTCCAGCCCCGGCCCGCGGAGCGCAGGAACCCGGCCCCGCCGAAGGAGCCCCCCCGCAGCACCCGGCTATTGCCGGCGGGTGGTCCCATCGGATCGGGCTGCGATTCGGAAGGGTAGGAACCGTACCAATCCCAGCACCACTCCCATACGTTGCCGTGCATATCGTACAGCCCCCAGGGATTGGGCTTGAGAGTGCCGACCGGATGGGGAGCATCGCCGGAATTGTCCCGATACCAGGCATACTCGCCCAGCTTGCGCTCGTCGTCCCCGAACGAATAGCGCGTCCGGCTACCGGCCCGGCAGGCGTATTCCCACTCGGCTTCGGTGAGCAGGCGATAACCGTCGGCGGTGGCATCCCAGGATACGTTGTTACCGCTACGGCGATAGGCAGGCGTCAAGCCTTCCCGCTCCGACAAGCGGTTGCAGAACTCGATGGCGTCATACCAGGAAACCTGGTTGACCGGTCTGTCGTCGGCTTCGCCCTCCGGCCAGCCAAGGTCTTTTCCCATCATGTCCTGATAAAGTCGCCGAGTGACCGGGAACCTCATGCACCGGAAAGCCGAGATCCGGACCTCGTGGATCGGCCTTTCCGAGTCATACTCATCGCTTCCCATGAAAAAGGCACCGGCGGGAATGTCGACCAATTCCACCAGTGGCGGCGGTTCGGGTTTGGGTTCGAGTTTCGGCCCGACCGGCGGTGATGGTGGAGAGGTGGGCGTCGGCCTGACCAGCACCGCAATCGGCTCCCCGCTCCAAGCCAGGACGACAGCCCCGCCCAGCAACGCCACGGAACCAACCCCGGCCATCAGCGGCGAGGTCTGGAACAACAACTCGCCAAGCATCAGACCAGTGGTGACACCTAGGATAATGTTGATCACAGCCGGCTGGTAATCCAGCCAGCGCAAGGCTGCAAACAGTTTTCTCGCATTCATGTCGGGTCGTCCCGAAGTTGGAAGGATGCGGCTCTCCCGCCGCAACTCCCCCCTTTGCAAAAGGGGGGTTGGGGGGGATTTCCGAGGGCTTGAACCGCCGTCATCCATCCGCCAAACCGACCACCAGCGCCAGCAGCCGGTTGAGCGCGAGCATGCCTGCCTCGTCGAGCCGTCCGATGGGAGGGCCGCACTTGTCGCGTCGGACCGCCATGATCTTGTCCACCATGACCTGGGAAGCCTGCTGCAACCCGGTTTCTGGAGTGGACGGTACGGTGAGCCGATACAGGGGCGTCTCCCGCACGGTGCTTGCCAGCAAACAGACCAGCACGCTATCGGTCTCGACCAACCCATCCGACTGAATCACCACCGCCGGGCGAGGTTTCCCGTAATCCCCATGCACCGCCACGGTCACGACTTCTCCGCGTCTCACCGCGTCCAATCCTCGCCGATATCGGCGGCGGCCTCGATGAAATCGAGCGCCTCGCGCTCCTCCGGGGCGCCGCGCAGCAAAGCTGCCTGTCGCCGCGCCTCCGCCGCGAAGCCGGGCGCGGCGGGGTCCGGCACCCAAACGCGCAGCAACTTCATACCCTGCCGGTGCTTGCTCGCCCGGTAGCGTTGGAACTTGTTCAAACCATCGGGGGCGACAACTTCAGGCATCTCGGTTCTCCCAAGGGGATATTTAGAGGCTATATAAATACTAACCGACTGATTGATTGATAAAACCTCCGTAGGATACGCAATTGCATACATACCCCACGACGCCGCGCCCGCCGATGGCGCTTGGGGTCGCCGGCGAGCGGCGGACGTGAGTCCGCTGTTTCCGCCCCAGCCGCTATCGCCGCCGCCTGGTCGCATTCCGCGAAACAGGGGGCTGACGCCCCCCGCTCGCGGAACGATCGCGCCGCTCCCACCGGGAGAGGGGGGTTTTTGTACAGACTCTTACACCCTTCAGCGTAGTGCACTACTCAATCCCGGGGAAGAAGAGTGTCGCGCTGGCTTCTCCTGACCAACCGGCTCAGAAAAAAACTTGCCCCTTCGCACCCAAGCTGATATGTAGATAGATGTTTATACGTCTAACACCAGAGGTGAATGATGTCCGGTGACAACACCACGCGCTGGACGGTCACGGTGTCCAAGGACACCGATATTGCCGTCCGCAGTCTGCTGGCGCGGCGCGGCCTGAAAAAAGGCGATCTGTCCAAGTTCATCGAAGACGCCGTCAGGTGGCGCGTGTTTGATCAGACGCTGGCCGAAACGCGGGCGGGATTTGCCGGCTTTGAGCCGGCGGCTCTGCAAGATTTGATCGACGAAGCCGCCGAAGAGGTTCGCAACGAGACGCGGGAGCGGCTGGCCCGCACCGCCGGGAAAGAGCCCTGATTCATGCGGGTTGTGTTGGACACCAACGTCCTGGTCAGCGCCTTGCTGATGGAATTTTCGCTACCCGGTCAGCTCATCACGCACTGGCGGCAGGGCCGCTTCACGGTGTTGACGGCGACCCCGCAGCTTGACGAACTGATGCGCGTGATGCGCTATCCCAAAATCAGCGCCCGCCTGAAACCGGCGCAGGCCGGTCGTCTCGTCAACGACTTGCGCGAAGTGGCCGTATTGGTGAAGACGCTGCCCCCGGTCGAGGTCTCTCCCGATCCTTACGACAATGACCTGCTGTCCATCGCGTCCGGTGGCAAGGCGGACTATCTCGTGACTGGCGACAAGTCGCAGCGGCTCGCGCTCGACAGCCATGCCGGAACCAGGATCGTTTCCGTGCGGGACTTCATCACGCTGGCTCGGCTATAGCAATCCGAAATCAATCGTGATTGTAGATTGGGTCGGTGCGTGGCGCGTAACCCAACAATATCACTAGAATTCACTCAAACCCAACGACTTGATTTCCACGGTGCCGCGACCGGGAAGAAGCCCATGGACCAGCACAAGATCTTCGTCAGCTACAGCCACCGAGACCCCAAGGCGCTGCAAGAATTGGAGCGGTTTCTGAAGCCGCTGGGGCGCGAGGGCCTGATCAGCAACTGGACGGATAACCAAATCAAACCGGGAGAAGATTGGCGCGCCGAGATCGACCAAGCCCTGGCCACCGCCACGGTCGCGGTGTTGCTGGTCTCGCAGGATTTCCTCAATTCGGATTTTATCTTGGGCACGGAACTCCCGCGCATTTTGGCTCGCGCGGACGCGGGCGAAATGACCGTACTGCCGATATTTCTGAGACCTTTCGATACGGCTCTCGAAATCCCCTTCCCCGACCGGCGAGGGGTGAAGCGCACTGGTAAAATCACCCCGATTCAAGGTTTCAGCACCCCCGACAAACCGCTTTTAGAGTTAAGCCCGACCAAGCGGGATCGAGTTTACAAGCAATTGGCTCAACATCTCCGAGAGCTGGCCAAGGAAACACCCGTTCCACCACCAAGGCCGGGCGTGCCGGAAATCCCCCCCAACCCCCCTTTTTCAAAGGGGGGAACTGAACGGATATTTCGATCCAACACCCTCACCATCCACCTGGCGCAGCGCAACCAGGCGCTCGACATCCGCTATTACTTGCCGGGGATGGAAGCCATCGCCTCTGCCACACACGCTTGGCAAGACGTGCTGGCAGCGCGGGGTGACCCGCAAGGCGCGCTGTTCGAGTTGCTGTTCGGCGCCGAAACGGAATGGGAGCCGGTTTTCCGCCACCTCTTCCAACAACCTGCCCCGCAACCCCGGCCCAATCCGATTCTCCATCCGGTGCGCCTGCGCATCTGCACCGAGGAACCGCTGTTGCTGGCCTTGCCGTGGAGCTTGATCACTTGGAACCACTACCGGTTGAGCGAGCGAGGCTGGACATTCACCACCACTGGCGTATTGGACCCGACCGAGGATTGTAAGACCTCGACCCCCTGCCCGGCGCTGATCGTCGCGCCGGCGTCGGGAACACCCGATCCTTACCATCCCCAGGCGATTGGCGAGGCCCTGCGGCAAATCTGCCCCACCGGGCGCCACGCGGATTACGTGCGGCAGGTCGGCACTCGCGCCGAACTGGAGCGCGCACTGTGCGGCATGAGGCCGCACCTGGTTGACGTTTGCGCGAGCGGAAGCCGGCAGGAAAAACAGCCTGGGTTGCTGCTGGACGACGGCTGGTTGAGCCTGAGCGAACTGGCTGGCTGGTTCAAACAGTACCCACCTCATCCGGCCGTGGTTTTTCTGAACGTGACCGGGTTGACCGATTCGGGGCTGACCCCCGGCCAAGTGTTCGGCAACAGCGTACCGCTGGTGATCTGGCGCCGGACGTCCGAATGGGAAGCGGATGCCGCCTCTACAGTAACGAAGTGGTTGCACC
>JAVMKH010000096.1:0-19076 GCA_031732935.1 Candidatus Contendibacter sp.
CGAACAGCTTGCGGTATAGGTCACGCTGCCGCCGCTGGGGAGGTTCACCGTGTCGTTGAGGTTGCCCGAACCCAAGGCGGTGCAGGTGCCCCCACCCGCGCCGACGCAGGTCCACGCGCAGGTCAGCGTCGCTGGGAAGGTATCGGCCACCGTGGCGCCGGTGGCGTTGCTGGGGCCGGCGTTGCTGGCGGTGATGGTGTAGGTCGTCGAGCCGCCCGGCGTGTAGGTGGTCGAATTATCGGTCTTGGTGATCGACAGATCGGCCGAGGCGCTGAGCGTGTCACTGTCGGTGGCTGAATTGTTGCCCGGCGTGGGGTCGGTGACCCCGCCGGGAGCGGCGACCGTGGCGGTGTTGCTCAGCGGGCCCGTGGCCGAGGCCGCAATGGTGCAACTGGCGGTGTAGGTGGCGCTGCCGCCGCTGGGGAGGTTCACCGTGTCGCTGAGGTTGCCCGCGCCCGCCGCCGCGCAGGTGCCCCCGCCCGCGCCGACGCAGGTCCACGCGCAGGTCAGCGTCGCTGGGAAGGTGTCGGCCACCGTGGCGCCGGTGGCGTTGCTGGGGCCGGCGTTGCTGGCGGTGATGGTGTAGGTCGTCGAGCCGCCCGGCGTGTAGGTGGTCGAATTATCGGTCTTGGTGATCGACAGATCGGCCGAGGCGCTGAGCGTGTCACTGTCGGTGGCTGAATTGTTGCCCGGCGTGGGGTCGGTGACCCCGCCGGGGGCGGCCACCGTGGCGGTGTTGCTCAGCGGGCCCGTGGCCGAGGCCGCAATGGTGCAACTGGCGGTGTAGGTGGCGCTGCCGCCGCTGGGGAGGTTCACCGTGTCGCTGAGGTTGCCCGCGCCCGCCGCCGCGCAGGTGCCCCCGCCCGCGCCGACGCAGGTCCACGCGCAGGTCAGCGTCGCTGGGAAGGTATCCGCCACCGTGGCGCCGGTGGCGTTGCTGGGGCCGGCGTTGGCCGCCGTGATCGTGTAGGTCACCGAGCCGCCCGGCGCCGCCGTCGTCACCCCGTCGGTCTTGGTGATCGACAGATCGGCGCTCGCCGCCAGGGTGTCGCTGTCCGTGGCGCTGTTGTTGCCGGGGGTGGGGTCGGTGACCCCGCCGGGGGCGGCCACCGTGGCGGTGTTGCTCAGCGGGCCCGTGGCCGAGGCCGCAATGGTGCAACTGGCGGTGTAGGTGGCGCTGCCGCCGCTGGGGAGGTTCACCGTGTCGCTGAGGTTGCCCGCGCCCGCCGCCGCGCAGGTGCCCCCGCCCGCGCCGACGCAGGTCCACGCGCAGGTCAGCGTCGCTGGGAAGGTGTCGGCCACCGTGGCGCCGGTGGCGTTGCTGGGGCCGGCGTTGCTGGCGGTGATGGTGTAGGTCGTCGAGCCGCCCGGCGTGTAGGTGGTCGAATTATCGGTCTTGGTGATCGACAGATCGGCCGAGGCGCTGAGCGTGTCACTGTCGGTGGCTGAATTGTTGCCCGGCGTGGGGTCGGTGACCCCGCCGGGAGCGGCGACCGTGGCGGTGTTGCTCAGCGGGCCCGTGGCCGAGGCCGCAATGGTGCAACTGGCGGTGTAGGTGGCGCTGCCGCCGCTGGGGAGGTTCACCGTGTCGTTGAGGTTGCCCGAACCCGAGGCGGTGCAGGTGCCCCCACCCGCGCCGACGCAGGTCCACGCGCAGGTCAGCGTCGCTGGGAAGGTATCCGCCACCGTGGCGCCGGCGGCGTCGCTCGGGCCGGCGTTGCTGGCGGTGATGGTGTAGGTCACCGAGCCGCCCGGCGCGGCCGTCGTCACCCCGTCGGTCTTGGTGATCCCGAGGTTGGCTTGGGGCGTGAGCGTGTCGGTGTCGGTCGCGCTGTTGTTGGCGGCGTTCGGATCGCCGGCGATCGTCACGGTCGCGGTGTTGCTGAGCGTACCGGTTGCCGACGCGGCAATAGCACAACTCGCGGTGTAGGTCACACTCGCGCCGGCCGGCAGGTTGACCGTGTCATTGATATTGCCCGAACCTGAGGCTGTGCAAGTGCCGCCGCCCGCGCCCACGCAGGTCCAGGTGCAGGTCAGTACCGCTGGGAACGTATCCGCCACCGTGGCGCCCGTCGCCGGAACGGCCGTCGCGTTCGAAGCGGTGATGGTGTAGGTCACCGACCCGCCGGGTACTGCCGTCGCTACTCCATCGGTCTTGGTGATCACCAGGTCCGCCACGACCGCCGTCTGGACGTCGATGCACCCGTTAGCCGTCACGCTCTGGCCGTCGGGGTTGGTAATGGTGACGTTCTGAGACCCCGTGGCGAGCGCCGTGATATTGAGGGTTATCTGGGTCGGCGAGTTGTAGGTCGCGCTGTTGACGGTCGCGTTCGTCACCGTCGCCGAGAGGTGGTTGAACGGCCGGGCCGGCGCCGGCAGGTTGGGACCCGGATCGTAAAAACCCGAGCCATTGGACGAAGTGGCGTCGATGACCACGTTGCCGGTGGGGCCGGAAAATGTGATCGGGCTTCCGGAACAGGTGGGCGTCGCTGGCGGTGGCGCGAGGAGTTTGCCGATTCGTACCGCATAGCTGTTGAGCGTCTGGTTGTACTCCTGGATCGTCCACACCGTCATGTCGTCGAGTGGGTCCACGACCGTGAAGGAGTAATCGCCCCAGCGGCGACCGCTGGCACCGCCGGGATCGGCGGGTGGGTTGTAGTTCGCGGTGGTGGTGCCAAAGAGCGTGGCGGCGGTGGTGGGCGGTCCGGTCATGGTGCCGAGCGTGTCGCTCGAAAGCCGGCTTACGTAGGCTGGAGTGGCGCCCACTGGCGTACCGGCCATGGTGAAGCCGGCGACTGCGTGTCCCTGCCCCGTCACCGTGATCGATGGAATGAAGTACTGTCGCGCTGCCGCTCGGGTAGGTGCATTGTCAAATACCGTGCCCGACTGCACCAGCGTCGGCGTGGTGGTGAGGTTCTGGAATTCATACCAGCGGGTGGCGTTGCGCGACGCTGCCACCGTACTTGCGACACCGGCAGTGTCAACCGTGAAATTGTGCGCCGCCCACAGCCGACCATTGCGGATCATCGCCTGGTAGAACCGGTCGTCGAGTGAGTCGAGAAGGCCGTTGTTGCCACCCGCGTTCCCGGCGTGCTGAACGAAGCGGATGGTCTGGGCGCCAGACAGTGTGGTCGTCGGCACGGTGACACTGATGTTGGCCGAGATCGTTGGGGTCGCGGAACCCGGATTGCTGACCCGGCGGAACATGATCGTGCTGAAGGTCGCGTTGTCGGGGCCGACGAAGTAGCCCTCGGTAGCGGTCGCATCGAAATTGTCAACGCCGCGCGGCGATTCCGGCCCAGCGCCCGCCCCCGTCGCCAGGTTGGCGAACAAGGTGACGGTGATCGGCCCGGCGCCCAACACCGACGATTTCCGCACCACGTAGCCGTTGGTGCCGACGAAGGAACCAGCGCTGCTGAACATGTTGCAGCCGATGTAAAGCGCGTTGATATCGACGCCCAGCGAGGGGTAGTCGCAAAAGTTGGTGCCGGGATCGGCCTGGAACTGGAAGAACGTCCAGACGGTGCCCGCGCTGATCGTGCCGTTGCTCGCCGCGTCGCTCACCGCGACCAGCACGCGATTGGCGGCTGTTGTCGTGCAGGTGGCGTTCGTGCAGGGCACGTCGATGATGGTGAGGATCCAGCGGGCGGTGAAGCGGTCGTAGCGAATCTGAGGATCGCTGGTGAAGTTGAGGACCACCGAACCACCGACCGGCGTCATCACCGAGGCGAAGAACACGTCGGGATCGGCATTGAGCACACCGTCCGCCACGCCAGCCTTGGTATACGAACGAATGCGGCCGTTGACGAACGCGATGTACTGCGTCGGGCCGATCGTGCCCATGGAGTCGGGCGGAAAAGCCCCGGTATCGGTGAGCGTGGGACCATCAAAGGAAAGAGCTGTGGTGTGCGTGAGCGCCGCGCGCTCTGGACCTTGGCTCAGTGGCGTGACTTTGAGGGATTCATCCTCGTCCGGCCGGGGAGGATATTGCGAGACGCTCGGCGCATTCGGGTTTTGCGGCAGATGGCTACGATCCGGGTATTCCAATTCGTGATCCGGATGTGGGGGAGTAGGGCCGGGGGGTTGTCGTTCCGCGATCTGTTCGGTGGTCTCCCTCACCCCCTCGGAACCTGGCAGTTCCTGACCTTCTATCTGGGCTTCGGCCATCGCGGTGAACAACGCCAGGAACAACGCGATCCCAAGGATACCTGTCAGCGGCAATCGGCAAAATCGCTCGCGGGCGAATTCACCTTGGCAGGATTTCGATTCTGAACGGGTGGTTTTAATAAGCATGGATCCGACCTTAAGTTCCTGTTCGAAAATGGGAAAGTAGGGAAAGGAATTTTCGTTCTGGTTGTTATGTCGAGGGTGAGCATCTCTGAGGGCTCCGCTCACTCCCATTCGATGGTCGCCGGCGGCTTGCCGGAGATGTCGTACACCACGCGGGAAATACCGCGCACCTCGTTGATGATCCGTCGCGATACCCGGTCCAGGAAATTATAGGGCACTATCCTTCGACACGGTGGATTTGAATCTGAACGATTGGGCCTTGTCGGCGACGATTGCGTCAAGCATGCTGCTGGTGGAGGAAGCGCGCAAGTGGGTCGCCGGGCTGATCGGCCGCTTTTGAGGGGGATGTCCGAATGTCCGACAACGATTTGCGGGCGGCGCTCGCGGAAACGCCGCCGCTCTCGCCCGCGCCGCTTTTACCGCCGCCGATTCCTCCGAAGCCGCCGGTCGAAGGCGAGTGTTGCGAGCGGGGTTGCGAGCTGTGCGTGTGGGTGTATTACCACGAAGCAATGCGGCGATACGAAGCGGCGGTGGCGGAATAGCGGCGGCGCGGAAAGGGTTCGCGGGCGCTGACCATCCCGTCACCTCCGATCAGCGGCTGCCGTGATCATCGCCATCGCCTTCATAGAGTGGGCGACAGAAATCGATCCAGGTTCTCGATGCGCGAGAATTCGTTTCCCAACCATTCTCGCAACACGTCGAGTAGCGCCAGCTTGTGGGGATTTTCGCAGATGAAAGCGCGAATCGCGAAGGCGGCGGCGTGGAGCGGTATATGTTGCTTGACAAATTGGGTTGGGCTTTGCGGATCGCCCTTGGCGATTTTTGCCGAATTCGCGGCACCGCGCAGGATACCACGAAACAGTTGCCGCATTCTAAATCGTTGCTCGGACAGAGCCTTGCGGTTGAGGCCGAAGATTTCGATTGCCGTCGCGGCCTTAATAATTTTATCGGTTTTTTCAAATCGTGGTATAACTATCGTCGCTCGAACGGTTCCACTCCAAGGAGCAGCGCCTTCTAGACGAGCGTCCGCCAAGTCGATAAAGTCAAAGTAATCCAGCAAGATTTCCCAGCTCACTTCGCCTGGATGCAGCAGCAAGGGTAAATTAGGTTTTTTTCTTTTGACCGGAAATCGATTTAGTTTACCGAATTTGTGTGGTCTATCGGCAAAATCGCGAATATTCTTTCCACCAGTATTACAATCAGGACAAGCAGGAACAATGTTATTCTGATCAATGCAAAGTTCAGCATAACCTATTTGATAGAGATAATCGACGAAGAAGTTTTCTTCTTTTCGTTCGGGTAATTTATTTTGGCTAAGTTTATTTTGATTAATCTTGCCCGCAAGTAAGCGATAATATTTCAGCAAATCTGACCTGGGATGTTGGTGCTTGGGAGTACCTTTTGGGCGAAAATGATCCAAATCCAACCGATCCCGCTTTTCTCCGCAGTAGCAGCAGTGATAATCGGAAGCGCTTTTATAGCGATTCGCCTCGGCATCACGAAATCTCCCATAAAGAGAATCTTTTTTCTCTTCGATTTGTACAGATTTTCCTTCAAGTTTTTTAAGTTCCAGAAGCAATTTTCCATGCGTTTCAGAAATTCTTGTTGGATGGCGAAAAGGATGTTTAGCCATGATTTAACGATTCCAAATTTCGACCAGCAATTTTTTCACGGTCTCGTCCGGTGTGTCGCCAGATTTTTTGGATGATTTTTTTCCTTTATCCAAGTATTCGGCATAGATAGTATCGATCACCGGCAAGATCAACTGATCTCGTGGATGCCCCAGACCCGCGTAGCCTCCGCCACAGCGGCGACGGAGAAATTCGAGTTCGTCTTCTTCAGTTTTGTTCAGTTTAGGATGTTTTTCAGCTTTTTCCGGCTTTCCGGCTGCCCGATCCGCATGGGCCTTTTTCAGCAAGAGGAACAAGTACCGTTCATAGTATTCAGCCTCTTCCTCATCGCGCAGCATATCCATGCTGAAGAGTTTCGAGATCAGCAGATCGTCAATCTCGAAACCGGTCAGGTACGTGGCTTCCTCCAGGTTGGTCGGCGTGACCCTGCCATTTTTTGGAGCCGGCAGGCGGAATACATTCGATGTCGGCATCCCGCGCAGTATCACCGGATCATGGGTGGTAAAGATGAATTGCACGTTCGGAAATACCGCTTTCATTTGCTTGAGAATTTGCACGCGCCAGCGAGGGTGTAAATGGGCGTCAAACTCATCGATCAGCACGATGCCCGACATGGTGGTTTGCAGGCCGGTGTTGGGTGGTGCCCAAGAATCTTCCGCCATCATGTCGAAGATCACCGCCAGCGCCAGAGTATAGATGGTTTGGAAGCCTTCGCTCCAATTCTCGAATGGAACAAGCTGTTCGATGCCGTTTAGTTCCAATTTGGCTTTTGGCTGATCATGTGACTGATTTTGTTTATTTTCTAACGGTTCGAAATGCACCTTCATGGTATTAGCTTCCCCCGTTTTTGGCGGGAGAAGTCCGTCCAACAGCCAACGGATTACCCGAACTTTCAAGTTGTCCTGCGAATTTTTCTCGCTGGGCCTGAACCACTCGAACTTCTCGAAGGGCAGATAATGCAGTGGATGCGGCACATGACTATCTCTTCTAAGCAGGGTCATGGCGCATTCGATAAAATACTCTTTCGGTGGCAAAGAATTCTCACCGGACTTGGGTTTGGTAGCAGGCGCGCGATTAGAACCAAAGGCGAGCACCGGGATGCGAGATGAATAATCTTTCCTGTCAAGTTGTCGCGTATATTGGCCTGTTTTTGGAAAACCATTGGGAAATTTGACTTCCAACCTCTCAGTCTCTGGACGGTCGAAAAACTCGATGGTGATGATGGTTCCTTTGGGGAGGTAATGGTCGGGAACTTGCTTACGGAATTCCTCTACATCGTTACATCCAGCCAAAGCCCAAACCAGAGCCTGCAATAATCGGGTCTTACCCGCCGCGTTGTCCGCCAGAAAAGCCGCATCGGGGACGGGAACCGCAGCTTGGACAGTGTCTGGATCTTCGTTTGTCGAGTGAGGGGGATCAAGACAAATCGTTTGCGTTGTGAGTCCACGATAATTTTTTATCGTGAAGCTACGTATAAAGCGCGGCGGGCGCATGGGAAGTGGTGGGTAATGAGGCGGTAGATAACCTTGGGACTGCAATGGCGCCTCATCCAGCCAACAGAGAAAATTTTTTTGCAGGGCGTCGAATCCATCTTGGATAGTATTATGTGATCCTTCTACATTCCACTGAGTAAGTAAATCAGGCCGCCAAGAACTATTTGCTAACTTAGGATGGCGTCTGGCCTCTTCAAGATATCCATAAGCGCGGATAAAGTCACTGATTTGAAAGCTTCCACCTTGAGTTTGCACTCTAGCCTCGGTTTTGCCAAAAGAATTTTCTAAAGCAGAGTAGCGCGCCAGTGGATAAGGAAGCTGAGTTGAAAAAATCTGTTCCATCCATTTATCGGGTTTATTCGGTTGCTCCGGATTCATCAGCACTTTTAATAGATCTATTATCTTCTTATAAGCCTCCTTACGTTTATTAACTAGTTGAGGGCGGTTAAGGTTCATTTCGTGGATTGTCGACCACCCTCGTTTCATAACATCCATATTGTTGCCATTGCCAATAGATTCCTCAGTAATATAGCCATTAGGCAAAATTAAAAATGGCGATGTATTTAGATCAAGCGGGTTTATAGGATCTTCTAAGGCGTCCATGCTAAGGCTAAGACCATGTGATAAGACATATAGAATCTGACTATTTCGAAAGCAATCAAAACACAGTAAACATAAGCCAGTGATATCGACAACCGGAATTGCCAGCTTGAATGTTAAGTTGTTTTTTCCCAAGTTCAATCCCAATCGAGCCAAATTGAAAATATGGTAAAATGAAGAATGTTTTTCATCAATTTGCGTTTCACAAAATCCACACTTATTTTTTTGAATTAATACATAAAATTTTTTAATAGAGCTTTCTTCTTTATTAACCTTTCTAATAAAGCGTTCCAGATCAGCACAACTGATCTTATCTGATACTTCTTTAGCCGTGTAGTATGGTTGTCTATTAATCAGCTTTCCTTTATCAGCTGCTGCTTTTTCTTTTACATTATCCGAAATGCTTTTTAATATGTCCACGATTTTGGCAAAATTACTATCCTGGCTCTTATCTTCACCGACGGCCTTAGTATATTCATCAATCGATACAACCGATGGCATAGTTATCACGTCAATCCTCCTCGACTTGATTCTTCACTTGATATAGCGTCGGGCCATCGCCCAATAATATTGTAAACCCTGTATCAGGATGTTATTGTATGCACCATTTGTCAAACGTCAACTTGTGAAAACTGAAAACTCACGCTCGGTTGGTTTGTTCTCCTTCCTGGTCAACGTACCTAGCGGGCAGGACGGAGTAGTAAAAGATTCAATAATACAAGGAAGAACACCCCATGCCCGATTTGAATGCTCTCGAACTCTGGAAGGCGCTGGTACAAGCCTGGGGCGGACAGACCGTGCAAACCGGCGGACAACCTTTTACCGCCCTCTCGCGCCTGCCCTTGACACTGGCCAGCGGTGAACAAGTCGGTCAGATCATCGCGGTGTTCGATTGGGACTCGACCGCGCAGCAAGCTGTCCTCGCCGCGATGCAACTCACGGATCAGCAACTGCGAGCGCACATGCGCGACTATGCGGGAAACGCTCTGAGCATCGGCAACGACGAATTCTTGGGACTGGTTGTGCTGTCCGCGCAAGGCGAATCGCTCCCGGAGTCGATGGACCCGACCTGGAAACCCTTGGGCGGCAAGTTCAAATTTTATGGCCCGCAGGCTTTGGAGTCCTTCGCCAACCGGTTTCCGGCCATCCACCAACAATTTTTTGGCGAGATGGCGGCCAAACTGGAGGAGTTGCGGGTGCGATTTCAGGAGATTCGCTCGGAAAAAGGGAAACTCGAAAACGAGCTGAAGCGCTACCAGCACGAATACCAAGTCGTCGCTGGCCGGCAAAAGCGACTGGAGCAAGCGGAAGCCTGGCAAAAACTGATCGATACGGTCCAGCACAAACTCAGCACCAAGCTGGGTTCGCTCAAGCTGCTGGTCGACTTTCACCGCCGCCGCGCCCGCGCCGACTGGGATGAGGACGTGTTCGAGCGGCTGCACAAGATCACGAACGAAGTGCAGGACCGGTTGAACCTACTGGAAGGCCGCAGGGTTCAGGGGCTCGACCGCCGCGAACAGGATATTCAAGATGTGGTTTCCGAATTGCGGTCGGTAGCCGAAACCCGGCAGATCCCCTTCGCGGCGAGACCAGGAACGCGTGGACGCATGGAAGTCGATCGGGCGGGATTGGTGGATTGCGTGGAAGAATTAATTGCCAATGCCCGCTACTGGACGGATTGGAAAACGGACAAATCGCGGCATGACAAACCCGCCAGGATCGAAATTTCCGTATCCTTGCGTCTGATGCCCGATGGCGAGCGGATGCTGGAAATCGTTTGCCAGGACGATGGCCCCGGTATCGACGACGGCGACAAGATGCTGATCTTCCATCCCTATATGACTTGGCGGGAGGGCGGCAAGGGCTTGGGCCTGCACATGCTCAAGCGCTTCTGCGAACTTCACCGGGGCGAAATCTTCGAAAATGGTAAATTCGGGCAAGGCGCGCGTTTCGTCATGCGCCTACCCGTCAAGCAGGATACATCCAATGATCCAATCGACGACCAGACACATCCTCATTCTTGAAGACGAGGACGATTTCCGCGACATCCTGGTTCGCTCGCGCCACGAGTTGGACATTCGAAAGGACGACGAACTGCACGATTTTGGCAATAGTAGAAAGACGATGGGTTTTCTGAATGGATTGGACTGGGCTGTCGATATCGCCGTGTTGGACTTGGTATTGAACGAAAAACCCTCGCTCGCTTACGCGAGAATCAAGAAACCCACGGAATTCGAAGGCATCGACATCTATGAAAAGTACAAAAACCGCTTCCGCCAGACGATATTTCTGACCTCCGCCGCGAATTACCGGATGGCCATGGTGGCGGGGTTCGATTTCAAGCGGCCGAATATGCAGATCTGCCTCAAAACCAACCCCGTCGAAGCCAGGGAAGAAGACCGCTTTCCCAACAACTTGATCCAAGCCATCAAAAACGCCTACGCAGAACTTGATAAGGAAGACGCTGGACAATGAGAAGCTCATGGTGAGTCTTAAGGCTGCACATGCTCAAGCGCTTCTGCGAACTTCACCAGGGTGAAATTTTCGAAAACGGCAAATTCGGGCAAGGCGCGCATCTCATGATGCGATTGCTAACACAGATAGGAGTAAAAGTCGATGAGTAGACGAATTCTCATCATTGAGGATGAAGACGATTTTCGCCAAAAATTTATTGGTTGGCGTGACTATTTTGGCTTTTTACCAGACGACGAATTACAGGGATTCGGGACGCGCCAAGCAGTGTCTGATTATATGGATAAATTGGTTTACCAGCACACAGGCCAAAAAGAAAAACCCCTGATCGACATCGCGCTGATCGATCTGGCATTAAACGAGAAACCCTCGATTGCTTACGCCAATATCAAACGTGCAAACGAACTAGAAGGCATTGAATTGTTTGAAAAATATGGTAAATTTTTCAGAAAGAAAATCTTCGTCACCGGCGCTGGAAACTACCGGAAAGCCGCACAAATGGGCTTCAACTTCAACCGTCCGGATATACAAGTTTGCCTCAAAACCAACTCCGTCGAAGCCAAGGAAGAAGACCGCTTTCCCAACAACTTGATCCGAGCCATCAAAAACGTCTACGCAGCACTCGATGAGGAAGATGCTGGACAAGGAGAAACTCGTGACGACTGATCGCGAGGAGAACTATTCGTACTGGTTGCGGCTGCATAGGTTGCCGCCGCACTTTCCCTTGCTCGGCGGCGATGTGGCCGAACCGCCGTCGGAGCCGTTCCTGCGCGACGGCGGCGAGGAGATGCGGCGGCTGATCGATCAGGTGCTGGGCGGTTTCCGCAGCATGGTCCTGGTGCCGCCGGGACAGGGCGCCACCACCCTGCTGAACGAGATGATCCGCCGGCTCCGGGCCAGCGAATACCGGCTCTTCGATCTGTTCGTGCCCATCGATGTCAAGGTGCTGGCGAAGGCCGACTACCTCAACGAGGAGCTGGAACGGATGATCCGCGAGGACATCTTCCGCCAGTTCGCCCGGCAAGGCTGGGTGCGGGCGCTGAAAGGCACCCGCAAGCAACTGCTGTTGGCCTGCTTCGACATGGCGAACGAACGGGAAATGTTCGATCTCGAATACGGCCTGCTGCGCGGCGAGCCATCGGCCGAAACACTGCTGCTTGAAGCCGCTTCCCGCCACGAAGGCCAACTGGCGAAACTGATCCGCCATCTCCACACCAATTTGGGCATCTCCACCGCGCTCTGCTTCGACTTCCCCCACGACATCGGCGACGACGCGGTGCTGGAAACCTTCCGCGAAGTGAAATGGTTCGACGAGCAGGAAAAAGGTGACGGTTTCCCGCCTTCGGCCCTGCGCGAAACCTATTTCCTGACTCGGCAACAGGCCAATCTGGCGCGAACGGTGTGGGCGGTGAATTTCAACGAGTTCGAGATTCGCTCGTTCAACACCGGGGAGGTGTTTTCCATCCTCAATCATCATTTCCGTCCGGCCATGGGCGGACAGTCCTATTCCCTGCTCAACGCCCTGTCCGATGAATTCGTCGCCTTGGTGTGGGAAGATAACCAGCCGTTGGCGTGCATGAGCCGCCACCTGAAGGACAAGATGCTCGATGTTTTGGCCGCCATCCCGCGCGGCAAGATTCCTTACCAGCTTACCCCCGAAGTCAAACCATGAAGAAGCGAGAAATCGTCCAGTATGCCGAAACTCTGTTCGCGCATACTGACGCCTACAATTTCCCGGCCCTGTTCGCCAACCGCGATGTCTCGCGCGCGTTCGTGGTGGAGCGGGTCCAGGCCAAGGATCCGCGCGTCATCGTGGTGTCGGACATCCTGGGCAGCGGCAAGACCTTTCTGATCAACATGGTGGTGAACGCGCTGGGTCAACAAAACAACCGCCCCCTGATCTGCGGGCGCATCCGGCCCGGCGACCTCGGCGGCCCGTTCGCGATGATCGACGAATGGGACATCAAGGCCCATCCCAAGCGTTTTCGGCAAACCCTCGATCTGGTGGAGAAGGCTCACGCCAAGGGCGGGATGACCCTGATCCTGCTCGGCGATTTCACCCTGAAATCCGCCGGTTTCCGCCAGGCGATGGGCGGCGAGGCGGCGCTGGCCTACGTGCCGATGGAGCCGCTTAATCCCCCGTTTTTCAACCTCGCGATGCGGCAGCGGGTCTACCGAATCCGGGGCAATCTGTCCGAAGACCAGACCGGCGCCGACCGGGAGCGCTTCATCGCCCCGGAACTCGAAGCCGCCCTGGTGCCGGATTGGATGGTGACTTCGGCCAATTTCCGCGACGTGCTCAAGGCGCTGTTGCAAATGGCCGGGCATCTGGAGCCGGTGGATCAAGAAGGGATGATCGGCGAGCGCGAGGCCAAGGCGTGGCTGAACGAACACGCGCCCCAGGGTATGTCCGAGGCGCAACGGCGCTTTTACCAGGAGTTCGTCGTGTATTTGCGCGGCATGGTCCACGATGACGGCGGTTGGCCGGCGATCCGGCCTTTGGCGGAAGGAACCCTGAAAAGCGATTTGGGCTTCGGCAACTTGTCCGACGAGGCTTTTCGCCTCGAAGTGGTCGAGCCGCTGGCGCGCTCGCCCGGTCTGGTATCGGCGATGGGCACGCCGGAGGTCAGCGAGGACGGCTCCTATTACGACCGCTTTCCCGGCCCCTATCTGCCGGGCACCTACACCCGCCTGCGGATCGGCTTCGGAGCCTGAGCCATGGCCGAGAAACGCTTATCCCTGCAAGATCGGCTGCTCGCCGCCGCCGTGGTGTTCGGTGGCCCCGGCCATGTGCGCGAGGTGGAATTCCGCCTGAAAGCCTATCTACGCTTGCTGGAACTGGCCGACGAGATTGAGCCGGGGCGCATCGAGGAATTCGATGTCATCAACGCCCTGGAAGACCTGCCGAGCTTCAAGACCCGCGAGGAACTGCGGCGCATCGCCAACGAGCTGCGGCTGCTGGAACGCCAGGACGACGGCTTGCTGCGACTGAAGCCCAGGCTGTATCTCGATGATTACCGCCCGGATGAATTCCCCTTTTCCGCCCCGGCCTCGGTGCCGGTGGGTTTCGTGCGCGAGGCCAAGCCAACCGCGACGGGCGCTGGCGTAGACACTACGGCGGCGTTGCGGATGGCGGTGGAGGCTTGGCCTTTGTTATTGCAGGCGGCGGCAAGCAGTGGTCTACCTTTTGTCACGCCGTTCTTCCGTTTGGAGCCGGGTGAAAGTCCAAAGCTTTCCTATACGGGCACGGCTTCCGCGACGACTCCTTTCTTGGATGCCTATACGCTGGCAGGCGATGTAACCAAGCTTTTTCCGGAGCTTGCGCCGGAGAGCATCCAGGCGTTCAGAAAGGCGGCCGGACCTTGGATCGATACTTACCTTGAGCATCTGTTGGCTGACGACGCCTATGGAGACGCCGGTGCGCTACTGCTGAGGAACGACGACGATTATCCGGGCGCGGATCGCCCGACGGTGTTTTCCAGTGCCGAGTTGGTCAGCGTTCTGGTACAGGAAGTCGCTTGGCGTAAAACCCAAGCGCTACCTGAACGCCCGAGGTTGATGGAAACCCTCTCGGGTTTGACGCGCTTCGTGCTGGTCAACCAGAACCCGGACGGTGGCTGGCCGATTTATCGCTACCGTTCCGAAAGCTTTATTGGTAAACCCACGGCGGCATCATCGGTACCTTTTTTTTCCTCCATGGCGTTCACTGGCCTGCTCGATGCCTTCTTCAATGGCGATCCCGCTTTACAGGGCGATATTTTGGCCGCCGCCGCCCGCTACGGCGAACTGCTCACCGCCAGTGCGCGACGCTGCGAAGACGGTTCGGTGGGTTGGGCCGCCGATTTTTCCGCCGATGCCCCCATCGACTTAGCCGACACCGCCACCAACTTGCAAGCCTGCCTGCTCCTGCCGCTGATCCTGAAAGACCAGACCGAAACCTTCACTGCCCTGGCAACCGCTGCGGTCCGGCACCTGGCCAGCCGCTGGAACCCGGCGCCCGATGTCTTCGGCAACATCCATTGCGTGACTTTCCGGGTACCGACGCTGGAAGGTTCCGCAGGTCTCCCCATGTCTTGGGAACATCCCGGCCATGCCAAGATATTGCGGGCTTTGTCGCAAGCGTATTTGCACGGTATCGACCCCGGCTTCGACGGCGCAACGCGGATGGCCGCCGCCGCTGCTATCCTCGCCAGGGATTGCCGCCAAGGTTTTTGGCTGGATGTCAATCGGGAAAACATTGCCCGCTCCATCATCAACGTGAATACCGGCAATATGTCGACGTCGGCCTTGTTGTCTTACGAAGCTGCACTCGCGAAAAGCCGGACGCCGCCAAAGCCCGCCGAGCCGCCATGACTGCGCTGCCCCTGACTCTGCGCTGGTGGAATCTGGAACAAACCTTCACCCAGGTCGACGCCGCGCGGGAAGCCAGTCCCTGGCCCCTGGATTCCTCCGCTGGTTGCAAGGCGGCGCTGTGGGACGTGGACGGCCCCACGCTGACGCTAACCTCCCGCCGCCCTGCCCGCGTGCTGCTGGCGCATGGGCTGGCGCCCGAACAATGTTACGCCGCGCTGCCGGAACACGGGGAGGACGAACGCTGGCAGGATTCCGCGAACGGCGCGGCGTTGATGCGGATCGTTCACGAGGCGGGCGCGGTGCGGCTGGCCCCCTGCGTCTGGACCCGACAGGCCGAGATGATCGCGCGGGCGCTCGAAAAAGAGCAGGTCGCCGTCGAAGCCGAAACGCCCTGCCCGCACGGCCGGGTGTTTTGCTGGAACACGCGGGTGGGAATGCGGGATCTGTTTCTGTCGATTCCTGCCTTGGCCGACCATCTGCCCCCTTCCCTGGTTTGCCACGACGCCGCACAAGTGGAAATCACCGCAGCGCGGCTGGGTCAGCACGACTTGTTAGTGAAATCGAATTTCGCCCTCGGCGGCGCCGGCTCGGTCATGCTGCGGGCCGGTAAGCCCTATCGGCGTGATTGGGTGGAGGCCATCGCGGCGCGGGCGTCCGGCAAGGGCAAGGGCAAGAAAGCCTTTGCCTGGGCGTGGCGCGAGGAACCTTACGTGGTCGAAAGGGTGGTGGGGAGCTGGCGGACCAATGTTTCGGTGACGCTGGATGCTCGCCAGACGGCGACGGGAACCGAGATCGCCGGCCTTTCCGAGCAAATGATCGAGGGTTTGGCCTACCGGGGCATCCGCAGCCTCGACTCGCGACTCGAAGCCGACCACCGTCCGCGCTTGCACGCCTTGACCGAGGCGGTCGGCGCGGGACTGGCATCGCGGGGATTTGCCGGCTGGTTCAACCTGGATTTCGTGTTGACGCGCGCCGGGCAATGTTTTCTGGCGGATTTGAACGTGCGCCGTTCGGCGCCGCTCGACCTGCACATGCTGGTGGCGCGCATCCAGCAACGCAGCGGGCGCATGGCGCGCTACCGGGCATTCGAGGCGTCCCGCACCCATCTCGCCGACGAGGATGCGGTAGACCGCTCGTTGGAGGCGGCCGGGCTGGCCTTCGATGGAGCGACCGGCGTCCTGCCGCTGCGCGCCCTGGTAGCCGAATCGGATCGAACCTACAGCCTGCCAGTGTTGCTGCTGGCCGAGGACGAATCGGCGCTGGACAAACTGGCGGCAGGATTGCGTCGTGCCTTCGGAAGCTGAGATCGATGCCCTGGCGCGGCGGATGGCGCGCGTGGCCTACGAGTTCCGCCGCCGCTTCCCGCTGGAAGCGGCCCCCTGGCGTTCCGGACATTATTTGATTCCGATTTGCTCGTATGGCCGACCCGCGCACAAAGTATTGATCTGGCACCACAACGCCGGCTGCGCCTGGGCGCGCAAGGCTGGTTGCACCATGTGCAATTTCGGCGAACGGCGGGACGTGCCGCCCGAAGAGATCATTTTGGCCGATTTCGAGGCCGAACTGCGGAAACTCGATCCGGGCACCCGCTTCCTGCATTTGGGACCGGGCGGTTCGGTGTTCGAAGCCAAGGAACTGCCGGCCGAGTTGCGGGCCAAGCTGGTTTCCACATTGAAGATTCTGCCTTTTCTGGAAGGCTTTGGCCTGGAAACCCGTGCCAATACCGTCCGCCAGGACCGCATCGAAGCGTTGCTGGATTTGTTGCCGCCGCATGTCACCGAATTGGCGCTCGGTTTCGGTATCGAGAGCATCGACGAATTGGTGTTGCGCGTCGCGGTCAACAAGGGCGAACGACGCGCCGAATTTGCCCATGCGTTCAACGAGATTCTGGCCGTGCAGCGGCGGCAGAAATCCCGCCGCGTGATCGCCGATTGCTACGTGTTGCTGAAGCCGCCGTTTCTCACCGAGGCCGAGGCCATCGAGGATGCGATCCGTTCCATCACCTGGGCCTACGACCGAGGCGCGGATACCGTCACCCTGTTCCCCAACACTATCAAGCGCAATACGATCTGCGCCCACCTGGCCGGCAAGATCGACGCGGAAATCCCCTACCGCTACCAAACTCCCTGGCTCTACAGCGTATTCGAGGTTCTGGCCGGACTGCCCCCCGATTATCGCCGCCGCACCCGAGTGCTGGGCTTCACCAGCGGCAATCCCTACTCCGGCGCACCCAGGGCGTGCGATCTGTGCTGGCACGTCTTGCACGGCCTGATCGCGGCCCACAACTACACCAACGACCCGGCGCTGATCGGCGCGGCAACGGAATTGCGCTGTTCCTGTCGTAACGAATTTTTACAGGAGCTTTCACAATCCGCGCCGGCCCCGCTGCCGGAACGACTGGCTGCTTATATCGGTCGACTCGAAGCCGAATTCGGCCTGCCCGTCGGCGGAGCGCGGTGAAACCCTGGATCGGTCTGAACGCCGCCATGACCCAGGACGGGCGGCGGCAGATCGACGGCGCGGTGGCGATTCTGCTGGACGGAAAGATCCATAGCCTGCCGCAGGAACGGCTTTCGCGCCGCAAGCACGACGGCGGCGTGGTGATAGCCTTGCACTACGTATTGGAAGGATTCGGGCTGGACTTTGGAGATATCGAGCGGTTCGTCATTTCGACTTCGGGAGAGCCGACCCCCGGCCGCGAGGCGCCCGTCCACCTGCGCCCCGACGGGCGCCTGACGCTGCAAGACCTGGGAGTCGAACCCGACCGCATCGAATGGCGCAACTCGCATCACGAAAGCCACGCCTTCGAGGCGATCTTCGCCGCGCGCAACGCCGGCACTCTGAGTCTGCCGGCCCTGATTTTTGTTGCTGATCGGGTCGGCCAACCTGGCGAACACCAGTCCTATTATCGCTTCGACGGCGACCGGCTCGGGCTGATCCACCGCGACCCGACCATCGCCGGCTGCTTGAGCGGATTGGGCGAAACCTACGACCGGATCACTCGGCATCTGGGCTGGCGGGAAAATATCGACGCGGGCAAGACCATGGCGCTGGCCGGTCTAGCGAACTCCTCGACTGGACCCGATGCCCGGCTGTTCTTCGATTGCCGCGATGGAGCGATTCTGTCGCTGTTGCCGCGCGACGAGGAAACCAGCATCGCCATCCTGGCGCGCCTCTGCCCGGCCCGGCCAGCGCCGGAGCGGCTGCTCGACGCCGGTGCGGCGCTGGCGGCTCGGTTGCAGGGCGAGCTGGAAGCAGCCGTTATCGCCGCCCTGACTCCACTGATCGGCGCCATCCGCCCGCGCCTCCTGCTGTGCGGCGGCGGGCTGGCCACCAACTGCCGATTGTTGGGTCGCCTGTCCGGCGCCTTCCCCGATCTCGCCGTGCAAGGCAGCTTGGCGCCAGGCGACACCGGCCAAGGCATCGGCAACCTGGTCGCCGCCTATTTCCAGCGGTTCGGGAAATTGCCCGGCGAGGCCGATCCACTGGGCGGATTCTGGCGCAAGCGCGACGGTTGGGATTTTTTCGAGATGCTCCAGTCGATCCCCCTGCGCGGCACCGACCGGCACATTGTGCCGATACTCGGCGACGACGCGGACGCGGACCAGGCGGCCGAGCGGCTGGTCCGAGGAGATATCCTCGCCACGATGGCTGGCGTCCACGAGCCCGGACCGCGCGCCCTTGGATTTCATTCCTTGCTGGCCGACCCACGAAATGCGGACCTGCGACGGGTCTTGAACGCGGTGGTCAAGGGACGGGAAGCGTTTCGCCCGTTCGGGGCGATCATGGAGAAGAGAGCCTTCGAACGCTTCTTCGGCCCGTCTCCGTCCGCCGCGCCGTTCATGGATTTAGCCTTGCCGGCTCCTCCGGAATTCAAGGCGCTTTATCCGGCCGCCATTCACGCCGACGGCACTTCGAGAGTGCAGGTCTTGGGTCGAATGCACGAAGGTAGCTTCGTGGTCCGCTTGCTGCGCGTTTTGGCGGAGCAACACGGGTTGGAGGCCATCCTCAATACCTCGCTCAACCCAAAAGGCAAACCGATTCTTTACGCGGCCGCCTCCTTGGCGGACTTTCGGCAACAGAATATTGATTGACAAAGCACAATGATGGGTTTCGCTACGCTCAACCCATCCTACGAAAAAATGGGTTGTAGGATGGGTTGAGCGTAGCGAAACCCATCGATACGGAACGAAACCACTAGGGGATATGAACGGTTAGTATAGTCAGCCAAACGGCG
>JAVMKH010000096.1:19176-22842 GCA_031732935.1 Candidatus Contendibacter sp.
TACGGAACGAAACCACTAGGGGATATGAACGGTTAGTATAGTCAGCCAAACGGCGGTTATTCTCTAACAACCCGCTTGGAGTTGGTTATGTAGCGAGTTTTCGAGATCGGCGAGGTGAAGTAATCTTCGTCGAGAAATCGCAAAATTGTCTTTAACTCCGCCTTTTTTGTCGGCAACATGATCAGTTCGTTGCCCTGCTCGGTAACCGTTCGCAGCGGGATATCGAATTGCTTGGCAACCTCCTTGATGTCCCGCATCGGCACGGTTTCGAGAATCCGACTTTGCTGAATAAGCGAGATTTTCTTTCTTATCCAAGAATCGGAAATTTTGACCAGCTCGGCAAGGTCCGCCACTTTTATAGTGGCCTGCGATGCAAAATCACTGATATCTTGGTCCGTGGCTTCCCGATAATAGGCGCTGAAATCAAAAATTTGCCGTAATGCATGAAAGCTATAAAATCTCAAGGTCTTGCCCTTAAGTATGGCGGACAATTTCGTATCGAGCGTTATACCCATTCCATCGATTTTCTTATAGGTGTTGGCGGAATGAAAAATGGATAAACCATCGGTGGAGATAATTTTCCGCTTATCAAAATTTTGTATGAGAACCACCACCTTACCATCAGCATCGACATATCCGGTGCACAAGGCCTTGATGGCTCGAAAAGCATCGTTCGATGGTTCGATCTCCTCTATGCCAAGAGGATTTCTTATGGCTTGACCGAGGTTATCGGCGTTGTCATAGTGGTCGACGACCAGCACTTCTCCTTGATCGGGCTTGTACTTTCCATCAAACTTAATTTCTTTTTCAATCGAGTCATTAAACTGCTGCTCTTGAGATTTAAGGTAAGTGGTCAGTTCGTCTTGAACCTGTTTGGACAGCTTGAACCTTGCGGTTTTATTTACATTGCCGGAGCTGCTTGCGATGGCGAACAGATTAAATGGCATCATTCGCCTCCATCAGCATCGAACTGGATACTTGCTTTACAAATTTAATATCTTTTGGATCTCTGATTTCTCTTTTGGAAATCAGCGTATAGACTATCCCGCTACAAGACTCGACTTTGTAGAATCTGAATTTCAGAAAGAGGCGAAGCAGAGGATGAGCGGGAATCGAACTGCTGAGCCAAATGATCAAGATGATGGATCCAGTGATGATCACCGTTTTGAACATATCCAGTTCCGATGCTCTAGTAATAATCGGAACAAAATAGCTGGCAACGAACGCTTGCAAAGCAAAATCGTTCTGCTCGACTTTTTTAGCTTCAAAAGCCATCGATTCGCTCGACGTTACCACCATTCGCATGATCAGCAGTGGAATCATCGTCCCCAAAATGCCTATCACCAGAAGCTGAATCACTTCGGTTCCAAAACCGTGCATATCGTAGCGAACATAGGCCAGCGTCAATAAAACCGGCGAGAATGCCGATAAGAATAATACAGTTCTGAGCCAATCTCTCATGGGGCGACCGACGATTGCCAAGAGATGTTTTCGCACAGCTTTACAACTTGGAGGGGACGAAGCTACTCCCACTCGATGGTCGCCGGCGGCTTGCCGGAGATGTCGTACACCACGCGGGAAATACCGCGCACCTCGTTGATGATCCGCCGCGATACGTGACCCAAAAATTCGTAGGGCAGATGCGCCCAGCGGGCAGTCATGAAATCCACCGTCTCCACCGCCCGCAGCGCGACGACGTAATCGTAGCGCCGGCCGTCGCCCATCACCCCCACCGACTTGACCGGCAGGAACACCGCGAAGGCTTGGCTGGTTTTGTCGTACAGATCGGCCCGACGTAGTTCCTCGATGAAAATGTCATCGGCCCGGCGCAGCACGTCCGCGTATTCCTTCTTCACTTCACCGAGGATGCGCACGCCCAGCCCCGGACCGGGGAAGGGATGGCGGTAGACCATTTCGGACGGCAACCCAAGTTCGACGCCCAACCGGCGCACCTCATCCTTGAACAGTTCCCGCAGCGGCTCGACCAGCTTCAGCCGCATCGCCGCCGGCAAGCCGCCGACGTTGTGATGGGACTTGATGACGTGGGCCTTGCCGGTCTTAGCGCCCGCCGACTCGATCACATCGGGATAGATGGTGCCCTGGGCCAGCCACTTGACGTTGCGCAAGCGGGTCGCTTCCTGCTCGAACACCTCAACGAATAGCCCGCCGATGATCTTGCGTTTTTGCTCGGGGTCGGTCACGCCGGTCAACGCAGACAAGAACCGCGCCTCGGCATCGACCCGGAGCACCCGCACCCCAAGATGCCGACCGAAGGTGCTCATGACCTGGTCGCCCTCGTGCAAGCGCAAAAGCCCAGTGTCCACGAACACGCAGGTCAACTGATCGCCAATGGCCCGATGCAGCAGCGCGGCCACCACCGAGGAATCCACGCCGCCGGACAGACCCAGCAACACCTCGTCGTCACCCACCTGGGAGCGGATGGCCGCGATGCTGTCCTCGATGATGTTGCCGGTGGTCCACAGCGGTTCACAGCCGCAAATATCCAACACGAACCGGCGCAGGATGCGCTCACCCTGGCGGGTGTGGGTCACTTCGGGATGGAATTGCACCCCGTACCAGCGTTTTTCCTCGTTCGCCATGCCGGCGATGGGGCAGGTGGAGGTACTGGCGATGCGCGCGAAACCGGGCGGTAGCACGGTGACCCGGTCGCCGTGGCTCATCCACACGTCCAGCAGGCCATAACCCTCCGGGCTGGCGTGATCCTCGATATCGCGCAGCAGGGCGGAATGGGTGTGAGCGCGCACTTGGGCGTAACCAAATTCTTGATGATTCGACGATTCCACCAGGCCGCCGAGTTGCATCGCCAGGGTCTGCATGCCGTAGCAAATGCCCAGCAGCGGCACGTCCAGGTCGAATACCACCCGAGGCGCGCGGGGACCGTCGGCTACCGTGGTGGATTCCGGACCGCCGGACAGAATGAGGCCGCGTGGGTGGAAAGCGCGAATGGCGTCCGGGTCGGCATCGTAGGGGTGGATTTCGCAATAGACGCCGATCTCCCGCACCCGGCGGGCAATCAACTGCGTGTATTGAGCGCCGAAATCCAGAATGAGAATGCGGTCAAGATGAATGTCGCGGGCGGTCATGATTGCGTTCCCTTCCCCTCAACGGGGAAAAGCCAGGGTGAGGACCAAGGGTTGGAGTTCAATCCACTCGGTAATTTGGCGCTTCCTTGGTGATGGTCACGTCGTGGACGTGGCTTTCCCGCATCCCGGCGCTGGTGACGCGGGTAAACGCCGGCTTGACCCGCATCTCGGCGATATCTCGGCAACCCACGTAGCCCATGCTGGAACGCAACCCGCCCATCAATTGATTGATGATCGCCAGTACGCTGCCCTTGTAGGGCACCCGACCCTCGATGCCTTCCGGCACCAGCTTCTCCACCGCGCTGCCTTCCTGAAAATAGCGGTCGCTGGAGCCGTGCTGCTGGGTCATCGCCCCCAGCGAACCCATGCCGCGATAGGATTTGTAGGAACGACCCTGGTACAGTTCCACCTCGCCGGGGGCTTCCTCGGTGCCGGCAAATAGACTGCCGATCATCACGGTATGCGCGCCGGCGGCAATGGCCTTGGCCAAGTCACCGGAGTAGCGCACGCCGCCGTCGGCGATGACCGGCACGTCGCAGTCGCGCAGCGCCTCGGCGACGTT
>JAVMKH010000096.1:23026-23438 GCA_031732935.1 Candidatus Contendibacter sp.
AGCGCCGCCACCCGGTCCTCGGTATCGCCCCCGGTGCCGACCGCCGCGCCGACCTGCAGGCGACCCAGATGGTCCTTGCAGGCCAGTGGGAAGTCGCTGGATTTCTGGATGTCCTTGACGGTGATCATGCCACGCAGTTGGAAATAGTCGTTGATCACCAACACTTTTTCGATGCGATGGCGGTGTAGCAGGGTGACGACCTCCTCGCGGCTGGCCCCCTCGCGCACCGTGACCAGCCGTTCCTTGGGGGTCATCACCGTGCTCACCGGAGCACCCATGTTCGACTCGAAGCGCAAATCGCGGTTGGTGACGATACCGACCAGTTCCTCGCCCTCCACCACCGGCACTCCAGAAATGCGGTGGGCGCGGGTCAATTCCACCACCTCACGGATGGTGGCGCCAGGGTGGATGA
>JAVMKH010000097.1:0-4316 GCA_031732935.1 Candidatus Contendibacter sp.
ATGTGGGAGCGGCCTTGGCCGCGATGGCTGACCCTCATATCGCGGCCAAGGCCGTTCCCACAATCAACAAATTAGTTTTTAGACAGCCTCTGAAATCATCACCCTCACCCCCAACCCCTCTCCCGCAAGCGGGTGAGGAGAATCAAGGGAATAGCGTCATGTCCGACCCGACCGAGCCTCTGTTCGGGATACTCAGTCATCCCGATTTTCTGGCGATGAAAGGACTGGCCAACGAAGTGCCGATTTTCATCCACACTTACGAGCCCCGTGATGAGGATGCTACCCGCCGCGGGGTGGCCAACCTGGCGACCCGGCTGAAAACCACGGGCATCGTGCTGGTGGTGGTCGATTTGTTCGATCTGGTGCTGGAGCAACTGGAGGAGGAGGGTCGGCTGCACCGGATCATCGAAAAGGAAGCCGCGATGGGAAAACAGAAGCTGCTGGAATTGCTCAACAATCTTTCCGACCCCAAAACCCGGTTGGTGCCACGCCTGATCCAGCGCATCGGCGGGAACGAAATCCAGTTGACCCTGCTTACCGGGGTGGGCCGCGTCTTTCCCTTTCTGCGTACTCATACCCTGCTCGAATCGCTGCAACCGGCGATGATGCGCCATCCCGTCATCCTGTTTTTCCCCGGCCAGTACAATCAGGAAAGCGGCATCGGCTCCCAACTGCGGCTGTTCGGTTCGTTGTCCAACCCGCCGCTTTACCGCCCGTATTACCGTGCCTTCAATCTCGCGCACTATCGCCTGTGAACGCCGCCATGAAAATCCACGAACTGTTCAGCAAGCCGGTCGAGCGCCCGATCGAAGGCGTCATCAAGGCCGACGACGCGCGCAACCTGCACACCGAGGTCGAGGAATACGTGGTCACCGCCGAAATCGCCAAGGGGCTGGGCGAGTTCACCGAGCGCTATCTGCACGATTTGACCGCCAACGGGGTCTGGATTTCGGGTTTCTTTGGCTCTGGCAAGTCGCACCTGTTGAAAATCCTGGCGCTGGTGCTCGACAACGGGACCCTGCCGGGCGGCATCCCCGCCGCTGACCTGCTGCTGCCGAAAATCGAGGACGAAATTCTCCGGGCCGACCTGCGCCGCGCCGCTCGGATTCCCGCGCGCAGCATCCTGTTCAACATCGACCAGAAGTCGGACGCCATCGGCGGGGATCGCGGTTCGCCGGTCCTGGAAGTCTTCGTCAAGGTCCTGAACGAACTGCAAGGCTATTACGCCAAACAGGGCCACATCGCCCAGTTTGAAGCCGATCTCGACGCGCGCGGGCAGTGGGCGCCTTTCAAGGATGCCTACACCAGGGCCACCGGGCGACGCTGGGAGGACGACCGCCCGGTGCTGGAGACCCTGGAAAACGAGACCTTCGCCCAGATCTACGCCGATTTCTTCGGCAAGTCCTACGACGAAGGTCTCAAGCTGTTCGACCGGCAACGCGCCAACTACAAGGTATCGCCCGAGGATTTCGCCCGGCGGGTCAAGGCGTATCTCGACCGCCAGGGTCCGCAATTCCGCCTGAACTTTTTCGCGGACGAGGTCGGCCAGTTCATCGGTCAGGATTCCAAGCTGATGCTGAACTTGCAGACCATCACCGAGTCGCTGGCCACGATCTGCCAGGGGCGGGCCTGGGTGTTCGTCACCTCGCAGGGTGAATTGCGCAACGTGCTGGGGGAGTTGAAAAAGGACGAAGGGGACGACTTCACCAAAATCCAGGGCCGGTTCAAGACCCGGCTCACCCTGACCAGCGCCGACGTGCGCGAAGTCATCCAGAAACGGCTGTTGGCCAAGCGCGAGGCCGAGCCTGCCGTGTTGACCCGCATCTACGACGCCGAGAAGGAGAACCTGCGGACGCTGTTCCGGTTCGGTGAGGGCTCGGTGGAGTACAAGGGCTGGCGCGGCAGCGACGAGTTCTGCGCCTACTACCCGTTCCATCCCTACCAGTTCGACCTGTTCCAGCGGGCCATCGAACAACTGTCCCGCCACGAAGCCTTCACCGGCCGGCACACCGCCGTGGGCGAACGCTCGATGCTGGCGGTGTTTCAGGAGGTTGCCAAGAAGCTGCGCGAGGCGGAAGTGGGCGGGCTGGCCGCCTTTGACCTGATGTTCGACGGCATCACCGCTTCCTTGCGGGGCGATATTCAGACCTCGGTGCGCCAGGCGGAACGGCAACTGGATGACCCGGTGGCGATCCGCATTCTCAAGGCGCTGTTCCTGCTGAAATGGGTGCGCGAGTTCAAGCCCACCCCGCGCAATATCGCCATCCTGCTGATCGACCGGCCCGACCTCGATATCCAGCGCCACGAAAAAGCCGTGTGTGCGGCGCTCGATCTGCTGGAGGGGCAGTCCTGGCTCCAGCGCAACGGCGAGTGTTACGAATTCCTGACCGATGCCGAAAAGGACATCGAGGTCGAGATCAAGAACACCGACATCGAGGACGCGCAACTGACCAGGCTACTGGCCGATGTGCTGTTCGGCGATATCCTGCGCGATCCGAAGATCCGCTTCGACAGCAACGGTCAGGATTATCCGTATGCCCGGCGGCTGGATGACCAGTTGACCGGCAAAGACGCCGACCTCGCGCTGCATATCATCACGCCCGATCATATCCATCATGGCGATCTGTTTACCCTGGCCGCGCAGAGCACCGGCAAGGCGGAACTGTTGGCTGTGTTGCCCACCGATTTGCGGATCGTCGATGACGCCCGGCTGTTTCTCAAAACCCAGAAATACATCCAGCAGAACACTGGCGGCGGCGTGGATGAAACCCGCCGCACCATCCTGACCCAGCGGGGCCAGCAAAACAGCGCCCGCCGGACGGCGCTGCGCGATCTGGGCGCCGACCTGCTGAGTAAAGCTGCCCTGTATCTCAACGGCAGCCGGCTGGCGGACATCGGCGAGGGGGAGCCCCGCAACCGCTTTGCCAGGGCCGGCCAGGCGCTGATCGCCTACGCCTATCCGAATCTGCGGATGCTCAGGAGCGCCTATGACGAGGCGACGCTGAGCAAAACCCTGCTGGACCCCGACGATCTGCTGGCGGGCGGCCAGCCCACGCTGTCCGAAGCCGAGCAGGAGGTACTGACCTACGTCGTGCGCAACCAGCACAACGGGGAGCGCACCAGCGTCCAGGAAATGGTCCGCCAGTTCGGTCGGCGGCCCTATGGCTGGTACCCGATGGCGGTGCTGACGTTGATCGCCCGGCTGTTTCGCATGAACAAGGTGGAACTGCGCGCCGGCGATTTGCTGGATGCTCGCGCGGCGCTGGAGGCGTTCAAGAATTCCCGCCAGCACGGCGGCGTTCAGGTACGGTTGCAGGAACAGTTCGATCCCGCGCAGGTGGCCGCCCTCAAGCGCTTCCATCAGGATTTCTTCGACCGGATCAACGAGGCCACCGATGCCCGTTCGGCGGCGCAGCTCACCCAGGAGGCGCTGGCCGGCGAAGCCCGCGATTTGCAGGTCCTGCTGGATCAGTCCGGTACGTATTCCTTCCTGCGCCAGCTTCAGGCATCCGCCGAACGCATTCAGGCGATCAGTGAGAAGGCCTATACCTATCTGTTGAGTCATCTGGCCGAGTTTGCGGACGAGTTGCTGGATGCCAAGGATGATCTGCTCGCGCCGGTGAAGGCGTTTATGCACGGTCCGCAACGGCGCGCCTATGACGAGGCGCTGGCGTTCTATCGGGAAGAGGCCGCCAACTTTGGCGAGATCGAGGCGGCGGAACTGGAACCCTTGCGCCTGCTGGTCGAGTCGGCGACGCCGTTTCGCGGTGCGGTCTTGCCCAACGCCAGGGCGGCCATGACGCGATTGCGCGGGTTGATTGACGAACGGCTGGCGACGGAACGGGCCGCCGCGCTGGCGATCATGGATCAGCGCGAGGGACAACTGCGCGGGGTCGAGGCGTTCAAAAAGCTGGATCGAGACCGACAGGCGCAGGTGCTGGCCAAAACGACCGAGGCGCGCGCCGCCATCGCCGCCGCCCGTTTCGTGGCCGCCATCCGCGACCGCATCGCCCGCTACACCGCGCAGGAGTATCCCACTCAACTGGATTTGGCGGCGAAGCTGGCCGCGCCGTCGCAAATCACGGAGAAGCCAGGCAATGCATCCAATGAAACGCGCTATGTTCCGGTCAGTGGTCTGAAGGTGTCGTGCCGCTTGCCCTATATCGCCAGCGAAGCGGATTTGGAGGAATGGCTGGCGGTGCTGCGGCAGGCGGCGGTGGAGGAGTTGTTGAGGGGGAATCGGATCAGCTTGTGAGGGGTTAGTGGACAGTGGACAGTGGACAGTGGACAGTGGACAGTGGACAGTGGACAGTGGA
>JAVMKH010000098.1:0-4315 GCA_031732935.1 Candidatus Contendibacter sp.
CCAGCAAGGTGATCGGCATCACCCGCGCCCATCTGGAGGAAGACGCCGGCAAGTCGCTGCACGAGGATTTTCACGGCCTGTCCGGCATCGACCTCAATCGCGCCGGCACGCCGTTGCTGGAAATCGTCTCCGAGCCGGATTTGCGTTCGGCCAAGGAGGCGGTGGCTTACATGAAAAAGCTGCACCAGATGGTGGTCTATCTTGGTATCTGCGACGGCAACATGCAGGAAGGCTCGTTCCGCTGCGACGCCAACGTGTCGGTGCGGCCCAAGGGTGATCCAAAATTCGGCACCCGCGCCGAAATCAAAAATTTGAATTCGTTCCGCTTCGTCGAACGGGCCATCGAGTTCGAGATCGAGCGGCAAATCGACCTGATCGAATCCGGTGGCAAGGTGGCGCAGGAAACCCGGCTGTACGATCCGGACCAGGGCGAAACCCGCTCCATGCGTGGCAAGGAGGAAGCCAACGATTACCGCTACTTCCCCGACCCCGACCTGCTGCCGCTGGTCATCGACGAGGAGTTCATCGCCGCCGCTCGCGCCGGTTTGCCGGAACTGCCGGACGCCAAGAAGCAGCGTTTTATGAGTCAGTACGGACTGTCGGCCTACGACGCCGGCGTACTGACCACCAGCCGCGCATTGGGCGCTTATTACGAAAAAACCGTCGCGGCGCTGGGTGGCGAACCCAAGCTGTGCGCCAACTGGGTGATGGGCGATCTATCGGCATTCCTCAACAAAGAAAACCGGGACATCGCCGACAGCCCGGTCGGCGCGGCGCAACTGGCCGGGTTGCTGCGGCGGATTCAGGACCGGACCATTTCCGGCAAGATCGCCAAGGAAGTGTTCGAGGCGCTGTGGGCCGGCGAGGGCGACGCCGACGCGATCATCGAGAAACGCGGTTTGAAGCAGATTACCGACACCTCCGCCATCGAGAAGGTGATCGACGACGTGATCGCGGCCAATCCCGAACAACTGGCGCAATACCGCGCTGGCAAGGACAAGCTGTTCGGCTTTTTCGTCGGCCAGGTGATGAAGCTGTCCAAGGGCAAGGCCAATCCGCAACAGGTCAACGATTTACTGGCGCAAAAGTTGAAATAAAGCCAATCGAAACGGTGCGAACCACCCGACCTCGCGCCGTTTCAAGCGAATTCCGGGAGGTTCGCGATGCGCTTCTTCAACACGGCCGGCCCGGTCAATCCAGTCATTCACTATTGTCTGCCGCCGCTGGAACGGTTCGATCTGCAAGACGTTCTCCTGCTGATCGCGCAACAGAAGTATTTCGTGCTGCACGCCCCTCGGCAGACGGGTAAAACCACCTGTCTGCTGGCGCTGATGAGCCATCTCAACGCCACCGACCAATACCGCTGCGTCTATGCCAACGTCGAGGTCGGTCAATCGGCCCGTGAGGACGTTCGCCGCGGCATTCGCGCGGTCATGAGCGCCATCGCTGCTGGCGCCAGGGATTTCGCGCGAGATGATCTGCCGAGTCAAATCTGGCTCGATATTCTGAAACGGCAGGGCGAAGATCGCGCCTTGGAAGAATTGCTCACCATTTGGGCGGAACGCAGCCCGCTGCCGCTGGTTTGCTGATCGACGAAATCGACGCCCTGGTGGGCGATACGCTGATCGCCGTATTGCAACAGTTGCGGGCGGGTTATGCCAAACGGCCGCGCTCTTTTCCCCAAAGCGGGATTCTGTGCGGCGTGCGGGATGTGCGGGATTACCGGATTCATTCCAGCCAGGAGAAAGCGATCGTCACGGGAGGATCGACTTTCAACATCAAGGCGGAATCGCTGCGGCTCGGTAACTTCCATCGTGCAGAAATGGAAAGCCTGTACCGACAACACGTCGACGAAACCGGGCAAACCTTTACGGTGGAAGCGCTGGATCGATTATGGGAACTGACCCAAGGCCAACCTTGGCTGGTCAACGCGCTCGGTTACGAAATGTGCTTTAGAATGAAGACTGGACGGGATCGACAACAGCCGATCACGATTCTCATGATCGACGAAGCCAAGGAAAACCTCATCCTACGGCGGGAAACCCATCTGGACCAGTTGGCGGACAAGCTGCAAGAGGAGCGGGTGCGGCGGGTAATCGAACCGCTCCTGGCCGGCGTGGAGGAACCCCGCAACGTGCCGCTGGACGACATCGATTACGTTCGCGACCTGGGCTTGATCGCCACCGACAAGCCGGTTCGGATCGCCAATCCGATCTACCGCGAGGTCATTCCCCGGCAGTTGACCGCCAGCACCGAGGAAATGACGGTGCAAGAAACCGTCTGGTACGTCGCCCCCGACGCTCGCTTGGACATGGCCAAGCTGCTCACCGCCTTCCAGCAGTTTTTCCAGGAACATTCGGAGCATTGGGTGGAGCGATTCGACTACAAGGAAGCCGGGCCGCAACTGCTGCTGCAAGCCTTTCTGCAACGGATCGTCAACGGCGGCGGACGAATCGAGCGGGAATACGGCTTGGGGAAAATGCGGACCGATTTGCTAGTGATCTGGCCGCTGCCCTCATCTCCATCCCCGCAAAAAATCGTCCTTGAGCTCAAGGTGCTGCACAAGAGCTTGAATCAAACTCTGGCCGCCGGTCTGGAACAGACTTGGGCCTATCTCGACCGTTGCGGCGCCGGGGAAGGCCATCTGGTGATTTTCGACCGCACTCCGAGCAAGCCGTGGGAAGACAAGCTCTTCACCCGTCGGGAGATGGTAAAAGGGCGGACGATCACCGTGTGGGGAATGTAGGAAACCCGCATCAACCGCTTCACCGCCTCACCAGTTGGAATCCAAAGTTCGTTCCGAAGCCCCGGAAAACCGCCAGGTCGATCCACAACATCGCCAGCGCCTCTAAGGTATCGGGCCGATCGAAGGGGTCCAACATCGACGGGTTCGAATCCAAGCTGCGTCGCCAGGAGGGCAACGGCCTGCTTGGGCTCGGCCTGGTCTCCGCAGAGAAGCATCGTCAGACCCCGCGCTCCATAGGCAGGATCCGCCATGTTCTGCCACCCGGTCGTATTGAACGCCTTGACCACATGAGCGCCCACGGCCCATTGCGCGATCTGTTCGGCGGCGGAAGTCGTATGGCTAATCACGAGTCCTTGTTGAAGCCCCTCTGGCGTCATGATCACCGGGTTGGTGACATCGACGACGGTCTTCCCCTCAAGGTTTCCCGCCGCAAGGATCGCGTCCTTGGCGTTCTCCCAGGGCACGGCCAAGACCACGATGGTGGACTGGCCCGCCGCCTCGGCCACGCTCATCACCTTGGCGTTCGGCCCCATTTCGTGCACCAGCGTCCGCGCCTTCACCCCCTCGGATCGGGGACCCCGAAGACCACGTCGTTTCCCGCTTTCGCCCAGCGCCCGCCGAGCGTACCGCCAACGCCACCAGCCCCAAGCTCGGTGGGACATGGCAAACCTGGCCTCGGAATCCTGGGAACCGGCAGGCAACGCCTGTCACACGACTTGACAGTGTCTTAGCATAAACTACACTGTCACAATAAATCCAATATCGTAACGTAAGCCGTGATCGATCAAAATCCAATTCTCGCCGTCCCCACCCTACCGCTGGCCCGCTACCGTCTGACTTTTCACGCCGACGCCGACCTGCGGTTACCCACCTACACTGGTTCCGCCTGGCGCGGCGCCTTCGGTCGAGCCCTCAAGCGGCTGGTCTGCGTCACCCGCGAGCCGATCTGTCCGCCGTGCCTACTGTACCGTTCGTGCATCTACCCCGCTGTGTTCGAGACCCCACCCGATCCCGGCGTCGGCAAGCTCACTCGCTACACCGCCGCGCCCCATCCCTACGTCCTGATTCCCGATGACCAGGGCGGCGGTATTGCGGCTGGCGCGATCCTGAATCTGAGCGTGACCCTGTTTGGCCACGGCAACCGCCAGTTGCCCTATGTCGTCCATGCCTTGAGCCAAGCCGGGCAGGGAGGGTTGGGCCGGGATCGCGGCGCGCTGGAACTGCTGCATGTGGCCCAGATGCATGGCGCCCACTGGCGCCCCATCCATACCCCCGGTGGCGACTTCGCCCCGTTACCCGCGGTTGCGCCAGTCGCGCCGCCCGTGCCGGAACGGCTGACGTTGCGCTTCCTGACTCCACTGCGCCTGACTTATGAGGAACGGCTGGTGTCGCAGGACCGATTCCGCTTTCACCTGCTGTTTTCCAGCTTGCTGCGGCGCATTTCGCTGCTGACCGCCTTTCACACCGACACCCCGCTGGAGACCGACTTCGCCGGCCTGACCCAGGCCGCCCGTGCCGTCGAACTGGAACGCGCCCGCCTGCGCTGGCACGACTGGACGCGCTATTCCT
>JAVMKH010000099.1:0-4227 GCA_031732935.1 Candidatus Contendibacter sp.
CGACCAAGCCTCCACGCTGTCCCGATGTCTTCAACCCCCTCTCCCCCTGGAAGGGGGAGAGGGTTGGGGTGAGGGGGTCATTTCTTCCGACCCGGTCGAGGAATGTCTTGGCCCGGCCAGGCTGGTCGAACCGTTCTGGCAAATGGTCGGTCACGCCTTCGCCTACCGGAGCGAGCATCCCACCCTGCGCGATTTCGCGGCCACGCTGTTCCGCTGGGCCAATCCCCTCGACGCCGGCGTGACTCTCGACCCCCATGCCCAAGTCTTTCTAAAGCGCTGGCAGGACAGCGCGACGCACGGCCCCTCGTTTCGCGCCTGGGCGGGCCTCATGGAAGCGGAACTGCACGTCACCGCGCAACTGGAAACGCTGGACGACCCGAAGCGGATTGAAGCGGCCGATACCTTCCCGGCCTTCGAGAAATTTTTCATTCACCGCCTGTGTCGCGCTTTCGAAGCCGGGGCCACCAGTCCCGACCTGCTGCCCACCCTCCAGCAGCGCCGTAACTCTTTCTGGTATCCCCATCACGCCGGCGGCTACCGGGCGCTGGAACAGGCCATCGCCCTGCGCGACGGGATCAACGCCGCCGATTTGACGCTGGACAGCCTCGACGCCGGCCTCGCCCGCTACGTGACCGCGTGGCACCGGATCGACACCGCCTACCGCCGCTTCTGCCACCACCTGCGGCGCTACAACCAGGTGGCGCTGATGGAGCGCATCGCAGAGTGGGTGGAGAAAACCTACGTCAACAGCTTCCTGCTGCCGCTGGCGGACCGCTGGAGCGACCAAGTGCGCGGGCTGACCCGCTGGGGCTGCCAGCAACTGCCTCCCCAGACCGCCTTCTTCGCCCGCTTCGTCCAGCCGTACCTGGACAAGGGGCAGAAGGTGGTCGTGGTGGTGTCCGACGCCCTGCGCTTCGAGGCCGCGGCCGACTTCGCCGCCCGGCTGCGAGCCGAAAACCGCTGGACCGCCGAGGTCCACGCCATGCTCGGCGTGCTGCCGTCCTACACCCAACTGGGCATGGCCGCGCTGCTGCCCGGTCAGGAACGCCGCATCCAACTGCCGGAAGGAACCGTGGCGGTCGATGGCAAAAGCACGGCCGGCACGGCGGCCCGCCAGCAGATTCTGGCGACGGCGCTGAACGGGAGGGCGACGGCGCTCCAGACGGAAGCGTTCATGGACCTGAACACCAAGACCGGAGCGCGGGCCCTGCTGCGCGACCACGAGGTCGTCTACCTGTTCCATAACCGAATCGACAAGGTCGGTGATGCCCTCGCGACCGAAGCGAAAACGGCCGATGCGGTGGAAGAAGCGTTCGAGGAACTGCTGAATCTGCTGCGCAAGATCGCCAACGCCAACGGCAACCACATGCTGCTGACCGCCGATCACGGTTTCCTGTTCCAGCAGTCAGCGGTAGCCGAAGAGGATGATCAGCTCTTGCCGGAAGCCGGCGAGTGGCTGTTCCGCAACCGGCGATTCGCGCTCGGGCGCGGGATCGTTCCCCATCCCGCCGCGAAAATCTTCTCCGCCCCCGAACTGGGCCTGCCCGGCGACTGGTCCGCCGCCTTCCCGCTGGCCCTGGGCCGCTTTCCCCTGCAAGGCTCCGGCAAGCGCTACGTCCACGGCGGCCCGAGCCTGCAGGAAGTCGTGGTGCCGGTGATTCGCATCCACAAGGCGCGGACCGACGACATCGGCCGGGTGGAGGTGGAATTCCTGCGCCTGCCGGCCCGGATCACCACCGGCCAGTTGGCCCTGGCGCTGTATCAGGACCGGCCGGTGGCCGACAAGGTGCTCGGGCGCACGCTGCGGCTGGGGGTCTATGCGGCGGACGGCACGGCGCTGTCGGAAGCGCGGACGCTGACCTTCGACTCGGCCGACGCCGAACCGAGAAACCGCGAACAGAACGTGACCCTGACCCTGGCCCGCGCCGCCGACCGCTACAATCATCAGGAGGTGGAAATCCGGCTGGAGGAGACGCTGGCCGGAACCCGCCAGACCGCCGTCTACAAGAGCCATCGGGTGAAACTGCACAAACCGTTTGCGAGTGACTTCGATGATTTCTGAATCCGAATCCGTCATTCACGATCTGGTCGAGGCCGCCCTGTCGGCCCCGGCGCCCGCCAGCGCGCTGGACCGCAAAATCCTGGAGCACTTCCCGGGCCTGGTCGTGCGCAAGGATCTGACCAAGGGCCTCAAGCAGAACGCCGTGGTGCCCACCTACGTCCTGGAGTATCTGCTCGGCCAGCACTGCGCCACCGACGATCCCGAGGCGCTGAAGGCCGGCCTGGAGTCGGTCCAGCGGATTCTGGCCAGGCACTACGTCCACCGCAATCAGGCCGAACTGGTCAAATCCACCATCAAGGAACGCGGGCGACACAAGGTCATCGACAAGCTGACCGTCGAACTCAACGACAAGGGCGGCTTCTACGAAGCGGAATTTACCAACCTCGGCCTCAAAAAAGTCCCGATTGGGGACGACTTCGTGCGCCGCCATCCCAAACTGCTGGTGGGCGGCATCTGGTGCATCACCGAGGTCACGTATGAACTGGCCGAAGACCCGAAGACCAGCCCCTGGCGCATCGACAGCCTCAAGCCGATTCAGGTCTCCCACGCCGACCCTGAGGAGTTCCTCGCGGCGCGGGCGCGGTTTACCACCGAGGAATGGATGGGGTTGCTGATGCAGAGCATCGGCTTCAACCCGGAGATGTTCAGCCGGCGGGGGATGCTCCTCCAGCTCATCCGCCTGATACCCTACTGCGAGCGCAACTACAACCTGCTGGAGCTGGGTCCCAAAGGTACCGGCAAATCCCACGTCTACGCCGAGTTCTCCCCGCACGGCATTCTCATTTCGGGCTCCGAGGTGACCACCGCCAAGCTGTTCGTCAACAACAGCACCGGACGGATCGGCCTGGTGGGCTACTGGGACTGCATCTGCTTCGACGAATTCGCCGGCAAGGATAAAAAGGTGGACAAGGCGCTGGTGGACATCATGAAGAACTTCATGGCCAACCGCTCGTTCTCGCGCGGCATCGAGCAGTTGAGCGCCGAAGCCTCGATGGTGTTCATGGGCAATACCCAGAAGCCGGTCGCCTACATGCTCAAGCACGCGCATTTCTTCGAACCGTTGCCGGACAAGTACATCGACTCCGCGTTCCTCGACCGCATCCACGCCTTCAATCCAGGCTGGGAAGTCGCCCCCATCCGCAACGAACTGTTCACATCCGGCTACGGTTTCATCGTCGATTACCTGGCCGAAATCCTCAAGCAGCAACGGACCGAGGATTTCACCGGCGCCTACCAGGAGTATCTCGAAATCGCCTCGGAAGTCTCGACCCGCGACCAGACCGGTTTCGAAAAGACCTTCTCCGGCCTGATGAAGATCCTCTACCCGCACGGCCGGGCCACCCCCCAGGAAATCGAGGAACTGCTGGCGTTCGCGATGGAAGCCCGCCGCCGGGTCCGCGAACAGATTCTGCGGATCGACGATACCTTCCAGCGCCACCACTTCCGCTACCGGCTGAAGGAGAGCGGCCAGACGGTCACCGTCCTGACGCCCGAGGAACGGCAGTTTCCCGACCTGGCGGAGCCCCACTCCCTCACGCCCAATCCCTCTCCCACCGGGGGCGAGGGGAGCGAACCGCTGGCCACACCCACTGTCCACTGTCCACTGTCCGCTGTCCACTATCCTGCTCACATCGTCGTCCCCGAAAACAGCAAAGGCTGGAGCTACCGTCGCCTGTTCGCCGAGCACCTGCGCGGCGCCCGCCGGATCACGGTCACCGATCCCTACGTGCGCCTGTTCTTCCAGATCAGGAACCTGATGGACTTTCTGCAACTGGTGCACGAGCTGGTTCCCGAGGGCGACGAAGTGGAAGTCCTGCTGATCACCCAGTCCGACCGGGAATCCTGCGTCAAACAGGCGGAGAATCTGAACCAGATCGTGGAAGCCTTCACCGGATCGCGCGTGGCGTTTGCCTGGAAACTGGATCACAACCCCAACTTTCACGCCCGCAGCATCACCACCGACACCGGCTGGAAAATCACCCTCGACCGGGGGCTCGACATTTTCCAGCGCTATGAATCCGGCCCGTTTTCCCTCGCCCAGGCGATGCAGGAAGCCCGGCTCACCCGCGGGGTCGAAGTGAGCTATTTTCGAGTTGGATGAGGGATTTTTGAATTATGGCGCCGTCTGTCTTTCGCTCGCCACGCTCTCGTCGGCCTTGGCGGCG
>JAVMKH010000100.1:0-1548 GCA_031732935.1 Candidatus Contendibacter sp.
ATCTGTTCATCAAGGAGAACGACAAGCAGAAGCTGAGCAAGGAGAAACTCGGCAACAAGATCTTCGAGATCGAACGGCGGTTGCTGATCAAGCGGCGTCCGGCGTGAGACGGGGAAAGGCCCCTCGCTTTCTAAGCGAAGGGCCTTTTTGTAGTGCTACCATGAATCCAAAGCTCGTAGCAAAAATAGAATCAGAAGAGCCAAAGCTTAGGTTAGCGGTACTGATTGATGCTGACAATATCTCTGCGGATGTTGTAGAAGGACTTCTAACTGAAATCGCCAGTTTTGGTGAAGCCACGGTAAAACGAATTTATGGAGATTTTACAACACAGACTAGTTCAAAATGGAAACAATGTTTAAATAGATACGCAATCAAACCCGTACAGCAGTTTGCTTATACAACTGGGAAAAATGCTACTGATAGTACTCTGATTATCGACGCAATGGATCTGCTTTATACAAAGCGATTTGATGGTTTCTGTTTGGTATCAAGCGATAGTGATTTTACCGGGCTTGCGACGCGAATACGTGAAGAAGGTCTTCTGGTTCTTGGTTTTGGTGAAAAGAAAACACCGGAAGCGTTTCGTAATGCTTGTCATAAATTTATTCTTACTGAGATTTTAAAAGCAGTTGCTTCACAAAATAATATATCGGCCATGTCTCCGGGTAAGGCCGAGGAAGCTAAGACTTCAAAACAAATGGCAGCAATACCCTTAGTTGAAAAAAGTAATTCTGTTGAGCAAGGTGCTGATAATAAAGAACTACCACTTGGTTTTATCCTCGAAGCGCTTGCAAGATCCTATGATGATACAGGATGGGCTAACTTGGCAAATTTTGGTAGCTTTTTAACAAAAATAAAGCCTGATTTTGATGCGCGGATTTATGGATTTAAAAAACTGAGTGATTTGGTTAAGCAGAGAAAAGATGTATTTGAAATTGAAGAAAGATCGTCAAAAGATTTAAGTACAAAAATTTTATATTTGCGAGAAAAGAAATAAACAAAAATTTATCCAAAACTCACCGAACCACAAGGACGTAAAAAAACTACCCACTGACAACAACTCTCAAAAGAGGCACCGAAATGTCTACCCCCAAGCGCGATAAACCCTGGCTGATGCGGACCTATTCCGGCCACTCTTCCGCCAAGGCATCCAACGAGCTGTATCGCACCAATCTGAGCAAGGGCCAAACTGGTCTGTCGGTGGCCTTCGATCTGCCGACCCAGACCGGCTACGACGCCGACCATCCGCTGGCGCGGGGCGAGGTCGGCAAAGTCGGCGTGCCGATCTGCAACATCGGTGATATGGAAGCGCTGTTCGACCAGATCCCACTGGGCCAGATGAACACCTCGATGACCATCAATGCCACCGCCGCCTGGCTGCTGGCGCTGTACGTTGCCACCGCCGAGCGGCAGGGTGCGTCGCCCGCGCAGTTGCAGGGCACCACCCAAAACGACATCCTCAAGGAATACCTGTCGCGCGGCACCTATATCTTCCCGCCCGCGCCGTCGGTGCGGCTGACCACCGACATCATCGCCTACACCGTCAGG
>JAVMKH010000100.1:1673-4210 GCA_031732935.1 Candidatus Contendibacter sp.
CGGCGAGATGTGGGACAAGCTGACCCAGGAACGCTACGGCGCGCAAAGCGAGGAAATGCGCCGCTTCCGCTACGGGGTGCAAGTCAACTCGCTGGGGCTGACCGAGGCGCAGCCGGAAAACAACGTTCAGCGCATCGTGCTGGAAATGCTCGGCGTCAGCCTGTCCAAGAAAGCTCGCGCTCGCGCCATCCAACTCCCGGCCTGGAACGAGGCGCTGGGTCTGCCCCGGCCGTGGGATCAGCAATGGGCGCTGCGGATGCAGCAGGTTCTCGTCCTTGAAACCGACTTGTTGGAATACGGCGACATTTTCGACGGCTCGCCGGTCATCGCCGCTAAGGTCAAATCCCTGGTGGACGGCGCGACGGCGGAAATGGCTCGGGTCCAGGAACAGGGCGGCATGGTGCAGGCTATCGAGTCGGGTTACGTCAAGCGGCAACTGGTGACCAGCCACACCGAGCGGATGCGCGCCATTGAGCGTGGCGACCTCAAGATCGTCGGCCTGAATTGCTTCAAGGAAACCGAGGAATCGCCGCTGACCGGCGGCAAGGACAGCGGCATCATGAAGGTCGATCCGCGCGCCGAGCGTGAGCAGATCGAGCGACTCAACGCTTTTCGGGCGAAGCGGAACAACGCCGAGGTCAAGGCGGTATTGGCCAATTTGGCGGAGACGGCGCGCAGTGGGGCGAATATCATGCCGGCGTCGATTCTGTGCGCCCATGCCGGGGTGACGACCGGCGAATGGTCGCAGACCCTGCGCGACATTTTCGGCGAATACCGCGCCCCCACCGGCATTGATATTCCCGCCAATGATGACGCACGTGGCGCGCGGGCGGTGGCGATTCGAACCGAAGTGCTCAAGACCGGCGAGGAAGTGGGCCGGCCGCTGCGCCTCCTGATCGGCAAGCCGGGTTTGGACGGTCACAGCAACGGTGCCGAACAGATCGCGGTCAAGGGTCGTGACGTCGGCTTCGAGATTGTCTACGAGGGCATCCGCCTGACCCCGGAGCAGATCGCCAAGGCGGCGTTGGAGGAAGGCGTCCATCTAATCGGGTTGTCGGTGCTGTCCGGCAGTCACGCGGAGATGGTCGAGGACGTGTTCAACCACCTGGACAAGGTCGGTTTGAAGGGACTACCGGTGGTGATCGGTGGCATCATCCCGGAAAATGATGCCAAGATGCTCAAGGAAAAAGGCATTGCGGCCGTCTATACGCCCAAGGATATCGACCTCAACGGTATCATGGTGGATATCCTTAACCTGATCCGTAAAGCCAATGACCTGAAGCCGGTCGCGGCGGCATGACCCTCACGCTTCCCGAACCGGTGGCGCTCGCCGCCGCCGTCAGCGGGCGCGACCGCTTGGCGCTGGCCCGGGCGCTGAACCTGCTGGATGATCGCCGACCGACGGCCCGCCAGTGCGCCGCCGCGTTTCTGGATGCGCTGCCGGCCGAGAAGCTGGACGCGAGTGGCCATCTGATCGGTATCACCGGCCCGCCGGGCGCGGGTAAGTCCTCGCTGACCGCCGCGCTGATTCAGGTGTGGCGGCGGCGCGGGCTGAAAGTGGCGATTCTGGCGGTGGACCCATCCAGTCCCATTACGGGTGGGGCGTTGCTGGGCGACCGGCTGCGGATGCACGCCAGCGGCGCTGACCGCGAGGTGTTCATCCGCTCGCTGGCCTGTCGCGGCGAGTTCGGCGGCCTGAGCGCCGAGGTTTGGCCGATGAGCCTGGCGATGCTGGCGGCGTTCGACATCGTGCTGGTGGAGACGGTGGGCGTCGGACAAAAGGAAATCGATGTTTCCAAGATGACCGACACCACCTGCTTCGTCGCTCAGCCGGCTTCCGGTGACAGCATTCAGTTTCTCAAAGCCGGCATCATGGAAATCCCGCACGTCATCGTCGTCAACAAGGAAGATATCGGCATGGCGGCGCGCAAGACGCTGTCTGAGCTGAAAAATACGCTACGGCGGCAGATGGACCCCGAAGGCTGGCAAGTGCCGGCGCTGTCGGCCAGCGCCGCGCTGGGCAGCGGTATCGAGCAGTTGGCCGACGCGCTGAACAGCCACCGGGACTGGCTGTTGGCGCGGGGCCAGTTCAACGCCCGCCGCCAGCGTTGCCAGGCGGAATGGCTGGTCAAGCACCTGCGCGAGGAGTTCGGCCGCTATGGCATCGGTCTGCTGGGCGGCGAGGACGCGCTGTTCGTTACCCTGACTGAAGCGCCGCGTCGCTCCCCTATCGCCGAATACGAAGCCCTGCGCGCCCGCGTCATTCAAGAGATCAAGACTAAAGGTTAAGGGCTTTTCCCGTCAGGGCTTTAACCCAAACAACAACCCCAACAGAGAGAAACCAAAGATGGCCAAAGAGCTATACGACATCGCCGAACTGCCACCGCTGGGCTTGGTGCCCCCCAAGATGCACGCCTGGCTGATTCGCCCGGAACGCTTCGGCACCCCGATGCAGGCGTTCCAGAAGGAAGTGGTCAACACCCCGCCCATCGCCGACGACGAAGTGCTGGTGTACGTGATGGCGGCGGGGATCAACT
>JAVMKH010000101.1:0-4193 GCA_031732935.1 Candidatus Contendibacter sp.
CGCCCTGGACTTCGTGCTGGACGGCGACGCCGAACTGCGCCAGATCGAGCGCGACCTGCAAGCCGCCGAAGCCGTCCACGACGGCGCGCGCCAGGCGGAACTGCACGCCCACTTCGAGGCCATCGGCGGCTATGGCGCCCGCGCCCGCGCCGGCAAGCTGATGAACGGCCTCGGTTTCGCCGCCGACCAACTCGAACGGCCGGTGGCGGAATTTTCCGGTGGCTGGCGGGTGCGATTGAATCTGGCGCGGGCGCTGATGTGCCGCTCCGATCTGCTGTTGCTGGACGAACCGACCAATCACCTCGATCTCGACGCCGTACTGTGGCTGGAGCAATGGTTGCGCGCCTATCCCGGCACGCTGCTGCTGATTTCCCACGACCGCGACGTGTTGGACAACGTGGCCGACCGCATCGCTCATATCGACCAGCGACGCATCATCCTCTATCCCGGCAACTACACCGCTTTCGAGGAACAGCGCGCCGCCCGCCTGGCCCTGCAACAAGCGGCCTACGAGAAGCAGCAGCGGGAAATCGCCCATCTGGAAAATTTCATCACCCGCTTTCGCGCCAAGGCCACCAAGGCCCGCCAGGCGCAAAGCCGCATCAAGGCGCTGGAAAGGATGGAGCGTATCGCCGCCGCTCATGTGGATTCGCCGTTCACATTCGGTTTCGCCGAGCCGGAGCGTTTGCCCAACCCGCTGCTGGCGGTCGAGAAAGTCGCCGCTGGCTACGGCGAGCGCAAGGTACTGGACCGGGTGAATCTGGTCATCGGCTCCGGGGCGCGGCTCGGTTTGCTCGGCCCGAACGGCGCCGGCAAGTCCACGCTCATCAAACTGCTGGCCGGAATGCTGCCGCCGCTGGCCGGACGGATCGAAACCGGGCAAGGCTTGGCCATCGGCTATTTCGCCCAACATCAGTTGGAGCAACTTCGACCGGACTGGAGCGCGCTGCGGCATCTGCAACAGTTGGACGAACGCGCCAGCGAACAGGAGTTGCGCAATTTTATCGGCGGTTTCGGCTTCAACGGCGACCGGGCGTTGGACCCGGTGGCGCCGTTCTCCGGTGGCGAAAAAGCGCGGCTGGCGCTGGCGCTATTGGTCTGGCAGCGGCCCAATCTGTTACTGCTGGACGAGCCGACCAACCACCTCGATCTCGATATGCGCCACGCCCTGACGCTGGCCTTGCAGGATTATCAAGGGGCGTTGATCGTGGTCTCGCACGACCGGCACCTGCTGCGCACCGTCACCGACGAGTTTTTGCTGGTCGCGGAAGGCCGGGCGCAACCCTTCGACGGCGACCTGGACGATTACCGCGACTGGCTGAACGAGCGGCAACGCGTCGCACAACGGGACGCCGCGCCGCGCGAGACAGGCAACGGCAACAGCGCGGTCGAGCGCCGCGACCAGAAGCGGCAGGAAGCGGAACGCCGCCAGCAGTTGGCGATCAAGCGCAAACCGCTGGAACAACGCATCAGGAAGCTGGAACAGCGGATGGAAACATTGCACGGCGAGAAAACCGCCATTGAAAACACGCTTGCCGAACCGCATAGTTACGACGACGCCAACAAGGATCGGCTCAAGGAAATACTGTTGCGCCAGGGTCAGATTAGCGGCGAACTAGAACAGCTCGAAGCGGAATGGCTGGACCTGCACGAAGAACTGGAAGCGCTGGCGACCAACGATTAACTGCCCGATTGTTCCATCCCACTCGTCCGTCATCCTTGGCGAACCCTCCGAACCGCCGGTGGAGTCGAACCATGTACCACGATCACGAAGCCTTGCTTAAACGGTTTTATCAAAATCTCAAAGATCAGCCGCTGGACCCAACAGATCCCTATTACGTTCCCTATTTGGAGGAGGACCCCAGCGAAGACCCAATTGCCCATTTGCGCCGACGCATCAACTGGAGCGAGGCAGCCAGCGTCAACTTGTTGTCCGGGCAACGCGGCAGCGGCAAAAGCACCGGCTTGCGTCGACTCAAGACCTATCTGGAGCGAGACGGGCATATCGTCTTTCTCTGCGACATGCGGGATTATTTGAACCTCACCACGCCAGTAGAAATCAGCGATTTTTTCATGGCGGTCATGGGGGGATTGAGCGACGAGATCGAAAAACTGTATGGCGTGAACCCCAACCAACGGGGCTTTTGGGAACGCATGGCCGATTTCGTCAACAAGGAAGTCAAGATCGAGGAATTCGGTGTTGGGGCCGATGGCCTCGAACTGAAGGCCAGCCTCAAGGACGATCCGACCTTCAAGCAGAAGCTACAGCGATATCTTCGCGGCCATGTGGCGCGACTGGTGAAGGAAGCCCATCGGTTCGGGGCGGAAGCGGTCAAACTGGTCCGCGACAAGTACCGCGACCAGGATAGGAAAGTGGTGTTGCTGCTGGATTCCATCGAGCAGATTCGCGGCGTGGGCGCCGAAGCCAAAACCGTGTACGACAGCGTGGAAAACCTGTTTTCCGTTCACGCCGACAGCCTGCGTCTGGATTTACTGCATGTCATTTACACCATTCCGCCCTATCTCATCCCTCTGGCGCCGGGACTGGGGCGGTATCTGGGCGGGAACATCGCGGAAAATCTGCCCAGTGTGCATGTGTTTCACCAAAACGGTTCCGAGGACACATGCGGCTTAGAGGTTCTGAGAAAGATCGTCGGCAAGCGTTGCCCGGAGTGGGAACAGATATTTTCCGAAGCGCAATTGCGGCGGATGGCCTGCGCCACCGGCGGCGACTTGCGCGATTTCTTCCGCCTGATTCGGGAAGTATTGATCGGCGCTTCCATGCCGGATGGAGGAGAATTACCCGTCGCCGACCGGCTGATCGAGGATGCCGAAAACAAGCTCCGACGAGAGATGCTGCCCATCGCCGAGGATGACAAGGTCTGGTTGCGCAAGATCAACATCAGCAAACAAGCCGAATTGCAAAACAAGGAACTGCTCTCCCGGTTGGCCGGGTATTTCGACACCCACCTGGTGCTGAATTACCGCAACGGCCAGGATTGGTACGACGTTCACCCACTGATCCGCGATACCCTTGATTGACCCTCAATCCATCGATCTCGGCCCCGAAGCCGAAAACGCTTGGCTGCGGCTCCGCCATCATCTCGACTGGTCCCAGGGTTTCGCCTTGGGATTTCTGTTTGTCGCCAACCCACGCTTGGCCGATGCCTTTCGCTGGCGGCTGGAGCGCGCCTATCAGGGTCGGGTTTCCACGCTGCAAACCCTGCAACCGACCACGCCCGAGGCCGCTCTCGATGCGGTCATGCATCATGTGCGGGAATCACCGGCCCTGCTCGACGACATGGCTGCGCCGTTGTGGATCGAGCTACACGAACACGCCGGCGACGAAGCGTGGGACCGGGCGCGAACACTGGTTCTCGCGCGCTTGAACGAACACCGGGAACTGCTGCGACAGCGGTTGAGGCGTCCCCTGATCTTGATCCTGCCGCAAGGCTGGCAAGCCCAGGCGCGACAGATTGCGCCCGATCTTTGGTTCATTCGCGATTTCAGCCTGGAAGTCGCGGCGACGACAATTGCCATCGCCCACGAGATTTTAACCGTTGCCAAAAGTCCTCTCGTCGCTACCGAACCATCCAAAAGCTGGTGGCGCCAACTGCTCGACAAGCTCTCGCATCCATTCCGACCGCGCCTTGCCGATCATCCCCTGGTCGCCGAATGGCGTCGCGTGCGGCGCAAGGGGGGCGACGATCCCAACGTATTGAACGTCGGCTGGCGCGCGATCAAATTTCTTTTGGATCAGCGGCGGGTCGAAGAAGCTTACGCCATCGCCAACGAGGTGCTCGCGCTCGCGCGGAGGGGAAGCGAATCCGATCCACGCTCTCTCAGCGTCGCGTTGGATTGGGTGGGCGACGCCGCGAGCGCCCTGGGCCGGCTGGAGGAGGCCGAGCGCGCCTACGCCGAAAGCCTGGCGGTGATGCGGGACTTGCGCCAGCGGCTGGGGGAGACGCCCGAAGTGCTGCGCGACCTGAGCGTGTCGCTGGACCGGGTGGGCGACGCCGCGAGCGCCCTGGGCCGGCTGGAGGAGGCCGAGCGCGCCTACGCCGAAAGCCTGGCGGTGAGGCGGGACTTGCGCCAGCGGCTGGGGGAGACGCCCGAAGTGCTGCGCGACCTGAGCGTGTCGCTGGACCGGGTGGGCGACGCCGCCCGCGCCCTGGGCCGGCTGGAGGAGGCCG
>JAVMKH010000102.1:0-22217 GCA_031732935.1 Candidatus Contendibacter sp.
CAGCGCCACGAACACCGCCGCCGAGCCGATGTCCTTGGCCCGGCCCGACAGTTCATGGCGTTCCGGGCCGATGCGGTCGATGGCCGCCTCGATGCCGGTATTGAGCAGTTCGACGATGACCACCAGCAACAGACTGCCGATCAGCAACACCCGCTCCACCGCGCTGTCGCCCAGCCACAGCGCCAGTGGCGCGAACGCGGCGCACAGCAGCGCCTCCTGCCGAAACGCTTCCTCGTTGCGCCAGGCCGCTTTCAGCCCCGCCCAGGAATAGCCGGTGGCGTTGACCAGTCGACGCCAACCGGTATGGTTTTGAAAAGCCATCGTGGATCAGAATTCGGCCGGCCGCCAAGCCAGATCCATGTCGCGAGCGGCCCGCACCTCGTCCAAGCGCCGCACCGGCCGATGATGGGGGGCGCCCTTGACCTGGTCGATGTGGGTTTCGGCTTCCCGCTGAATTTGCGCCATGGCCACCACGAACGCATCCAACTCCTCCTTGCACTCGGTCTCGGTCGGTTCGATCAGCAGGCATTCCGGGACCAGCAGCGGAAAATACGTGGTCGGGGCGTGAAAACCGAGATCGAGCAACCGCTTGGCGAAATCCATCGCGGTGACGCCGAGTGTCTTGGCCTGGCGCCTCAGGGTAACGATGAATTCGTGGCTGGCCCGCCGCTGCGGGAAGGCGGGATCGAAACCCACTTGCGTCAATTCCGCCATCAGATAGTTGGCGTTCAGGGTGGAATATTCGGCGACCCGACTCATCCCGGTCCGGCCCAGCATCCGGGCGTAGATGTAGGCGCGCAGCAACACCCCGGCGTTACCCATGAATGCCGACAGTCGGCCGATGCTCTGAGGTCGGTCGGCTTCGCTCAGCCAGCGGTAGCGGTCACCGTCCCGGCCCACGATGGGAATCGGCAGGAACGGCGCCAACCGGGTGTTGGCCGCCACCGGCCCCGCGCCGGGGCCGCCGCCGCCGTGTGGAGTGGCGAAGGTCTTGTGTAGATTCATGTGCATCACGTCGAAGCCCATGTCACCAGGCCGCGCCTTGCCGAGAATGGCGTTCAGATTGGCGCCGTCGTAATAAAGCAGGCCGCCGCCGGTGTGGACGATTTCGGCGATTTCGGTGATGTTGCGTTCGAACACCCCCAGGGTGGAAGGATTGGTCAGCATCAGTCCGGCGGTTTGCGGCCCCACCGCCTGGCACAGGGCGGCGAGATCGACGTCGCCGTGGGCGTCAGTGGGAATTTCGCGGACCGTGAAGCCGCACATGATGGCGGTGGCGGGGTTGGTGCCGTGGGCGGCATCGGGCACCAGCACCTCGCGGCGGGCGTGATCGCCGTGGGCGACGTGATAGGCGCGGATCATCGCCATGCCCGCGAATTCGCCCTGCGCGCCGGCCATCGGCGTCAGCGAAACCGCTTCCATCCCGGTCACCTCCCGCAGCATCTCCTGCAATTCGTGCAGGCAGGCGAGAAAACTCTGACTGACGGATTCCGGGGCCAAGGGGTGGCGGGCAAGGAAGCCGGGTAGCGAAGCCAACCGATGGCAGATCCGCGGGTTGTACTTCATCGTGCAGGAGCCGAGCGGGTAGAAATGGGTGTCGATGGAGAAATTCTTCTGCGACAGCCGCGTGTAGTGACGCACCGCTTGAAGCTCCGACACTTCCGGCAATGGCGCGGAGCGCGGGCGGCGCAACGACGCGGGAATGTCCGACAGCGCATCCTCGGGGGCGGTGGCGGGGGCAACCGCCCGGCGGCCAGGGCGAGACTGGTCGAAGATCAGCATGGATCGATCACTTCAGCGTTGCCAGCGCCGCTTCGTAGTCCGGTTCCTGGGCGATTTCCGGGACTAGTTCGACGTGGCGCACCACGTTGGTTTCGTCCAGCACCACCACGGCACGGGCGGTTAATCCGGCCAGCGGTCCGTCTTCCAGCAGGACGCCGTAATCCTTGGCGAATTTGCGCGAGCGCATCATCGACAGGGTGACGACATTGTTCAGCCCCTCGTTGCCGCAAAAGCGCTTCTGGGCGAACGGCAGATCGGCGGAGATGATCAGAATCACGGTGCCGGGGTGCGCCTTGGCGTGTTCGTTGAATTTGCGGGTGGACAGCGCGCACACCGGGGTGTCGAGGCTGGGCACGATGTTCAGCAATTTCTTCTTGCCGGCGAAATCGGCCAGGGTGACATCGCCGAGGCTGGTGGTGACCAGTTTGAAATCGGGAGCGATTGCGCCGACGGTGGGCAAATCGCCGTTGGTGTGGATCGGGTTGCCTTTGAAGGTCAGGGTTGCCATGAGTTGGATCCTCTGGTGGCGGGTCAGGGTATGGGATCGGCGAAAATCATTTGCGTTTTAGCTTACCTGATTTCCTAGGCTTTTTTGGAGGGAGTCATCGCTACGGCAACATTCCCGCGTTCGCCGGCGGTCGGCTCCAAAACAGCGCGTGCAACCGCGCCAGCATCTCTGGGTCCGAGATCAGGTCGCGTTTCTGCACCGCGCTCAGACTGTCCGGCCCTTCCTCCTCCAACTGGTGAATCAGACCTTCCAGGTAATGTCGGCGCCGCTTGCCCGGCGGCTCGCGCGGCGGCAGCAGCGACAGATGCAGCGCGTTGACGTAGGGATCGGTCAGCGCCTGGACGAAGCGGCTGGTGGGCCTCTCCCGCAACACCGGCAGGACCGGCTCGTCCTCCTCCAGATTTTCCGCCAGATAATCCAGCACCACCGGCGGTTCGGTTTCCTCCGGAGTCAGGAACAGGCCCAATTCCCGCGCCTGGCGCCCCAGGGCGATGCTGCTGGACAGCATGGAGACCGGGATGGCTAGCACCAGCCCCAGCAGCACCGGAATGAACCACCAGAAGAACGCCGGCACGTACTGGTAGCTCAGCACGCCGGCAACGATGCCGATCAGCGTTTGCACGCCGTGGGTCAGCGCCGCCTCCCGAAAACCGGTCATGTGATCGCCGCGCTGTTGCGGTGGCCAGCCAACGGCGCGGCGCATCAGGATCGCCAGCACGAACTTGGTCTGGAACAGCATCAACACTGGCGCGGTCAACACCGAGAACAGCGTCTCCAAGGCCACGCTCAGGGTGGCTTTAATCATCCCCCCGTAGGCGCGGCGCAGCCGGCCATCCTTGAGCAGAAGCAACAGCGCCAGGCCCTTGGGCAGGAACAGCATGGTCAACGTGACCAGCAGCACAGTGGTCATTTCCACGGCGAACGACACCGGCCACACCGGCGCCCAGTTCTCGCCAAAGAAGTACACCGGCTCATGCCGGGTCTGGAAATAGGCATCGATTCCGGTGGCGAGCAGGAACAGCAGCCACAACGGCGAGGCGGCATAGGACATGACGCCCATCAGGAAATGCAGCCGACTCAGGGCGTTTAAGCCGCGCGACAGCGCCAGCCGCAGATGCTGGAGGTTGCCCTGGCACCAGCGGCGGTCGCGCTTGGCGTAATCGATCAGGGTCGGCGGGATTTCCTCGTAGCTGCCTTCCAGATCGTAGGCCAGCCACACTTCCCAGCCCGCCCGCCGCAACAGCGCCGCCTCGACGAAATCGTGGCTGAGGATGTCGCCGCCGAACGGTTCGCGCCCCGGCAGCTTGGGCAGGCCGCAGTGATCGAGAAACGGCTGAATCCGGATGATGGCGTTGTGACCCCAGTAGTTGCTCTCGCCCAACTGCCAATAATTCAGCCCAGCGGTGAACATCCGCCCGTACAGGCTGCCAGCGAATTGCAGGATGCGGGCGAACAGCGACTCACGGTTGATTGGCACCGGCGGAGTTTGCAACAACGCCACTCGGGGGTGGCGTTCCATGATTCGCACCATCTCGACCAGGGTTTCGCCCTTCATGATGCTGTCAGCGTCCAATACGATCATGTAGCGGTAGCGACCGCCCCAGCGAGTGCAAAAATCTTCCAAATTCCCGCTCTTGCGGCTGGTGTTCTCCGGTCGGTTGCGATAGAAGATTCGTCCCTTGCCGTCTAGCGCTCGCACCATGTCTTGCCAGCGCAATTCCTCCTCGACCCAAACGTCCGGATCGCGCGTATCGCTAAGCACGAAGAAATCGAAGCCGGCGAGCTGGCCGGTATCGGCCAGGGACCGGTGAATGGCGCGCAGACCGGCGAACACCCGTTCCGAATCCTCGTTGTAGATCGGCATCAGGATCGCGGTGCGCGACGCGGGCGCGACGGGATCGGGCGCTAACCCCGATTGGCGTGAGATTGCCCAGCGGTCGCGGCCGGTCAGGATCACGAAAAAGCCCATGAACGCGGTCCAGAACGAGATGCAGATCCAGGAAAACAGGATCGCGTACAGCACCAGCAGGATGAGTTCCATCGGGCTGAGACCATCGGTCTGGAACACGCTGACCATCAGGCCCATCGCGCCCAGGGTCGTCAGCAGTACCAACAAGAAGAACACGACGCGCCGCAAGGCATGTCCCATGATCGGGGGTTGAACGGTTTGGGTCATGACACGTCCAGGGGGAAGGAGGTTACCGCGGTTCAGGCGCGAGGTTGCGGACGCCAAAGTCGGCGCAGTGAAGCCAACGACCCGAACAACTCGATGCGTTGCGCCGGCATGGCACCGGGACTGGGCTCCGGTGTGGGCTCGGCACGGGCCGCGCGCAGGGCATCCAGCACGGTGTCGGCCTCACCGGGCGCGGCGAACAGTGCCGCCGGCCAGTTCGGCGCGGCGCCGCTCAACAGCGCGGCCCGCGCCGCCGCCAGTTCCCGCGACGACCGGGGCAGATCGAGCGCCCGCGCCAGCCAATCGTCCAGCAATTCGCCAGCGGCAACGAGCGTCCGTGCCACCGCATCCAGCCCTGGCGCCTCCGGCGACTCGGCGGCGCGGCGCAACGCCTGCTCGCTGAGAGCCGCGATCTGATCCGGATCGCTGACCCCCAGCGCCTGCCAGTAGGCGCCGAGACGAGCGAGCACAAACTCGCTGGAAGGCGCTGGCTGCGATGGCGGCAGATACGGCTCCGCGGCGCTTACTTTGCCGCGGTCCACTGGTAGCTCCAAGTTTCGGTCAGCACATCGTTGCCCAGCTTGAGGAAACCGCGCAGTTCCGAGGGGGCGTCGCCTTGCGGCAACAACTCGAACGACAGGCGCCAGCCATGGGTTTGCGGGTTCTTGTGCACCACCACGTTCTGAATCTGGCCGGTCGAACCGCTGACCACCCCTTCCACGGGAGCATCGTCCGCCAGCCTAGCCAGATTCTCGCCGCCAAAATCGATGACGAATCGCCGCCGTTCGGCCTGCAAATCGCCCGCGCCGCCGGCGCCGACCCGGCTGGCCAGGGTGCGGCCACCCGACGACAGATTCGGCAGATCGAGGAAGAAGGACAGGCGGTAGCTGAATTCCAGCTTCTGGCCCGCCTCGACCGGCTTCTCAGGGGTCCAAAACGCGGCAATATTGTCGTAGCGCTCAGCCGTGCTGGGAATTTCGATCAACTGCACCGAACCCTTGCCCCAGTCACCCTGCGGCTCGACCCAAATGCTGGGTCGAATGTGATAGTGCGCCTCCAGATCCTGGTAGTTGTCGAAATCGCGGTCGCGCTGCAACAGGCCGAAGCCGCGCGGGTTGTTGTCCTGGTAGGCGCTGATGCGCAACCGGGCGGGGTTGTTCAGCGGCCGCCAGATCCATTCGCCGTTGCCGGCGAGCATCAACAGGCCATCGGAATCGTGCACCTGGGGGCGAAAGTCATCGAAGAACCGCTCGTTCATCGCGCCGTGATAGAACATACTGGTCAGCGGCGCCACACCGAGTTTCTGCACCTGCGCCTTGTCGCGGACGAACAGACTGGCCTTGACCTCGATCTGAGTGGCAACGCCTGGCTTGATGACAAAACGATAAGCGCCGGTCAGGCTCCGGCTGTCCATCAGGGCGTAGACGGTCAGCTCGGTAGCGTCCTTGGCGGGTTTTTCCAACCAAAACTCGCGGAAACGGGGGAATTCTTCGGGCTTGGGGAGGCCGGTGTCCACGGCTAGGCCTCGGGCCGAGAGGCCGTAATTCTGCTTCTGGCCAACCGCGCGAAAGTAGCTCGCGCCCAGGAACACCGCGACTTCGTCGTAATGGCTGTCGGTGTGCAGCGGATACAGCACCTTGAAGCCGGCGAAGCCGAGGTCCTTGGGCAAGTTGTCGGGCACCGAGTTTTTGCCGTAATCGAACAGGTCGCTGGCGTATTCCACCGGCTTGCCTTCGCCTTCGACGACCACGTTGATGATCACCGGTTCGGAAAAGAAGAATCCGAGCGGCGCGAACTGGATTTCGAATGGCAACCCCTCCGCGCGCCACAAGCTCCTTTCAGCCCGAAAGCGGATGTCGCGATACTGGTCGTAATCCAGATTCTTGAGAAAATCGGGCAGAGTGCTACCGGTCGTTTGGAAGGGTTGCGAGGCCATCACCTCGGCGCGGCGGCGAACGTCGGCGAAGTTGAAGCGCTTGGGCGGCGGAGTTGCGGCTTCGGCGGCTTCGGGCGCGTTGGGTCCGCCAAAGCTCGCCACCGGACCTGTCCAAAGGCCCACCAGCAACGCAAGACTTAGTAGCATTCGAAAGTTCACGGCGTTACGGCTCCATCGTTGGGATGATCCGATCGGATTTGAGAGAATATCTTCGAACGAGATATTGTATTGCTGTCCGGTCTTCCCGACCATCCAGATTCGCGGCTTTGAGTGGCCACGCGCCGTCGGCGGTCTCGAGCGTCCCGTCCATCTTGCCAACGTGAGGATGCCATGCAACTTCGTGAAACCGCGCTGTTTCGTCAGCAATGCTACATCGGTGGTTGCTGGATCGACGCCGACGGTGGCGCCGTCTCGACGATCATGAATCCCGCCACCGGCGAAACGTTGGGCCATGTTCCCGAACTGGGCGCGGCCGAGACTCGCCGCGCCATCGAGGCGGCTCACGCCGCGTTGCCCGCTTGGCGGGCGCTGACGGCGTCGGCGCGGGCCGCGATCCTGCGGCGCTGGTTCGGCCTATTGCTGGAACAGCAGGAGGGGTTGGCGATCTTGATGACCCTGGAACAGGGCAAACCGCTGGCCGAGGCGCGCGGCGAGATCGCTTACGCCGCCAGCTTTCTGGAATGGTTCGCCGAGGAGGGCAAGCGGGTTTATGGCGATATCGTCCCGACGCCGTGGCCGGATCGGCGGATTCTGGTGCTAAAGGAGCCGGTCGGGGTGTGCGCGGCGATCACGCCCTGGAATTTCCCGACGGCCATGATCGCGCGCAAGGCCGGCGCGGCGCTGGCGGCCGGCTGCACGATGGTGGTCAAGCCGGCTCCGCAGACCCCGTTTTCGGCGCTGGCGCTGGCGGCGCTGGCGGAACAGGCGGGCTTGCCGGCTGGCGTGTTGAATGTGGTCACCGGTCCGGCCCAGTTCATCGGCGATGAGCTTCTCGACAACCCCCTAGTCCGCAAGCTCAGCTTCACGGGTTCGACCCGAACCGGCCAGTATCTGATGCAGCGTTGCGCTGGCACGCTCAAGCGGCTGTCGCTGGAACTGGGCGGCAATGCCCCCTTCATCGTGTTCGCCGACGCCGATCTCGACGCGGCGGTGGCCGGGGCACTGACATCCAAGTATCGCAACAGCGGCCAGACCTGCGTATGCGCCAACCGGTTTCTGATTCAGGACGAAATTTACGACGCCTTCGCCGCCAGGCTGACCCAGGCGGTGCAAGCACAATTGAAGGTCGGCAACGGTCTGGAACCTGGCGTGACGCAGGGACCGCTGATCGACGCGGCGGCGTTGGCAAAAGTCGAACGGCACGTCGCCGACGCCGTGGCTCAGGGTGCGAACGTGCTGACTGGCGGCCGGCAACACGCCTTGGGCGGCACATTCTACGAACCCACGGTGTTGAGCGAAGCCACACGGGAGATGCTCGTCGCCCGCGAGGAAACCTTCGGACCGGTGGCGCCGCTGTTCCGATTCCACACCGATGTGGAAGCGATCCAGTTGGCGAACGCCACCGAGTTTGGCTTGGCGGCCTATTTTTACAGCCGCGACCTGAGCCGGGTATTCCGGGTGGCCGAGGCCCTGCGATACGGCATGGTCGGCGTCAACACTGGATTGATCTCGACCGAGGTCGCGCCGTTCGGCGGGGTCAAGAAATCCGGCTTCGGCCGCGAAGGTTCGAAGTACGGCATCGATGAGTATCTGGATCTCAAGTATTTGTGCGTGGGGCTCAATTGAAGCCTGACAAGGCGTAGCACTCGACTTGTAGAGTCCCGCGACTTCGAAATTGGGATATGATTCCGAACAAGTTCTTCGAGAGTTTCCATGGAACTGGCCACGCAGGCAGGCTTCGGCCTGCCGATCCGGTGGCAAACCGACTCTGCTCTATCCATGAATCAATCGGCTAGCTTCAAAGCCGCCTCATGGCTTGGTAGCCTCCACAAAAGCCCTTGAAGAAGAACCACTATTATAATAAACGGTACATGCTGGTTGATCCCAAATAAGCTGAAAGCCAAGCTTATCTGTTAAGTTATACCAATTCTGAATAGGTTTTCGTCATTCCCGCGAATGCGGGAATCCAGGCAGCCGCTGAAAAACTGGATACCCGCTTTCGCGGGTATGACGAACAGTGTGGTTCTTGATCTGAAAAAGATAAAACCTATCGGAAAACGGTATTACTATGTGCTTTTTGAGTAGGATTAAGAATACAAACTAGATTTGGATTTCTTTTAATAACTTCCTCAGAAAGCTTCCCAGCTTCACCAAGTAAAACTGTATCTGTATTGGAGAATATGTTACCAAATGACGCCTTCGGTATGTTTAATTCTGCCAGTTCCTTGGATGCCAGTCCAAGAGGGTCGATAAACCATATTTGATTTGGGTTAAAATATTTTCTAAGTGTATAAGGTAGCAAACCCGCCTGAGCCGAAAGGAAAACTAGCTGCTTATCTTGCCTGTTGACTATATCTTGCAATGGTCCCTCTAGAAATTTCTTTAAGTCAGGTTCCATTTGAATGATTCCACTTAACACTCTCGCTTTCTGATTGATTTCCGCGATAGATCCTTTAAAAAAATTACGAGGTAGCGTAGGTTGCTGGTTGAGAGCTATCTCGCCATTTTCATCTGAAATGTGTCGTTGGGTTTTGATGAGTATCATGGCAATAGATAAAAAGATGATTGGTAAAGCTGAATGCGCAACCCTAGAATGGGACTTTATAATGTAAGAGCGCCTTGATATTTGCACCAATTGATATCCAGCCCAACCAAGCAGCGCATTTTTTAAAGGTAAGGTTGGTACTAAAAATCGGAAAAGCTCCATCCAGTTACCACCAACGAGAATAACAAAAATATCATGAACTATTATTATAGCTGCTCCAATAATTATCCCATATGGGATCGGCAACGATTTTTTCCGCGAAAATGAATTTATCATACTGTAAATAAACAACATAATAGAAATTAATAACCCTAAGCCATGAAAAAAAGCTAGCGGGCTGGAAAAATAGTATCTAGCGATATAATCAATTCCAAGAGAGATGGTGATATTGAAAGTTCCTACCTTTGCGAGAACTGGATTTGGCCAGATGGAGCCTGTTGAAAACCATCTAGCCATGAGTATTATCAAAAAAAATACTATGGGCATGAAAATAGCTAAAATATCTCTTTTTCTCCATTTATCATTATAAAATTGTTTATGAAATACCAAAAAAAATAGCCGCTATAAAGACAAATAAAAAACCTTCGGCTCGTACCAATATGATAAGCATATCGGTTAATACTAAAGCCAACCAATTGAGAAATTTGCTATTTTCCAAATATAAAACAATGGCTATTGGAAGAAAAGTGTAAAGGACTGACTGATAGGAAGTCTCCATTCCCCCTAGAGACCAATATTGGAAAATAGGAGAAAATATAGTAGCGCTGATGGCAAAAAAAGCCATTAGCTCGGATTTGATGGTACCGAAGAGGTAATTACGCCCAGCCCAAAGTATCCAAAATACCATGGAGGCACTGAGAAGACCCAGTATCTTGTAGGATAAAAAAAATACTTCTTCTGATATAAAAATACTAATCAATTTAATAATTAAAGGAACAAGGATACTTGATACCATTTCCTGCGTTTGAAAATTATAATTCACAAACCAGTAGGATTTGTGAAGATTTTCTCCAGTCCAAAGAAATATGAAAACATCATCAGGACCAACTTCCAAGAAATGGTAGAAACTAAAACAAATAAAAAAGACCCATCCTACTACTATAGCTAAAACATAGCCGGTGGTTCCTGAGTAGTTGGATTTCATATATTTGTAACACATTATATGGCACCCATTTCATTTGCAGGTCGCAGAATTCTTAAAATTCTGCTCGATAATTAACTCTATTTTGTAGTGGGGGCAACTGTTTGATTTTTAACTGTTTATTGATTTCGCCAGTTTTATATTAATTATAGCAAAATCAATAGGTTGAGTTTTAATCTGACAAACAAAATATAACAGTCCTATACTAGTTGTAGAAATTCCCCTCCTTAGCAAGGAAGGGTGGCGCGCAGCGCCGGGGTGGTTCGACCGTGGCGATTCCACAATTCAGATAGAAGCGCTATAGAATTTTAAGAGCTTAATTTTCTGCTTGGCACAATTCTTAACAAAGCTTGACCGTAACCCATTGATTCTACGTTGCCACTTTAAAAGGTCTAGTATTCAGACAGATTAGGGATTCTTAGGCTTTTTGGCCATCAAGCAGCAACCCTTTCCGCGAACGCCCCTCGAACCTACCAGCCCCCACATAAACCATTACGGAAATATTATAACTATGCTTCCAAATGATACACAATTGACTTTATTTTATCCATGACTTTTATCCAAGAATTCGTCTACATCGGCCTGCTGATTCTCGGCGTCCTGGCCACCTTCGCCACCGCCGGCCTGTTGCTCTGGCTGTGCAGCTTTTCCCGGTTCGCGCCGCTGTTTCAGTCGTTGACCCATCTCTCGCCACAGGTCGTAGCCATCGTCGGCATTCTGTTCGCGTTGTACACCACCTTTTTCGCCAGCGATATCTGGAATATCCGCGACCGGGCGCAGACCGCGATCCAGCAGGAAGCGGAAGCGATGCGCGGACTATTCCGGCTGGCCGAGCAACAACCGCCGGCCATCGGCGCGCCGATCATCGCCGCGCTGCGGGAATACGCGCGGGCGACGATCCAGGACGAATGGCCATTGCTGGCGCGCGGCGAGCCACCCGGCGGGCAAACCCTGGAGCGGTGGCGGGACTTGTTGCGAGCAGTGCTAGCGGAACCAGCGACGAAGGGTTTGCCCACCAGCGTCCACGCCGCCATGGTGCAGGAAGCGGAGCGGGTGCATGTCGCGCGCCATCAGCGGTTGGCCCAAAGCCAGCGCCACGGCGATCCGCTGAAATGGTTCGCCGTGGCTTGTCTGGGCGCGTTCACGTTGCTGACCGTGGCGCTGGTGCATCTCGACAACTGGCGGACCCAGTTGGCGGCGCTGCTGATCTATTCCGCCGCGATCTCGGTCAGCTTCGCGGCGGCCTACTTGCAGCGCAGTCCGTTTCAGGTGTTCGTGGTCAGCCCGCAACCCATCGCGGAATTGATTACGATGGAGTCGCTGCTGGACCGGCGTTGATGGCCGCGCGTCGCTTTAAATGGGTTCACGCACGATCTCGCCCAGGCCCGCGCGCCCTTTGCGAAAGATATAAGGTGGTGACGCTGGAGCGCGTGGGAACGAGAACACCACTGGGCCGTTGGAAGCCACAAGGCGGGTTTACCCACTCAACCGCTCATACCCCGCCATCAGCCCATTAACGGCGCGCAACAGCGGCGGCAGCGGCCCGCCCAGCGCCTCCGGATCCATCCCGTCCAACAAATTTTTCAATTCCAGCCCCAAGGCGGTATCGCCTTCCATCACCACCCGACGGTTGAAAAACAGCGTATCGGAATCCTCGCGCCGGGTGGCCAGCGCCAGAAAGTCGTAAAGCGTGCCGCTGATGGTCAAATCCGGCGTTCGCTCATCTTGACAGGGCACGAAACCGGCGGGACCGGCATAGCGAAACCGATATTCAACCTGGGCGTCCCGCACCTTGATCGCCAGAATCCGGTTACGTAGAAACTCAAACGTATCGTCTTGTTGAATCCGAGCGGCGAACAGTACGTTCAGCGCCGTGGTCAGAATGGTCGAATGCACCGGGCCGGGAATCAATTTCAACGGCAGCGCTAGCGGGGTGGGCAGGGTCGGGCGGGGTGGGAACAGCGAATGGAGGGTAGCCTGGAACATGGCGTTGATCACACCGTCAATGCCTCAGCGTTTCATGGACTCGAAAAATTCCTTGTTGGTCTTTGTGTTTTTGAGCCGTTCCAACAGAAATTCCATGGCCTGCAACTCGTCCATCGGATGCAGCAGCTTGCGCAGAATCCACATCTTCTGCAAATCGTCCGGGTCGGCCAGCAGTTCCTCGCGGCGCGTACCGGAGCGATTGATGTCGATAGCCGGAAAGACCCGCTTTTCGGAAATCCGCCGGTCGAGATGGATTTCCATGTTGCCGGTGCCCTTGAACTCCTCGTAGATCACGTCGTCCATGCGCGAGCCGGTGTCGATCAGCGTGGTGGCGATGATGGTCAGCGAGCCGCCTTCCTCGATGTTACGGGCCGCGCCGAAGAACCGCTTGGGTTTTTGCAGGGCGTTGGCATCCACGCCACCGGTCAGCACCTTGCCGGAGGCGGGTACCACGGTGTTGTAGGCCCGGGCCAGCCGGGTGATCGAATCCAGCAGGATCACCACATCACGCTTGTGCTCGACCAGTCGCTTGGCCTTGTCGTTCACCATCTCCGCCACCTGGGTATGGCGGGTGGCCGGCTCGTCGAAGGTGCTGGCGATCACTTCACCGCGCACCGACCGCTGCATCTCGGTCACTTCCTCCGGCCGCTCGTCGATCAGCAGCACGATCAGGTAACACTCGGGATGGTTGGCGGCGATACTTTGAGCGATGTTCTGCAACATCATGGTCTTGCCGGCCTTGGGTGGCGACACGATCAGGCCGCGCTGGCCCTTGCCGATCGGGGCGATCAGGTCAATCACCCGCGCCGTGATGTCCTCGGTGCTGCCGTTGCCGCGCTCCAGCGTCAGCCGATCATCCGCGTGCAACGGCGTCAGGTTCTCGAACAATACCTTGTTTTTGGAGACTTCCGGTGGCTCAAAGTTGATATCGCCGACCTTGAGCAGGGCGAAGTAACGCTCGCCTTCCTTGGGCGGGCGAATCTTGCCGCTGACCGTATCGCCGGTGCGGAGATTGAAGCGGCGAATCTGGCTGGGCGAGACGTAGATGTCGTCGGGGCCGGCCAGATAGGAACTGTCGGCGGAGCGCAAGAAGCCGAAACCGTCTTGCAGGATTTCCAGCACGCCGTCGCCGGAAATATCTTCGCCGTTCTTGGCGAGGGCCTTGAGAATGGCGAAGATTACATCCTGCTTACGCGAGCGCGCCATGCCTTCGAGCTTCAGCTCCTGCGCGATGGCGATCAGGTCAGCGGCGGATTTTTTCTTGAGTTCGGTTAGATTCATGGAAGCAGCAGGCTCAAGGCGGCGGGCGCGACGAACGCGCGTCCGTGGAGAGGTGTGAAAGGGTGCTCCTGGGTTGGAAGCCGAACCAGACAAGGGCGGAGCAGCGCGAGGAGTGATTGCGGGATGGATAAGCGGTACGGTGCGGTCTACGCTAGCACGGCCGCGAAGCGGCGTCTACCTTGAGGCGGGCGCCGTTCGCGCGACTCAAGGCAGGCTACCGTCAAGGAAGGCGACCAGTTGCGATTTGGACAAGGCGCCGACCTTGGTGGCTTCGACATTGCCGTTGCGGAACAACATCAAGGTAGGAATGCCGCGAATGCCGTACTTGGGTGGCGTGGCCTGATTTTCGTCCACATTCAACTTGCAGACCTTGAGACGCCCGGCGTAATCGCCAGCGACCTCGTCCAGAATCGGCGCGATCATGCGGCAGGGACCGCACCACTCGGCCCAGTAGTCGACTAGAACCGGTTGTTCGGCCTTGAGTACCTCGGCCTCGAAGGTGTCATCGGTAATATGGGTAATTCGCTCACTCACGGATCGGATTCTCCAGTTCGGAAGGGCAGGGAGACGTGGTTCGCCAATCAGATGCTTTAGGAAGCACGGGGCCGGTCGGGCGGATGACGGAACGACCGTCGAAGAACGGCCGTGAAAATCAGCAGCGCGCGGCGTTCGACAAGAGATATTGTGGCAAAATAATCAATCGGGGCACAAATTTCTTTTGATCCATTTCAGCCCAAACCGGGCGCTCGCGCAAGCCCCCCACCCTGTTCATCCGGGATCACCACCAACTCATGCAAACCGACCATTTGACCCATGTCCCGTTTTCCTCGCTTGGCCTGACCGATTCACTGTTGGAGAGCGTGGAGGACGCTGGCTTCGTCTACTGTACGCCGATCCAAGCCGCCACTTTGCCGCTGGCGCTCAAGGGTCGGGACATCGCCGGTCAGGCCCAGACCGGCACCGGCAAGACCGCTGCTTTCCTACTCGCCACCTTGCACCACCTGATGGAAACGCCCGTCGCCGAGGACGCCGTCGGCCCCTGGGCCATCATCGTCGCTCCAACCCGCGAACTGGCGGTGCAGATCCACCGTGACGCCGAATTGCTCGGCCGCTACACCGGCCTTAAATGCGTGGTCGTATTCGGCGGCGCCGGTTACGACGCGCAACGTCGCCAGCTCGAGGCCGGGGTGGACGTGCTGATCGGCACGCCCGGACGTTTGATCGACTACTACAAACAAGGAGTCTACAAGCTCAATCAGATCGAGGTGGTGGTGCTGGATGAAGCCGACCGTATGTTCGACCTCGGCTTCATCGCCGACATCCGCTACCTACTGCGCAAGATGCCCGCGCCCGATCAGCGCATCAACATGCTGTTCTCGGCCACCCTGAGCAACCGGGTCATGGAACTGGCCTACGAGCACATGAACAACCCCCAGGTGATCCGGATCGAGGCCGAGCACGTGACCGCCGACAAGGTGCGCCAAACCCTGTATCACGTCTCCGCCCACGACAAGATCGCGTTGTTGCTGGGGGTGCTACGTCAGCAGGAACCCAAGCGCATCATGATCTTCGTCAACACCAAGAAGGCGGCGGATCGGGTCACCGGCTATCTGCTGGGCAACGGCTACCAGGCCGGCGTCCTGTCGGGCGACATTCCCCAGCAAAAGCGGCTGAAACTGTTGGAAGCGTTCCAGCGCGGCGAATTGCCGATCCTGGTGGCGACCGACGTGGCAGCGCGCGGTCTGCACATTCCGGATGTGACCCACGTCATCAACTTCGACCTGCCACAGGACCGGGAGGACTACGTTCACCGCATCGGTCGCACCGCCCGCATCGGCGCCAGCGGCGACGCCATCAGCTTCGCTTGCGAACAGTACGTCTACTCCCTGCCGGACATCGAGGACTTCATCGGCCAGAAGATCCCGGTGCTGCCGATCACCGAGGAACTGCTGATGGAGTACAAGCCGCCCCGACGGATGGAGCGGCACCGACCACCCCTGGCGGGCGGTGAGCGAGGGCGCGGCCGCGCGCCGCACCGACGGACCCCTCATCGTGCCTGAGCGGCGGCTAGGGAGCAGCGCGGTCGAGGCTGCTTCCAGGTCGGCCAAGGCCAGCGTCGCCAGCGGTCACCCACGGGTCACCGAGGCGGCCGGCGAAATCCTGCGCGCCGGCGGCAACGCCTTCGACGCCGTGGTCGCGGCTGGGTTTGCCGCCGCCGTGGCCGAACCGGCGCTGACCAGTCTCGGCGGCGGCGGTTTCCTGCTGGCTCGCACCGCCCAGGGTCGGGCGACCTTGTTCGATTTCTTCGTGGACACGCCGGGTCGAGGTTTGCCAGCCGGTCAATTGGAGCCTCACTTCCTGCCGGTAACCGTGCGTTTTCCCGCCAGCGAGCAGATTTTCAACGTCGGCATGGGGTCGGTGGCGGTGCCGGGCGCGTTGCGCGGTTACCTGTACGTCCACCGATCGCTGGGCCGACTGCCACTGCGGGAGGTGCTGGCGCCAGCCGTCCACTTGGCCCGCGCCGGCGTGACGATCAATCACAAGCAAGCTTATTTTCTCGACCTGCTGACGCCGATCATGACCCTGACCGCCGCCGGTCGGGCGCTGTTCTCTCCGGAAGACCGTTATCTGGGCGAAGGCGACGTTCATCGCAATCCAGACCTGGCGACCTTTCTGGAGACGCTGCCGCTCGATGGTGAACGGGATTTTTACGAGGGCGAACTGGCCGGACGCATCGTCCGGGAAATGACCGAAAGCGGTGGACTGCTGACGGCGGCCGATCTGGCCGCTTGCCAGGTGATCGAACGCGAACCGCTGTCGGTTCGTTACCGCGATGATCGGCTGCTGACCAATCCACCTCCTTCGTTTGGTGGTTCGTTGCTCGCCCTGGCGCTGCGCCTGCTGGAAGCGCGCGAAGTCGCTCCTCTTGGCTTTGGGTCGTCGGCCCATTTGACGCTGTTGGTCGCGGTGATGCGGGAGGTGGACCGTCGCCGGACCGAGGGTTATCTGAGTCCAACCAACCTGGACCCGCCGGGTCTGGCGGAAAGTCGGGAGCGAGTGCGCGTCGCCTCGGGGGGCACCACGCATGTCAGCGTGTGCGACGCCGAGGGCAACACCGCCAGCATGACCACCTCCAACGGCGAGGGCTCCGGCTACTTCGCGCCTGGCACTGGCATCATGCTCAACAACATGATGGGCGAGGACGATTTGCATCCCGAAGGTTTCCACGTCAGCCCGCCCGGACTGCGGGTGGCTTCGATGATGGCGCCGTCGTTGCTGCTGGCCGGAGATCAAACACAATTGGCGCTGGGTAGTGGTGGTAGCAAGCGCATTCGCACCGCCTTGCTACAAGTGATCAGCAACACGGTGGATTTCGACATGCAGTTGCGAGATGCGATCGAAGCGCCGCGCTTGCACTGGGACGGCGAGCATATCCAGGTCGAGCCGGGCTTTTCCGAACCGGCCCTGGCGGCCCTGGCGGAGCGGTGGCCGGTTAACCGCTGGGCGGTCCAAGACGTATATTTCGGTGGAGTTCATGCGGTGGCGCCCAACGGCGCGGGGGCCGGGGACCCGCGGCGCGGCGGTTGCGCTGCGACGGTTGACTGAACCGGTCTCAGTCGACTCAACAAGGGGAGAAACATGACGTTGAAAAACGACCCGCCGATTCTGGTTGACCCAGGCCAGTTCGAGATTGAACCGATGTTAGCGGTTCCCCCCTGGGTGCGCGGTCTGATTTTCGATTGCGACGGTACCCTGGTCGATACGTTGCCCTTGCATTACGCGGCCTGGGAGGAAACCTTCGCGGCGCTGGGTCTGGCCTGTCCGTTGGAGTTTCTCATGCGGCACAACGGCAAGCCGACCGACTGGATCGTCGCACAGTACAACGTCGAGTTTGACCGCGCCATTGATGTCGAGCAGTTCACCGAGGACAAGGAGCGGCGGACCTATGCTCTTCTGGATCAAGCACGTCCGTTGGAACTGGTGGCGGCCCTGGCGCGACGCCACCACGGTCGCCTACCGATGGCGGTGGTATCGGGCAGCAACCGCCCCAACGTGGAGCGGGCGCTGGGAGCAGCCGGGTTGCGCGCCCTGTTCGCGGTGGTGCTGACCGCCGATGACGGCTTGCCGCCCAAGCCGGCGCCAGACTTGTTCCTGGAAGCGGCTCGCCGTTTGGAGGTGGAACCCGTGCTTTGTCAAGCGTTCGAGGATGCCGACGCCGGGCTGGAAGCGGCCCGCCACGCCGGGATGTTGGCGACGGACGTGCGGCCGTTTGGAGGAGGATACACGTCGTGGGCGGCGGCTCGTTGATTTTCTACACGGCGGCGATTCCACTCAGACGCAGCAGCGGTTCGATCCTTGGTTCCCGCCCTCGAAACTCGACGAAACTGGCAAGTGCCGGACGCGATCCGCCCACCTCCAGGATGCTCGCCCGGAACCGCGCCCCAGTCGCGGAATTGAAGATCCCGCTTTCCTCAAAGGCGCTGAAGGCATCCGCCGACAGCACTTCCGCCCACTTGTAGCTGTAATAGCCCGCCGCGTAGCCACCGGCGAAGATGTGAGTGAAGGCATTGGCGAAGCGATTCCAGACCGGCGGGATGATGACCGCCACCTGTTGGCGCACATCATCCAGCACCTCCAGCACCCGCCCGCCGCGCGCCGGATCGTAGTCGCGGTGCAGCCGGAAATCGAACAACCCAAACTCCAGTTGCCTTGCCATCGAAATACCGGCCTGAAAATGCTTGGCCGCCAGCATTCGTTGGTACAAGTCGTCTGGCAGCGACTCGCCGGTTTGATAATGACCCGCCAGCAAGTCCAGCGCCTCTCGCGCCCAGCACCAGTTTTCCAGAAACTGGCTCGGCAATTCCACCGCGTCCCATTCCACGCCATGGATGCCGGCCACCGGCAAGTAATCCACCGTGGTCAACAGGTGATGGAGGCCATGGCCGAATTCGTGGAACAGGGTCAACACTTCGTTGTGGGTCAGCAGGGCCGGATCGTTGCCCACCGGCGGGGTGAAATTGCCCACCAGATAGGCCGCCGGCAACCGCACCGTGTCGGCCAGCCGTCGCCGCGCCAGGCAGCTATCCATCCAGGCCCCGCCACGCTTGTGGGGACGAGCGTATAAATCCAGATAAAACCGCCCGCGCGAATGGCCCGTCGCGTCGGCGATTTGGTACGCCCGCACGTCAGGATGCCAGACTTCCACCCCGTCCAGCGGGCGAATGACGATGTCGAACAAGCGCTCGGCCACCGCGAACAATCCCACCAAGACGCGGGGCAGCGGAAAGTAGGGCCGCAACTCCTCCTGCGATAATTGATAGCGATGCTGGCGCAGCTTTTCCGCGTAATAGCCGATATCCCAGGTTTGCAGGTCGTCCACCCCGAACTGCTCGCGGGCGAAGACGCTCAATTCCGCTAGCTCGCGTTGCGCCTGGGGTCGGACGCGGTGGGCAAGATCGTGAAGAAACGTGAGTACCTGCTCGGGCGAATCGGCCATCTTGGTGGCCAGGGAGTATTCGGTGTAATCGTGGAAACCGAGTAACTGGGCCAGTTCGTGGCGCAGCGCCAAAATCCGTTCCATGACCGGCCCATTATCCCATTGACCGCCGTTGGATCCCTGATCGGAGGCGCGGGTGCAATAGGCGCTGTACAGTTCTCGCCGCAATTCGCGGTCGTCGGCGTAGTTCAACACCGGCAAGTAGGATGGCGATTCCAGGGTCAGCAACCAGCCGTCCAGCCCCCGCTGGCGCGCGGTCTGACGGGCCAGCGCCCGCGCCGATTCGGGCAGACCGGCCAGTTGGGCTTCGTCGGTCAGCAGTTTGGTCCACACCTGAGTCGCGTCCAGAACGTTTTCCGAAAACTTGGCCCCAAGTTGAGCGAGCTCCCGCTGAATCTCCTTATAGCGGGCCTGTTGCTCGGGCGGCAGGGCAATGCCGGAGAGGCGAAAATCGCGCAGGGCATCCGTGATCACCTTGCGCTGCGCCGGATCGAGCTGGGCGTATTCCAGCCCCTCGGCGATTTGTCGATAGGCGCGATACAGGCCCTCGTGCTGGCCTAGTTCGCTGTAATAGGCGCTGAGCTTGGGCAGACAGGCGTTGTAGGCGGCACGCAAGGCTTCGGAATCGCGTACTGAGTGCAGATGGTTGACCGGCGACCACGCCTTGTTCAGCCGATCCTCCAATTCCTCCAGCGGGCGAATCAGATTGTCCCAGCTATAAACAGCGTTCGCGGTCAGCAATCGCTCGATTTCAATGCGATTTTCGGCCAGCCAATGGTCGATGGCGGGCTCAATGTGTTCCGGCTGGATGGCGGCATAGGAAGGTAGATCGGCGGCGGTGAGGAGCGGGTTGGTCATGGCGGGACTTTAGTAATGGGTTTTCGCGGGTTTTACAAAAACCATCGAAGAACTTTGCCGCGGCAAGGTGATGCCAACGACAAGATCGTCGACAGTGGTGTGTATGTGAAAGCGTTTCATTTAAGGCACTAGTCACGGTACGAAGCGCATCGGCATGGGCGGAAAGCTCGACAAATCCCGTCCACGTGGCAATTTGGGTTATTATATAAACACTATCGCACATCATCGAATCGGACTTACATCCATGCGAATCACGCTTCCCCGAGCAGTCAACCATCCTGCGCCACGTCATCGCCCTTCGCGAGGGTTGCCCGCCTTGCTTGCCGCAACCTTCCTGCTGGCGCTGGCTACACCGTTATCGGGTGGTGCCCAGTCTTATCCCAGGGGAGATGACGAGGGGACCTATGCCATTGAGCGCGGTCCCAGCGAGCGCCGCCCCGGTGGCCAGGGTGGCTATCCTCCTGCTGTCGTGCGCTGCGAATCCACCGATCAACATTACCGCCACTGTCGGGCCAACACCAATGACGGCGTGCAACTCTATCGCCAATTAAGCAAGAATGCCTGTCGTTACCAGGAAACCTGGGGCTATGACCGGCGTGGCATCTGGGTGGATCGGGGTTGCCGGGGCGATTTCCAACTCTACACCGGGCGTAGCGGTGGCGATGGCTCCCAAAGGGACAAGGACAACACTACCGCCATCGTGGGTGGCGTCGCCGCGCTAGGCGTGGCTGGGGCGTTGCTGGCGGAGAAGAACCAGAACGAACGGCAACCTCCCTGGATCGTGCGTTGCGAGTCCGACGGTGGGTATAACCGATGCCGAGCCGATACCCGTGACGGCGTGCGTCTGTACCGCCAGTTGAGCCGGTCCGATTGCCGATACAACGATACCTGGGGCTACGACCGCCGCGGGGTCTGGGTGGATAAGGGCTGTCGCGCCGAATTCGCGCCTCGCTGAATTCGAATCCTTTCCTCGACTTCCTTGATCTAACCCCCAATGGTCCATGCCACCGAGTCCGCAATCACAACCCTGGTCCGCGTGGACTCTTTCCAAGGTTCACCGCATGGTCTAGAGTTAGCTCGTTCGGCGGACGACAAAACCTGGGCCGTCCAGAAACTCATCTTATGGATCACCCATGGCCACTAACCCCAGCAATGTCATTACCCAGCCTGGCAGCCAATTGATCGGCCTTGCCCGCCAGCTCGTGCAAAATCATCTGCTCGATGAAACCGCCGCGAGCAAGGCGGCCGAGCAGGCGCGCAAGGATAATGTTCCGCTCGTCGTTTACCTGGTCGAGAACAAGCTGGCCCGCGACAAGGACATTGCTCGCGTCGCCGCGCGCAGCTTCAACCTGCCGCTGTTCGATCTTGATGCCCTGGACATCGACACGGCGGTCGTGCGCCTGGTCGATGAGAAACTGCTACGTCAACACCGCGTCCTGCCCTTGCACAAGCGGGGGCGCCGGCTGTTCGTGGGCGTCGTCGATCCCACTAACCTGCGGGCGTTGGAGGACATCAAGTTCCAGACCCGGCTGGATATCGAGGCGGTCGTCGTCAGCGAGAATCAGGTCAGCAAGGCGCTGGACAAGGCGCTCGAAACCCCAACGCCCAGTATGGGCGATAGCGAAGTTGGTGATCTCGACTTCAGCAGCGAAGTTGAAGCCGGCCCCAAGATCGAAACCCTGACCCAGTCCGACGCCGAGGACGCGCCGATCGTGCGCTTCGTCAACCAGGTCATCATCCAGGCCATCAACCGCGGCGCCTCCGACATTCACTTTGAGCCCTACGAAAAAACCTACCGGGTCCGCTTCCGGCAGGATGGCATGCTGGACGAAATCCACAAGCCGCCGGTCGCCATGGCGCCGCGTCTGGCCGCCCGACTCAAGATCATGGCTCAACTCGACATCGCCGAGCGCCGGGTACCCCAGGATGGACGCATCAAGCTTTATCTGACCAAGCAGCGGGCCATCGACTTTCGCGTCAACACGCTACCGACGATGTGGGGTGAAAAGGTCGTGATGCGCCTGCTCGACCCCGCCAGCGCCCAGATGGGTATCGAAGCCCTGGGTTACGAGGATCACCAGAAGGGGCTGTTTATCAAGGCCATCCACAAGCCGCAGGGCATGGTGCTGGTCACAGGCCCCACCGGCAGCGGCAAGACGGTCTCGCTGTACACGGCGCTCAACATCCTGAACACCGCCGCCGTCAATATCTCCACCGCCGAGGATCCGGTGGAAATCAACCTGACCGGCATCAACCAGGTCAACGTCAATCCCAAGGTTGGCATGACCTTCGCCAGCGCCCTGCGCGCCTTCCTGCGCCAGGACCCGGACATCATCATGGTCGGCGAAATC
>JAVMKH010000103.1:0-4168 GCA_031732935.1 Candidatus Contendibacter sp.
CGTACACCGGCAGTTCTTCCTCCCGCCGAATCCGCAGCGCCTCGTCCAGCTCGCCGATGCTCGCCAATAAACCCGCCAGTTCGTCCAGCAGCAAGCCCAGGATTTCATCGTCTGGCGGCGGTTCGGCGGCGATAGCCTCCCGCAGGACGGCGATGCGGCGGCTGCGCTCGGCCAGCGTGCGCGGGTCGATGGGGCCGATTTGGGGTTGAGGTATTTCGCGGGGACCAGCGGGCACGGTGGTGAAGGCATAAACGCCGCCGCGCCAAGCCCACAGGTCGGGCGCCAAGACGATGGCCCGCGTCACGCTCTCGGCACCGAGCCAAATAGCCAGACGCACCGGCACGCCAAAAGCGATGGCTTCGCGGCGGACATTGAAGTCCCGCCAGCGGCCCTCGTCGAACCAGCCGTCCACGCCGGTCAAGTGAATCGCGCCGTGGTCGGCGGCCAGTCGGCGCAGTTCGGCTTCAAGTGCGGCAAAATCGGCAAAGTCGTATTTGGATAGATCGATTCGTGCCGCCGACTGGCTGAGATCGGCGAGCACGAGATCGAACTGCCGGATCAGCGCGTCGCGGTAATCCGCTTCGGTGAATTCGGCGAACAAGAGCTGGAAACCGCTGCCATAGCGCAGCGTTTTGACCAGGCGTTGAAAATCGGCGATATGTTCAGGCCGCAACTCGATCGCCGCCCGATGGCGAGCGAGATCGAAGCGGAATGGATCGTTCCTCGTCACGGGGCGCTAGTTCCCTGTTGCCGATGACAAGGCCGAATGGGCGCGCTGGTAGCCTTCCAACGTGCGCACCACCGGATGACTGCGCCGCCAGGACGCATCGTTGTATTCCAGCAGCGCCAGGTTGTAGAGCAACCGGCGGGTACGTTCGTCGTTGCCGGCGTGGACGTCGTCGCCGTCGATCCGGGCCAGCAGCGCGTAATCGTCCGGCTCCAAAAAGCGGCGATATTCGGCGGCCAGTTGCTTGATCGCCGACTCGACGGTTGCCGCGTCGAGCGTGTCGTCCTCGGCGAACTCGCAACACAGCTTGAGCAATCGCAGCAGCTCGCGCGGATGGCCGCCGGAATGCTCGACCAGACGGTCGATGTCCGCCTCGCCGGCGAACACCGAGCGGTCGGCCCGCAGCAGCAAAATGTCGCGCATAGCGTCCCAGCCCGCGTCGCAACGCCCGCCCCCCTTTTCGTACAGCTTGATCATCGGCAGCACCAGATCGGCATCCAGCTTGCCGGCCAGATTGCTTTCGTACTTGAGCGTAATCGGCGCGGTGTAAACCGCCAGCGCGGTAATCGCCAGCAATTGTTCCACGTCGTAAACGAAAAATCGGCGAGTATCCTCGCCACGCAGCTTGTCGGTGCCGTCAATGAGAAACAGCACGCGCAGCGCCTTGTTCGCGTCGGTCAAAGTGTTTTCGGCCTCCAGCAGCAACCGATTGAAAGCGACCGCAAAATCGCTGAAAGTATTACGGATGACCTTACGCAACGATTCCTTGTAAGTATGATTGTTCTTGAACGCGGTGGTGAAACGGCCCAGTAACTCCAGCAAGTAAGGGATGCCGCCCTTCGCCGTGACGCTGGTTTCGATGCCGAGAGTGAGTTCCCTGGTTTCCTCCTGAGTCAACACCTTGTCAGCGAACCAGTTTTCCAGCTCCCGCAACGCGTCGGCGGGCAGCGCCACGCCTTCGTCGCGCAGACGTTCGAGCAGTGCGTGGGCCATGGCCATCAGGACATCGGCATACTGCAAGTTGTGGCGGTCAAGCAGGACATTGATGTCCACCTCGACGGTGAAAAACTTCCCCGGATCCTTGAGATCGTTGACATAGCGGCGCAATTCGGTGGTCTTGCCACTGCCGATATGGCCGAAGAACAGCACATGCCGCTGCGTGGGCCTGAACAGGCGACTATCGCTTGTGGAATACCCGAACTTCCTGGCGAACCTTTTGAACGTCTGTTCGCTACCCCGTGCGGCTCGGGTGTTGACATAGCGTGGATCATCCGGCGCAAGCGCCTCTTCAATTTCAAGCTTTTGCAAGATTTCGCCAATATGGCGCGGAGGTTGATAGTTCATAACTGAGGTCATCCAAGGGATCGACGAATATCAAATTATACGCGCCTGCCGCGAACCCACAGAGAAACCGCTCCGTCGCCCGATCATTTGCAAATCGACCCAAAATCGCGCAAAACAACCATTCGCCATCCTTGTACTATAATTTTTGCCAATGCCGCGCCGCCACGGCGAACCATCAAACTCGAATAAAGCTCTTGCGTAAGGTCCGACACGACATGGCCAGCGCCGAAGTCACCCACCGCTACCGGGAATTTACCGCTCCCTCCGGCGACAGCGAACCCTATCTGTTGGACGTGCCGCTGGACGGTGCACGTCCCGAAGTCCAGATCAAGGCCGAAATCCGGCGGCCCAATCTGGTGCGCGACGGCTTGCTGGTACTCGGTGAGGTGCTATCGAGCGACCTGCGCCGTCAAGCCAACGACCGGGCCGACTATCTGGCCTATCTGCTGCGCCAGGGCAAGCGTGCCAACCAGGCGGTCTGGGACGCGCAAAAAGCCTTTCTGGCCGCTAAATACGGCGAAGCCACCCAGCAGGAAGCGCCGCTCGACCCCTTGTTCAGCGTCGACGCGAACGGCATCAGTCTTGAAGCCTTCTCGCGCGACGAATCCACCTACGCTCGCCTGCATCTCAAGGCCGACCAGGCTTACCAAGCCGAGTCTTTCGCGGCGGGCACCTCGCATCTGCGCTTCACGCCACCATTGCTGGAAGCGTTGCGGGGCATCCGTTCCTATCGCCCCACCACCCTGCACGGCCATTCGTCGGCTTCTGGCGACGCCAAGACCGTGCGCGTGCCCTACCGCTGGCTGCGGGCCTTCGGACAAGTGCAAGCGGCTTCGACCCTGCCCGCTCAGCGGGTCCGCCTTGCCCCGGTCGATCTTTACAACGTGTTGTTGAGCCTGCGATTACGCAAGGCCAAAACCGCGCCGCGCGCCTTGCGCTACGAACTGGTGCCCGGCGAATTGCCGCGACTGGTGCTGGAACCCTGGGAACAAGTGTTGAATGCCAGCGGATCGCCCTACCAAGGCCATGCGCCGCAAGTGGTGCGCACCTGGGGCCGCCAGCGGCTGAGCCTGCTGGGCCGGTTGTTGCCCCATGCCAAGGCTGTGGATGTCTACCTGCTGGGCGCTGGCCTGCCCGCGTTTTACGTGCTGGACCTGGAATCGGCCAGCCTGACCTTGGCCTTGAGCGGCTGGACCGACAGCGGTTGGGCCGGCATCGCCACTTTCGACCTGCTGGCGCCCGGCGGCGGCGAGGATGAAGTCTTGACCAAGCGCGTCGTCAAACAGGTGGCCGAACAACCGCTGACTCTGAACGCCTTGGCCGAGACTTTGCGCCAGCCGCGCCAGACCATTCGGCAGGCGTTGTTGGGAGAACTGCTCAAGGGAACGTTGGTGCACGACATCGCCAGCGGTTTGTTCCACCATCGGCCGCTGCTGGCCCAGCCGCTGGAACTGGATCGGTTGCGCTATCGCGATGCCCGCGAGGAACAGGCGCACCGGCTGTTGGCGACCGAGGATCAGGTTCAACTGACCCGCATTCACGATCTCGGTCTGGAAGGAACGGCCATCGACGGCGAGGTACAGGACCGCCAGGCCCATCGCCACTATCAGACCTCGTTCACCCTGGACCGCGAGGGCCGCACCGTCAAGGCGAGTTGCACCTGCGCGGATTTCCGCCGCGCCGGCTTGAAGCAAGGCCCTTGCCCGCACATGATCGCGCTCCGGTTGCGCTACGCCCGTGAACAGGCGGCGTTGGAGCAGGCGCGGGAAACCGCCGAGGGTCGGCGGCTGATTCGCGCCGAAACCCGGACCCTGACCCGCCGCCAGGGTGAAGCGGTGTTGAGCTATCGGATTTCCTTGGACGAACGCCAGGTGTTGCTGCGCTGGGGCAACGATCCCCAGGCCCTTCGCCAACAACGGCTGCTGTTCAACCGCGCCGACGAAGCCCGCGACGCCTATTTCGCCCGGCTCGACGGGCTGGCGAAACAGGGCTTTATTGATGCTAGTGGGGCGTGATTCGGCGCAACCCGTTCATTTAACTAACAACAACCTTTGACAAGGGAGCGAAAAGCCCGTAGCGTAATGATTGCTGGAGCGT
>JAVMKH010000104.1:0-4157 GCA_031732935.1 Candidatus Contendibacter sp.
TGGGCGGCCACCGGGAACTGATTCGCGACGGCGAGACCGGGTTTCTGTTTCCGGCGGGCGATGCCCCGGCGCTGGCGGCGACGCTGGATCGGGTGCTGGCCCACCGCGCCGGCTGGCCGGAAATGGCGGAACGGGCGCGCCGGTTCGTGGAGCAGGAGCGTACCTGGACGAAAAGCGTGGCGGGTTACGCCGAAGTCTACGCCCGGGCGCTCGACGGCGCGCGTCTGCCCGCCGTGGCGGCGCTGGAGTAGGGCGATGTGCGGCATTCACGGCGTTCTCGATCTGACCGGCGACCGGGTCGATCCGACCGTGCTCTCGGCCATGGGCCGGGTCACCGTCCATCGCGGCCCGGACGATGAGGGCTTCCATGCTGATGGCCCTTGCGCGATCGGCATGCGGCGCCTGTCCATCATCGATCTGGCCGGCGGCCACCAGCCGATCTCCAACACCGATGACACGCTCTGGGTGGTCTGCAACGGCGAGATCTACAATTTCCGGGGACTGCGCCAGGAACTGGAAGCCTGCGGCCACCGCTTCAAGACGAATTCCGACAGCGAAGTGGTGCTGCACGGCTATGCCCGCTGGGGCGACGATTTCGTGCATCGATTGAACGGGATGTACGGCTTCGCCCTGTGGGACGCGCGCCGGCGCCGCCTGCTGCTGGGGCGCGACCGCCTGGGCATCAAGCCCCTCTACATCCTGAACGACGGGCGGCGGCTGGCGTTCGCCTCCGAGGCGAAAGCCTTGCTCGCCCTGCCCGGAGTCCGGCCGGAACTGGATCCGGCGGCGCTGGACGCCTACCTGCGGTTGGGTTATGTCCCCGCGCCGCTGTCGATCTTTCGGGGCATCGTCAAACTGCCGCCGGCCACGCTGCTGAGCGTTGAGAACGGCCGGGTGGAGCAGCACCGTTACTGGCGGATGCCCAATGAGGTGGATCGCTCGCTGTCCGAGGACGAGTGGGTGGGGCGCGCGCGCGACCGGCTGGAGCAGTCGGTACGGATGCAGATGGTGGCCGACGTGCCGCTGGGCGCGTTCCTCTCCGGCGGGTTGGATTCCTCCAGCGTGGTGGCGTTCATGGCGCGAGCGTCCGACCGGCCGGTCAAGACCTACGCTATTGGTTTTGAGGGCGGGGCCGCTGAATCGCTGTATAACGAGCTGCCCTACGCACGGCGGGTGGCGCAATTGTTCGGTACGGAACATCGGGAAATTCTGGTCAAGCCCGATGTGGTGTCGCTGTTGCCCCGGCTGATCTGGCACCTGGATGAACCGATCGCCGATACCGCCTTTATCACGACCTTCCTGGTGTCCGAATTCGCCCGCCAGGATGTCACCGTGATCCTTTCCGGGGTCGGGGGCGACGAGCTGTTCGGGGGGTACCGCCGTTATCTGGGGAGTCACTATCAGGCGCGGTTCGAGCGGTTGCCGGGCTGGCTCCGGCGCGCCGCGGTGGCCATCGGCGCACGGCTGCCGGCCGACCGGCATTCATCGTTTCTGAACGTGGCGCGGCTGGCCAAAGGTTTTCTCGCCTCGGCCGATCTATCTTTTGAGGAGCGCTATCGCGCCTATGTCGAGGTGTTTGCGCCCGGCGAGGTTGAGGTGCTGGCGCGCCGCGCTGGCGCGCCGCGCCAGGATACCATTGCGGCGGCGTTTGATTTTGCCCGTGGGGATGACGATCTTAACCGGATGCTGGCGGTGGACGCCGAGACCCAATTACCCGATGATCTCTTGCTGCTGACCGACAAGATGACCATGGCGACTTCGCTGGAATGCCGGGTGCCGCTGCTCGATCACGAACTGGTGGAGCTGGCGGCGCGGATGCCGGAAGGCATCAAGATCCGCCGCGGCCGGCTCAAGCACGTCATGAAACGCGCGCTGGCGGGACTGCTGCCGGACGATATTCTGGAACGGCGGAAGCGCGGTTTCGGCACGCCGATGGGGGCTTGGCTCAAGCACCCGCTCCGGCCGGTGCTGCACCGGTTGCTGTCGCCCGAGGCGGTGGCCGCGCGCGGCTGGTTCCACCACCCGCCGATTATGCAACTGATCGCCGCGCACGAACAAAACCGCCTGGATGGCACCGACCGGCTGCTGGCGCTGCTGGCGCTGGAAATTTGGGCGCGGCTCTACCTGGACGGCCGTACTCCCGACGATTTGACTCAGGAACTGCGAGAGATCGCCGCGTGAAGATTCTCTACGTCTGCCACCGCTTTCCCTTCCCGCCCAAGCGCGGCGGCAAAATCCGCCCGTTCAACATGATCCAGCACCTGACGTGCTCGCATGAGGTGACGGTCTGTTCGCTGGCCCGTTCGCCGCGGGAAGCGGAAGAGGGACAGGGTATCGCGCCCTATTGCCATCGCTTCGAGATGGCCGAGGTGCGCGATCCGGTGCAGGTCGCCCGCATGGTGGCACGCCTGCCCACGCCGACCCCGTCGTCGTTCGGCTTCTTTTATTCATCGCAATTGGCGCGGCGCATCCGCGCCTTGCTGGCTCGGGAAACGTTCGATCTGATTTTCGTCCATTGTTCGTCGGTCGCGCCCTACGTCGCCCACGTGCGCGATGTTCCGAAGATTCTCGACTTCGGCGACATGGATTCGCAGAAGTGGCTGGAATACGCCCGCTACAAGCCGTTTCCGCTGGCTCTCGGCTACCGGCTGGAAGGGATCAAGCTGGTGGCGGAGGAAAAACGGCTGGCGCGGCGTTTCGATCTGTGCACCGCCACCACCCGCGCCGAGTGGGAGACGCTGGAAGGGTACCGCACGGGAGTCGCGACCGACTGGTTTCCGAACGGTGTGGACAGCGACTACTTCGCGCCTTCCGGCGAACCTTATGATCCGGATATCCTCTGTTTCGTGGGGCGGATGGATTACTATCCGAATCAGGAGTGCATGTTCGAGTTCTGCCGCGCGGCCTGGCCGCTCATCCGCGCCCGGCGGCCGAACGCGAAACTGCTCATCGTCGGCGCCGACCCGTCGCCGGCGGTCCGCCAGCTCGGCGATCTGCCAGGGGTCACGGTCACCGGCTCGGTGCCGGACGTGCGGCCGTATCTGTGGCGGTCGGCGGCGATGGTGGCGCCGCTCAACATCGCCCGCGGCACGCAGAACAAGATTCTGGAGGCGATGGCGGCCGGCGTGCCGGTGGTGACCAGCCTGATGGCGGCTGGGGGGGTCGACGCCCGCGCCGACGAGCATTTCCTGGTCTGTGATTCGGCGGAAGATTACGCGCGGGCCGCGTTGCGGCTCATGGACGATCCCGGCGAGCGGCGGCGCCTGGCGCTGGCGGGGCGGGAACGGATGCTGGCGCATCACGCTTGGGGACACTCGATGCGGCGACTGGATGGCATTATTGAACGGTGTCTTGCCATGCGTGGAGCAGGTGCCCATAAGGCACCATCAGTAAGCGACACGTCGGCCGTGGAAAGCAGCCTGTGACAAAAATGGGAGATCGGCGATGACGCAACTTCGGCCGGCGTTGGGCGGCAGCGAACCGATGGGTAATGATATTGAACCTTGGCCGGTCATGGTTCTGGCCCATAACGAGGAACGATTTATCGGGGCCTGTTTGGACAGCATCTTTGCGTCGAATCCTGATCGGGCCTTTGAGGTCTTCGTGATGGCGAACGGTTGCACCGACGGTACCGAGGATATCGTGCGCGAATATGGACACCAGCGACCGGAAGTCCATTTGGTGTCGATTGCGCTCGGGGACAAATGCAACGCTTGGAATGTTTTTATTCATGATACTGTGTCGGAGTTTGCACCGGACCGGAAAATCTATTTTTTCATGGACGGGGATGCTACCGCGACTCCGGGATCGTTCAGCGCCATGGCCAGGGCGCTGGAGCAGTATCCCCATGCTCACGCGGCGTCGGCGGTTCCAGTTTCCGGGCGTAATGCAGCACGTGACCGCCAAGAGATCATCGAAGGGCATGGTCTGGTTGCCAATCTATATTCCCTGCGCGGCAGTTTCGTGAAACGCCTTCAGCAACTGGGGGTTCGGATTCCGCTGAAGCTGGAGGGTGACGACGGATTGATTGGCGCGCTCGTCAAATGGGATTTGGATCCCCAGAACAAGGGTTTCGACGACACACGCATAGTACCGTGCGCGGAGGCAGGTTTTGCGTTCAAACCAATGTCATTGGCGCGACCATCGGACTGGAGAAC
>JAVMKH010000105.1:0-3779 GCA_031732935.1 Candidatus Contendibacter sp.
TCGGATCAGCGAGTTGCCGCCACCAGGTCGCCAAGTCTTCCGGCGCGGTGGGCGCGACGGCAACCTGTGCCGCCGCTGCACCTCGCCACGTAGCTGGCTTTGCCAGTTCGGGGGCGGCATAGTTCGGACCGACCGTCGCACAGCCCGACAGCAAGAGGGCCACCAGCAGCGAGGCGGGGGTTGCGGGAAAGGGTGCTTTCACCATGATGCTCCTGATTGCGGCGGGACTGGCCAAAACGGGTTTCAACGCAGCGCAAACAGTTCCTGATGGAACCGCGCTTCGGGTAAACCCTTGGTCGTCAAATCCTGTTTCAAAACCTGGCCAAATCCGGCAGGCCCACAAAACCACACATCGGCATCGCGCCAGTCGGGCACGATCTTGCAGATCCGTTCCGCGTCCAGCCGACCATCGCGCTCGTCCCACAGCACGTGCAGGGGAACGTTGGCAGCTTGCGCATCGCGCTCGAGCAGGCTAATAGCCTCGGCATCGTAGGTCGCCGTGGCGTGAAACAGGTCGATGGTTTTGCCATCGGGTGTTTGAGCCAAGGCTTTCAGGCGCGAAATGAACGGCGTGATACCGATGCCGCCCCCTACCCAAATCTGCCGGGGCTGCTCCCCCTGGAAGTTGAAGCGCCCGTAAGGACCTTCGACCTTGACCGGGTCTCCGACGTGCAAACGATCCGCCAGCGTGCGCGTATAGTCGCCCAAGGCTTTGATGATGAACTGGATTCGGCCATCGCCGGTCCAGGCCGATGCAATGGTGAACGGGTGCGGTCCTTCGTCCTCATGCAAGGTCAGGAAGGCAAATTGCCCCGCCTCATGACCGGCCCAGCGCCCCTTGAGCTGAATGTCCAGCGCCAGCACGTTCAAGGCATCGTGGCGGGTGATCGACGCCACCTCGCCCACCACTTGCCGGCTGACCGCCACCCGGCGAAACAGCACCAGGACCGCCGCCACGCTGCCCGCGACCATCAACACGGCCATGACCAGCCCCAGCGCACTGCTCCAATAGTCGAACTTCATCAGGACCACCGAGTGCTAGACCAGAGCCAGGTAGGCCACGGCGAGCAGGCGATGAGTCTTGAAGAACCAGCGATAGGGGAAGCGTTTGACCAGGGCCAGCACCATCAGCGCCAGCGCCGCGTAGAATGCCCATTCGCCGATGCTCTCGGCCAGATGGCGCTGGTTCGCAAAAAATTGCTGGATCGAATCCGCCGGCAAGGTGGGCTGGGGTGGGCGCACGGGGCGCTCCAGCAAACCCCAGCCCACCAGCCATTTGGGTCCCTGGGCCATCAGCCAGTGGCTCAGGGAAAGCACCAGACCGGAAATCCCCAGCCATTTGTGCAGGCGGTACATCTTGTCGAGCCCGCCCAGATAGGGTTCGAGCACAACCGGGCGGATGGCCAGCACCATCGCCAAGCTCATCACCCCGATGCCCAGCACGCCGCTGTATTGCATCCATACCGCGCGCCAGCGAAAGAAATTGTCCAGGCTGGACCAGGCCGTCTGATCGGTGAACCACCAAAGACCGGTGAGAAAAAGCAGGTAGATCAAGAAGGTGCGTTTTAGGGTTTTCATTGTTCACTCCCAATAACAGGACGCGCCACCAAGCGGGAACGTTTTATTGCCGCCACTGTACCCCCCGCATCGGTAAAGGCGGGTTAGCATCGTGTAAAAAAAGGTAAAGATGGGCAAAAATAGGTCAATGCGCTTGGTTGTCGGGCCGGGATCGCTATGATGATCGAGGCGAAAGGCAAGCAAGGCGGGTGACGGCGATGACCCGGGTGTTGTTGGTGGACGATGCGGAGAACTGTTGAGTGACGGAATTTGCTCAGTCTATAGTGGAAGTCTACGGACAATGTTAACTTCACCGGGGTTGGGCTTGACCATGGATTTCACCGACTACCACGCCAAATACTTCGCTTACGAGCTAACCCGTCGCTTCCCACCTGATAGCGCGGAAAAGCTCGCCGGGGCGGTGGTCAGCGCACTGGTCGATCTGAACCATCATCAGGTCGACGCCGCCCTCTTCGCTTTCAAATCGCCGCTTTCCAAAGGCGCGCTACTGGCCGATGAAGTCGGTCTCGGAAAGACGATTGAGGCCGGACTTGTGCTGTCGCAGAAATGGGCCGAACGCAAGCGACGTATCCTCGTCATCACGCCTTCCAACTTGCGCAAGCAGTGGTTCCAGGAACTGACCGAAAAGTTCTTCCTGCCTTGTCGTATTCTCGAAGCCAAGTCCTACAACGCCGCCATCAAGCAGGATCAAAGCCGACCCTTTGAGGCGTCGGAGATCGTCATTTGTTCCTATCAGTTCGCGAAGAGCAAGGCGGACGATGTCCGCGCCATCCCGTGGGACCTCGTGGTGATCGACGAAGCACACCGCCTGCGCAATGTCTACAAGCCGGCCAACGTCATCGCTAACACGCTGAAGATGGCGCTTGCCGGGAAGCGCAAACTACTGCTCACGGCGACGCCATTGCAAAACTCCCTGCTGGAGCTTTTCGGACTGGTGAGTTTCATCGACGAACACACGTTTGGCGACCTGAAGAGCTTTCGGGAGCAGTTCGCCAATCTGAATCAGGAGCAGGTGTTCCAGACGCTCAAGGCGCGGCTCAAACCCGTCTGCCATCGCACGCTGCGCCGGCAGGTCACCGCGTATATCCCCTTCACGCGGCGTCTGCCGCTGGTGGAGGAATTCACACCGGAAGAAAACGAAGACCGCCTTTACGCCCTCGTCTCCGAATATCTGCAACGGGACAACCTGCAAGCCTTACCCGCCGGCCAGCGTTCGCTCATGACGCTGGTGCTGCGCAAGCTGCTGGCATCCTCGACGTTCGCCATCGCTGGTGCGCTCACGTCGATCTCCAACCGGCTGAAGGCCAAGCTCGGCAAACGAGAGTCAACAGAATCGTTGGAAGAAGAACTGGAGCAGGACTACGAAGCGCTGGACGAAACCGCCGAGGAGTGGACCGAAGATGACTCGGCGGGCGTTTTTACCGAAGCTGATCTTGCCGCTATCAAACGGGAGATCGCCGACCTCGACGCCTTTGCGAAGCTTGCCGCTTCCATTGTGCACAACGCCAAGGGCAAGGCGCTGCTGAAGGCGCTGGACGTTGCCTTTGCCAAGGCCAAAGAACTGGGCGCTGAACAAAAAGCCTTCATCTTCACGGAATCGCGCCGCACGCAGAGTTACTTGCTGCGGGTATTGGCCGATAGCCCTTATGCCGACGGCATAGTCCTCTTCAACGGTTCCAACACGGATGACGACTCCAAGCGGATCTACGCCGAATGGCTCGAACGCCATCAACGTTCGGACCGCGTCACGGGCTCGCGCAGCGCCGATATGCGCTCGGCGCTGGTGGACTTTTTTCGCGAGCAGGGCCGCATCATGATCGCCACCGAGGCTGGGGCAGAGGGCATCAACCTTCAGTTCTGTTCGCTGGTGGTGAACTACGACTTGCCTTGGAATCCGCAGCGCATCGAACAGCGTATCGATCGTTGCCACCGTTACGGCCAGAAGCACGACGTGGTGGTCGTGAACTTCCTCAATCGCAAGAACGCAGCCGACCAGCGCGTCTTCAGAATTGCTGTCCGAGAAGTTCCACTCGCTCGATCAGGCCGAGGATCACCTGATCCTGGCGGCAACGACGGATGACGGCAAGCCGCTGGACGAAGAAGCGGCGGCTCGCCTGATTATGCTTCCCGGTCGCCTGAACGGCGGTATTCAGAACCTGTACAAAAACTCCCCTCTCCCTCCGGGAGAGGGGTTGGGGGTG
>JAVMKH010000105.1:3789-4151 GCA_031732935.1 Candidatus Contendibacter sp.
ACCCGAAGTTCGCCAACTCGCGCCCCGTTCGTCGGCGCGAAGCGCCGACGAACGCCTTGCTTCACCTGCCCCGCGTAGCGGGGTCAGGTGCAAGCCCCAGTTAGGCCACGGTTGATTGGATGTTAGGTTGCCAAAAAGATAGCAATCCAACCTATGCAGATTGTTTCTTAAAAATAGGGGCAAGCTTCCGCTGTATTTTTTCATCGCTCATTAAATCACTTGGATATATTGAAATAAGAGTAATGCCAAAATTTGAGCATATTTGTATTTTTTTCTTTATTTTTATGTCGTATTCTGGATTTCCCGCTGGCTCAATGAGATTTCCCGTGGAGGCCACAAGCTGTAGTGGTGTGGCATAAGGG
>JAVMKH010000106.1:0-4142 GCA_031732935.1 Candidatus Contendibacter sp.
GATCGGAATCTTGTTGGCCTTGGCGATTTTCAAAACCGTGTCGATGTGGCTGCCAGCGGGGGCGTAAACAGTTTTGGATCGATGTTCCGGGTGCGAAAAAGTGATCGAAGGCATGAGTGAATCTCCTGATAGGCCGAGGTAAAGTTGTGAAAGACGTTCAAGCGGGGCGCACGGTCACATCGCCCAACACCTGCGCTTGGCAAGCCAGCCGCATGTCCCGTCCGGCGAGGTGTTCCTTGAGGATTCGAGCTTCCAGCACCGATGGTTGGCTCAGGTTTTCCATGCCTTCGACCACCTTCATCAGGCAGGTGCCGCAATCGCCTTCACGGCAGCCGTACACGATACCGGAACTGATCTTGTCCGAAATTTCGATCACCCGGGTGCCTGCCGGCACGGTGGCGGTGATGTTGACATCCGCAAAAGTAAGCTTCGCCCTAGCCATGGTTTCAGTTGCTCGCGCGCGTTGAAGTCGGTGGATTGGAAGGCCATGGATTCGGCCTGGTGTTAGCGGCTGCTATCCCCATCGTTGGGAGCCGCTGTGGGTGGAAATGACGTGCGATGGTTGCGTTATCCCTCCGCGATCTCGCCATTGGGCATGAACGGTTCGCAGCGCAGCGGCGATTTCTTCCCCCGCGTGTTCGCTGTCGGGTTGGATCCCGGCATCCTGCAACGCCCGCCAGGGGGTAAAGCCGATGCGAGCGCAGAGCAGCAGCGTGCAATCGTGCAAGGCGCGAATCGCGCCGGTCAGCGCCGTTTCACCATCGCCACAGGTCGTGGCGCCATGGCAATAGCGGGCAATCTCTCGCCGTTCGCTCAGACGCGCGCCGCTGGCGGTGACATCGAAAATCAGCAATTCCCGCAGATGTCCGAAGTGGGCGTCGACGTGTTGGCCATCGGTGCTACCCACCGCGATCCGCAGCGCGTTCTCGGGAGTAGCGGAGCGACGGGAAGTCCTGGTCGATTGCCGCTCCGCCAGCGATACCAACTGGGGAGATCGCGCTAGTCGCGAGACGATGGCCGCGCGCACTTCCGCCCGCTTGGCCATCGCCCCCTGGGGGTCGACTTTCATGGCCGCGACCTTGGCGAGGCTGAATTCAGCGCCGCGCTCCTCGCCTAGCATTCCGGTTGCGTCGGCGCGGCATTGCTGGCAATGACTCATCATCCCCGCATTACTTTCGCAAGCGGCGCGCACCGCCGCCAGTTCCTCGACGGTCGGTTCGCGTTGTCCGATCATGCCGTAATGAGTTCCATGCTCCGGCCTGGCGATCAACGGCATGATGTTATGCAGGATCGCGCCTCTGTCCCGGACCCACCGGTTGACTTCCGGCAGGTGAGTGTCGTTGACGCCGGGGATCAACACCGAATTGATCTTGACCTGGACGCCGCGCGCCACCAGCAGGTCCAGCCCCTGCAATTGTTGCGCGATCAGTGTCGCCGCCGCCTCGCGTCCCCGCAGGCGACGGTTCCGATGGACGATCCATGGATAAATCCGCGCGCCGATGTCGGGATCCACGCAGTTGATGGTGATAGTGACATGGTGAATGCCATGCGCCACCAGGTTTTCGACCTGCTCCGGCAACGCCAGGCCGTTGGTGGACAGGCAGAGCAGCAGATCCGGGGCTTTTTCCCGCAGTTCACCCAGGGTGGCGAACACCGGTTCGGGATTGGCCAGCGGATCGCCGGGTCCGGCGATGCCGACCACCGCCAGATGTGGAATGGCCGCGCCCACCGCCAGCGCCTTGCCGACCGCCTGTTCAGGCGTCAGCAACTCCGCCACCACCCCGGGGCGCGATTCGTTGCTGCAATGGTATTTGCGGTTGCAGTAGTGGCATTGGATGTTGCACTTCGGCGCTACCGCCAGATGCAGACGGGCAAAATGCCGGTGCGCCTCCGGGGAATAGCAGGGATGGAGCGCGGGCGAATCGCCGGCGGCGGTCGGCTGGCGGATCGGTTCCATGGGCGTTCCCCGAAAATGGTCAAGGTGGAGTACGGCCGGCCGTGGGCGGGCGCGGATGTCGGGAAGGTTCCTAGCAACCGGCGTGCCGAATAAAAGAAACAAATAATTATTTGTATTTGTTTTCCTTTTCTGAAAAAACGTGGGCCGCCGTGGCGTTTGCCACAACCCGAAAGTGGCGATTGTCGGTAACGGTACAATGCGAGCCGCGCGCGCGGCTGGGAAAGCAACGGGGCGACGGATCACCCGCCGTCAGGGAGAGGCGAATGGCCGGATCAATTGCCGGACAGCGTGATTCGACACGCCGTAGCTGACGATTGCCACCTCCAGATCGTGGCGTTCGTAGCGTTTCAGAGCGCGTTCGATGGCGTCCCAGATCCAATCGGGGTCGTTGCCAAACACCCCCCCGCCCAGCAGCGTCAGAAATGCCCGCCGATTGCCGGTGTGTTGCGCGTTCAGGATCGCGGCGCAGAGCGTCGCTTCATACGAAGCGTCGAGAACGAGGCGGGCGAAATGTTCCCAGAGCTTGGCGGGGAGATGGAAGTACGCGACCGGCAGGGCGGAACAATACGCTTGAGTGACCCGATGCTGGCAATCCTTGAGCGTAACTTGGGTATTCCATTGCAGTCCGATCCGCAAGAGTTGCCTCAATCGATCCCGTTCATCCTCGCTCGACGCGGCCAGCCGACTCGAAAGCTTGCCGAGACCACCGCGCAACGCCAGGACATAGCCGTTTTTCATTTTCCAGAAATGATGGCTGGCATTGTCCAAAGCCTTGCCGACATCCGCCAGGCAATCGATCTGATGATGGGCCGACTGACCGATATGACCTTTCACGCGGACGAAATAGTTTCGATAAATCGTTCCCGCGCCAGCGGCAATGGCGCACGCCGGGCCTTGGGTGGGATCGTTTTCATAGATGCCGACGCCTCGTTCGGGGGTGGTGCGAGGCGAGATCATTTCCAGCAGGTTGAACTGGGACGCCACTTGAAACAACGCACCCGCCTGGGTTGGGTCGGCGTGCAACTCCGTTACGTCAGCGACAATTTCACGCAACGACAACCGGCCCGTGGCCGGCCCCAGGGCCGCGACCCGATTGCGCAATTCAAGCAGAGACGGAATTTCCAGGTAGCCATGCGCATAGGTTTTGCCGTTGACCAGCGAGGTCAAGGCGTCGCCCTTGATCCGAAGATTTTCGCGGACCTGATGGGGGGAGATTTCGCCGAATCCGGTCAACCGTTCAAACCAGGTCATTGCATTCAATCACAACCGTCGCATCCTGATATCGAGAATTTGGATCCGATAGGCGATCTGACGCGGGGTCATGCCCAACAACCGGGCGGCCTTGGCCTGTACCCAGCCGGCTTGTTCCAGAGCCGCGATGACCCGCTCCCGCTCGTCCAGGTCGGGATCTCCCAGATCGGTTTTGCCCGGCGTGGAAAAAAGCACCGGGCCGGCGCCGCGTGGACTCAGGCCGTTCAATTCGATCACATCCTGGGCAATGACCCCGTTGGCGCTCATGATCGCGCTGCGTTCCAGGCAGTTTTCCAGCTCGCGCACGTTGCCGGGCCAGGGATGCCGCATCAACACCCGGATGGCGCTGTCGGTGATCGCCAACACCCGGCCCTGCTGCTTGGCGATTTTATCCACCAAAAACCGCGCTAGATCGGGAATGTCCTCCGGGCGCTCGCGCAAGGCCGGCATGAAGATCGGCATCACATTGAGTCGATAGTACAAATCCTCGCGGAACGTCCCAGCTTCCACCGCCGCTTCCAGGTCGCGGTTGGTCGCGGCGATGACTCGCACGTCCACTCGCAAGGTCTGGCTGCTGCCGACCCGCTCCAGTTCGCCTTCCTGCAACACCCGCAACAGCTTGGCCTGAAACGCCGGAGAAATATCGCCGATTTCGTCGAGAAACAAGGTGCCGCCGTGGGCCTGTTCGAAGCGACCCTTGCGCTGGTTGACCGCCCCGGTGAACGCGCCTTTCTCGTGCCCGAACAATTCCGATTCCAGTAAATTGTCCGGCAAGGCCGCGCAGTTCAGCTTGAGCAGCGGTCCGCCGGCGCGGGGCGAATTGTAGTGAATGGCGCAGGCGATCAATTCCTTGCCGGTGCCGGATTCGCCTCGCACCAGCACCGTGGTGTTCCACTTCGCCACCTGCCGCACCTGCTCGAACACCCGCTGCATC
>JAVMKH010000107.1:0-4102 GCA_031732935.1 Candidatus Contendibacter sp.
GTCCAAATCCGCTGCGCTTTCCTTTGGCTCTCTATCTCGTGACTACACTATTTAGCAAGCTAACCCAAAAAGATACGTGAAGTATAAGACGAGCGGGTCGCCCAGCGCGGCATCCAGCACGCGCCAGCGGCTCAACGAACAGGAGGATGTCGGTGGACGACACAGAGCGAGGGAAGTGATCGATTACCGTCGAACCCACTAATCGTCATCTTCATCCTCGTCCAGCAAGGCGATTTTCCGCTGCGGAACGGTCTTGGGATCAACGGTGATCGGTCGATAAATCTCCACCCGGTCGCCGTCGGCCAGCGGCGCGGTCAGCTTGGTGATCTTGCCGAAGATGCCGACCTTGTTCTTTTTCAAATCCAAGGCTGGGCAACGGGCCAGAATGCCGGAGCGTTCGATGGCCTGAAGTACCGTGCTGCTCTCAGGCACGTCCAGGGAAAGCCAAATTTGTTGCGCCGGTTCGGTGTAAGCAACGCTGACTTGCATGATTCTCTCCTGAATGTGAAATGAAATCAGACCGTGGATGGCGACTGTTGTATCTCTGTCTCAGCCTTGCCCCGACCTGCCGCCCGCCGCTCCCAGCGCCGTTCCGCCGCTCGCTTGCCGGCCAGCAGAAATCCCAGCACCAGAAAACCGCCGGGCGGTAAGAGCATCAGCAAGAAGCCCTTGTATTTCGGGATCAGCGTGGTCTCGAGAAAAGCGAAGCCGTCCCCCAGTAGCAGCGAGGCATGAGCGAACAGGGTGGCGCTACCCAGAATCTCGCGGCAACCACCGATCAGGATCAAGGCCAAGGTATAGCCCAATCCCATGGCCAGACCGTCCACCGCCGAGGCCAATACCGCCCGTTTGGACGCGAAAACCTCGGCGCGACCCAGCACCGAACAATTGACCACGATCAAGGGGATAAACAGTCCCAGAACCTTGTACAACTCGTGCAGCCAGGCATTGATCGCCATGTCCGCCAGCGATACCAGCGAGGCGATCAGCAGTACGAACACTGGAATCCGCACTTCCTGACTGATCAAGTTGCGGCAACTGGCGATGACGACATTAGAGGCGAGCAACACACCGGTGGTCGCCAAGCCCATGCCGAGGCCGTTGGTGGCGGTCGTGGTCACCGCCATCAGCGGGCACAGCGCCAGCATTTGCGCGAAGACGACGTTATTGCGCCAGAGACCGTCGGCGAAAACGCCGCGATAGTCCTCGCCCGGCGTAACGGGTTGGGGAATTTGTTCCACGACCGGACCAGCACCACAATGCGGGGTTGTCGTCATGCCATTACTCCTTCGTCGTGCTAATCGCCGCGAGTTGAGCCGCTAGAGGCAGGCAACACATTCGCCTGAGCCGTCTTGGTTGGGGCCTCATCCAACAGTTCCGCGCGATGTTCGTCGAAAAAAATCAAACCTGTCTTGACGGCTTTCACAACGGCGCGCGGCGTGATGGTAGCGCCGGTGAATTGATCGAACACGCCACCATCTTTCTTGACAGCCCATTTATCCGGTTGCGGATCGTTCAGCGAGCGCCCGGTGAAACTCAAAATCCAGTCGGATTTGCTCAACTCGATCTTGTCGCCCAGACCTGGTGTCTCGTTATGGCTAATCACCCGTGTACCCAGCAAGGTACCGGAACGATCCACCCCCATGGCGATCACCATCGCGGTGTTGCCATAACCCGGCGCGCTGACTTGATAGCACACCGCTTGAACCTGCCCGCCGCGTCGCGCCCGGTACACCACCAGCGGCCGGCCACCATAATCGACGGTCACCGTATCGCGTACCAGATCGTTGTCGTAGTACTTGGCGGGAACCACCTGTTGCAAGGTAATTTGCAGATCTTCCAATTGGCGCTGGGCGATGTCGGTGCGGGTCAAGTGATCGGCAACACCAATGGCGGCGCTGGTCAGCAGGGCCACGCCACCCAGCAACGCGACGTGATACGCGAGTTTTTGCCGATGTTCCGGCTTGAGAAACCCCAGGTTCATTCGGCCTCTCCCGATCCGACAGGCGGACGCTTGGCACGCTCGGGCACCGGCCGCGACTGACCGCGCCAGGTACGGCCGTAGATGCGCGGGCGGACGTAATGATCGATCAACGGGGTCGCCGCGTTCATCAACACCACCGCGAACGCCACGCCTTCGGGATAGCCGCCCCAGGTGCGGATGATGTACACGAATGCGCCGCAACCAGCACCGAAAATCAGTTGCCCCAACTTGGTGGTGGGCGAAGTCACCGGATCGGTGGCGATAAAGAACGCGCCCAGCATCAGGCCGCCCGACAGCAGATGCACCGCCGGACTGGCGAATCGTGCGGGATTCAACCAATGCAGGCCACTGGCCAGTACCAGTATTGCCGCCAGCATGGCGACCGGGACATGCCAAGTGAAAACCCGCCGCCACAGCAGCCACAATCCGCCGAGCAGAACGAGCAAATCCGAGGTTTCGCCCAGACTGCCACCGGTCCAACCCAGCGCGGCGGTTCCGGCCTGATAATGGCCGGGCAGGATTTGGCTGAGTTCGCGGGACATGCCCAGTTCGGTGCGGATGCGCCCCAGGATGGTGGCGCCGCTCACCGCGTCGATGTCGGGGATGCCGCCAAACGTGATCGCCAAACCTTCCAGGAAACCGGGCGCGTGACCGGAAAACAGCGGGCGCGGTTCCAGCCAGAGCGTCATCTCGACCGGAAACGACACCAGCAGGGCCACCCGCGCCAACATCGCCGGGTTGAAGATGTTCTGGCCGATGCCGCCGAACACCTGCTTGCCGATCACGATGGCGAAAAAGCCCCCGATCGCCCCGATCCACCACGGCGCCCACGGTGGCAGCGACAAGGCCAGCAAGACCCCGGTGAGTAGCGCGGAGCCGTCCATCAAAAACGGTCGCACCGCGTGCCCGGCCAGCCGCAGACAAACCGCCTCGCACAGCAGGCACGCCAGGACCGTCACCAGAAACAGGTTCAGCGCCGGCCACCCGAACAGCACGATGCCGTACAGTGTTGCTGGCGCCGCCGCCAGCAACACCAGGCCCATGATGCGCGGCACGCTGTCCGGAGCGTGCGCGTGAGGTGCGCTGGGCAAATGCGCGTTCATGCCGCCGCTCCAGCCTTTGCTTTGGCTTGGCGTTTTTCCGCCTGGCGCCGCGCCGCCGCTTCGGCCTTGGCCTGTTCCGCCCGCGCTAGCCGGGCTTGCCGCTGTTCCAGCAGGCGACGAGTTTCCTTGGCCTTCTGCTCCGCCCGTTGCCGGGCTTCGAGCGCACCCCGGGCGTATTCGAAATACTGCACCAGCGGAATGTTCGAGGGACAGGCGAAGGCGCAGGAACCGCAACTGATGCAATCGACCAACCCGAACGCCTCCGCGCCCTCCAGATCATCATGGCGAGCACGTTTGGACATTTCCAGCGGCATCAAACCCATCGGGCAAGCTTCGACGCAGCGTCCGCAGCGGATGCAAGGCGAAGGCGTTGCTTCCAAGCGCGCTTCAGCGGCGGTCAGAGCCAGGATACCGTTGGTGCCTTTGACGATGGGCACCTGAGTGCTCGGCAGCGGTTGGCCCATCATCGGCCCGCCCATCAACAAGCGGGCGGTGGTACCCATCGCGCCACCGCAGAACGCCAGCAAATCCTCCACCAGCGCGCCGATGGGAGCTTCCAGGTTTTGCGGCTGGGCGACCGCGCCGCCGGTGACCGTGACGATCCGCGAAATCAATGGGTGGGCCTGACGCAGCGCCCGATGCACGGCATAGGCGGTGCCGACATTGTGTACCAGCACCCCAGTATCGGTACCACGTCCCCCGCCGGGCGTCTCCAGACCGGTCAAAATCTGGATCAATTGCTTGGCCGAACCGGCGGGATAACGCGACGGCACCACCACCACCCGAATCTGGCGCTCGGCCTGGCAGGCCGCCTTCATGCGGGCCACCGCTTCCGGCTTGTTGTCCTCGATGGCAATCACCGCGTTCGGTGCCTGCAAGGCGTGGAGCATGAGGCGGACGCCGTCCACGATGTGCTCGGCCCGCTCACGCATCAAACGGTCGTCGCAGGTCATGTAAGGCTCGCACTCGGCGCCGTTGACCGCCAGGGTATGCACCTTGGCCTGTCGCGCCTTGC
>JAVMKH010000108.1:0-4078 GCA_031732935.1 Candidatus Contendibacter sp.
CGGATGAGCCCTGGCACTACTTCTTCGATCCGGAACCCTGAGGAGTTTGGATCGCTCGGGGCTGGAATGCGCGAGCGGCCGGCGCGGTCCATAGTGACTTGGCGTTGCCCGTCCCCAGTCGTCAGCGGCGCTGCGCCTTCCAGCCGATCTTTCCCAAACCCCTCGATCCATCGGGCGACGGTTCGGCGTAGCGCGCCGCCCGCTGAAGTCGCGCCGTTGCGAAGACCCCGTCCGCGCAATCGATGGAATTCTCGGGAGCGGGCGACCGTTTCGTTCGAGTTAAAACATCCGTGTTTCGGCAGTTGTCCGGATCGATTTCGACCCGGACAACTTGCACAGCCATGGAATTTTTCTACGCTAAATCCTATCCGGTGGGCTGATTTTTTCGGGAGAGACCATGACCGAGCTGAACGGCGTAATGATGCAGTACTTCCACTGGTATTCCCCGGACGATGGCAGCCTTTGGAACGAAGTCACCGAACGGGCCTCGGCGCTGGCCCAGGCCGGATTCACCGCCCTGTGGCTGCCGCCCGCCTACAAGGGCATCGGGGGTGGCCGCGATGTCGGTTACGGGGTCTACGACCTGTACGACTTGGGCGAATTCGAGCAAAAAGGCTCCGTTCGCACCAAATACGGCACCCGCCAGCAATACCTCCAGGCCATCGCCGCGCTGCGCGCCGCCGGTCTTCAGGTCTACGCCGACGCCGTGCTCAATCACCGCATCGGCGGCGATGCCACGGAAGTCGCCCAGGCCACGCCGTTCCTTCAAGACGACCGCGTCCATCCCCGAGGGGTATCGCGGGAAGTTGAGGCGTACACCCATTTCCACTTTCCGGGTCGACGGCGTCAATACTCACCGTTCGAGTGGCACTGGTGGCATTTCGACGCCGTCGATTACGATGCCAAGACCCAGGAACGGGACATGATCTACCTGTTCGCGGGCAAGCAGTTCGACGACCAGGTTTCCTTGGAGAGAGGTAATTTTGCCTACCTGATGGGCTGCGACCTCGATTTCCAGCATGAGGAGGTGCGCGCCGAACTGATCCGTTGGGGACGGTGGTATCTCGACACCACCGACGTGGACGGTTTCCGGCTCGACGCGATCAAGCACATCGCAGCCTGGTTTTTTCCGACCTGGCTGGATGAGATGACGGAACATGTCGGCAGGGAGGTGTTCGCCGTCGGTGAGTATTGGTCCCCCGATGTCAACGCCTTGCATCTGTACTTGAATCGGCTGGGACCGCGAATGTCCCTGTTCGACGTGGCGCTGCATTACAACTTCCACATGGCCAGCCGCATGGGTGGCAATTACGACATGCGGCGCATTCTGGACAATACGCTCATGCAACAGCGGCCGTATCAGGCCGTGACCTTCGTGGAGAACCACGACTCGCAACCGCTGCAAGCCCTGGAGTCGGTGGTCGAGCCCTGGTTCAAGCCCTTGGCCTACGCCATGATCCTGTTGCGGCGGGAAGGCTATCCCTGCGTGTTTCACGCCGACTATTACGGGGCGGAGTATGAGGACAAGGGTCGGGACGGCAACGCCTACCGAATCGTGATGCCCTCCCACCGCGCGCTGCTCGACAAGCTGCTCCACGCTCGCCGTCACTATGCCCACGGTTCCCAATACGATTATTTCGACCACTGGAACCGGGTCGGCTGGACCCGCCTGGGCAACGACGAATTCCCCAAGGCCATGGCGGTACTGCTCAGCGACGGACCCGGCGGCGGAAAGTGGATGGAAGTTCGCAAACCCAACGCCAGGTTTGTGGATCTCACCGAACAAATCAGGGAGCCGGTTTACACCAACGACGCCGGCTGGGGCGAATTCAAATGCCAAGGCGGTTCGGTGTCGGTGTGGATCGAAGAATAACGGCCACCGCCAAGGTAAAGAGGTCAATGGCTCCTGCGGGGAAAATTGCAACAGTAAGCTGGGTTCATCCCCGTTCCCGCAGCCAGCGTTGCATCAGCGGTACCCGCAAGCGCCACTGACCACCCTCTTCCGCGACCAGCAAGCGCCGACGTAGAGCTTGATAAACCGCTTCGTCGTCCGGCGGTGGTTGCGTGTCGCGGGTGCGGAAGCCGCGCAGATATTCCCATTCGCCCGGCGCAGCGTCTTCGGGCTGCATCAGTTGCCGCAACACCGCGTCTCCCGCCACGATGGCCTTGGCGATGGCCTCGTCCAGCAGCACCCGATCCGCTTGGGCTTGCTCGCGGTCGTTCGTGAGATCGACGATGGTTTCGGCCAGCAGTTGCACCAGATGCGGCCAGCCGCCGGCTTCGGCGTGGATGCGTTCGATCCCGTTGTCACCCCAGAAATCCGGGTTAAAGCGGGGACGTTTCGGGTCATCGTCCCGCCACAAGGATGAATAACGCAGCGGTTCGGTCAACAGGCGACGGGTTTCGGCTTCGGTAAAGGGTGGCACTTCCAGAGGCTGGGCGTTCGCAAGGCAGGATGCCAGAATCTCGTGCCTCACTTCGCTAAGGGGGCGGTTACCCACAAAACACCAGACGATCTGGCGATGATTTTGGATGGACATGGCAATGGTCGTCAGCAGCTTTGCATCCAGAATACTGTCGTTCAGTGCTCGATCCAGAGTTTCATAGCCATCTATCGCCAGCAGCAAGCGTCGTTTCATCTCCACCAGCCAGGCATTGCAATGATGCAGCCAGCGCTCAAATTCCGGCGAAGTTGGCTGCGCCAATGCTGGAAAATCCGGCCAAGACGGCAGGATGGCTTTAGTCATCCGCCGATCTATTGCGCTCAAGAAATCAGCTTGCGAAGGGCAATCCGCCAGACTATCCAGGGAAAGAACGGTTACATGGAGCGATATAGGCAAAAAATCTTGCAGATTACCCAGCAGGGTGGATTTGCCGACGCCTCGGCCCGTCAGAATCAGGGGATGACCGTCGGTACCCAGCACCAGCCGGCGTTTTAAATCGCTGATAGCGCTTTCCCGAAGTACAAAGGCGGTCAAATCCCGGTCTACCGACCCACCCGCTCGGAAAGCCGCTGGGTGCGGCATCCTGACCAGTATGTTTTGCGCCTGACGCTGCTGGTTTTCAGCGATGGTGCGCCATTGACGGGCGGCCTGGCTGAACTCACGAGCCAGCGGCCTCGGCAAGCGGTTGAGGCAGTTCTGAAAGTCGCCGATCTTATTGACCAGTAAAGTAGCTGATGGCTCGCGCAAAAACAAATGATCCAGGCTATTGAAGCGCCTCTGCAATTGGCTGATCTCACTGATTATTTCCCGTACTCTGGGCGTGTGGGCAAGAAACCCTTGATTGCCAGTAGGCAGCTGGGCGACGTACGCCTCCAGTTGGCTGAGATCGACCTCCCGAGCGGCTGCGCGAGCAATCAGACGGGTTCTGGCGCGCAAGGCCGCCATGTGTTGACTGGGATAGTGATCGATAAGACGCTTGATCTCGCTATGGGCATTTTCTGGAGCATATTCAGCATAAGCCACCAACAAACGATCCAGGCCGGGAAACGGGATAAAACAGAGATCATCCCAGGCCACCGGATGCCATGGATATAATCGCCCTCTGACCACTGGAAAAATCAAGAACAAGTGCAAAGGATAGTAGTAGGCGCGTGTAGCGAGAATGCACAAGCATATTGCAATATCTATTGCGATTGCCATTCCAGTAAACGCTCCTGCAACAAGCCCAATAAGGCCACACATTATCATCATAAGAATTGGATAAGCTTTCCAGGGTTCTTGGCGCATATCTGCTTGGCTTTCCTTTTGTTCCTCGAAAAGTATTGGTAAGAAAATTATAAAGACTACTGTAAAAATAAAAATAGAATTAATAATCCTGCCTGAAGTTCCCTCGGCTATTTTCAATAGCTCCTTTCCCAATAAATTAACTCCGCCTGCACCTAGACCTATTCCAAGACTAAATCCACAGAACAGCCCTTTAAAAAAGGAAGAACCATTTTTCACCATACTGAAAAGAAGAATCAATAGCCCAATAATAGCAATGTTTCCTGTCATCACAATGACTACGATTCCAACAATATATAGCGCTCCTATACCGGTTGTAGAATTATCAAATGTATTACCCCGAGTTACTA
>JAVMKH010000109.1:0-21497 GCA_031732935.1 Candidatus Contendibacter sp.
TGCCGAATCAGATCACTGATTTCGGATGGTTTGAGTTGCATAAAGCGGTATTCCCCTTACTGGCTCAAGGCCGTGGCGAGTTTGTCCAGCCGACCGCGCGCCGAACCGTCGATCACCCGATCACCGATCCGGATCACCGCACCCGCGATCAGCGACGGGTCCGTTTTGCAGTCCAAAACGACGCTGCGCTTGAACTTCGCTTTGAGCGCCTTGGTCACGCGTTTGCGTTGGGCGTCGGTCACGGCGGCGGCGGAAATCAGTTCGGCGCGGACGGTGCTCTCGGCTTCCGCGCGAAACCGCTCGAACAGGACGGCGATACTTGGAAGCAGATGCAGGCGATGAAACTCCGCCAACATCTTGAGGAAGGTGACGAACGTCTCCGGTATCGCCTCGGCGGCGCCGCGAACGTCGCGGCACAATCCGGCCACCAGCTCAGCTTTTTGCTCGCCGCGTAATTGCGGATTCCAGGGACCCAGCAGCCGTTGCATGGTCGGATCGCCAGCGACGGCGGCAGCCACCTGCAACAGTTCGGACCAGAGCGGCAACGCCTGGGCGGCTTGGGCATCCTCGAACGCGGCGCGGGCGTAAGGCCGAGCGGCGGCAGTGGGTCGGACGACAGTGGTCGTTTCAGCCATGGGCGTGGTCCGTGTGGTTATAGCTGAGCGACCAAGTCATCCAGCATGGCGGCGTTGGCCGCTTCGTCGACCTCGCGCTTGAGAACCTTGCTGGCGCCGGCGACCGCGAGACTGACAACTTGATTCCGAAGCTGTTCGCGGGCGCGATTGACCTCCTGCTCAATCTCAGCCTTGGCGGCGAGAAGCTGACGGTCCCCCTCGACCCGAGCGTCCTGTTTCGATTGCTCGATGATCTCGTTGGCGCGCTTGTGGGCCTGGGCGACGATTTCGGCGGCATGCTGTTTGGCTTCTTTCAGCATTTGCGCGGCCTTGGCCTTGGCCAGCTCCTGCTCCCGCACGCCCCGCTCCGCGGACGCCAAGCCGTCGGCGATCCGCTTCTGGCGATCCTGCATGGCCTGCATGATCGGCGGCCACACGTACTTCATGGTAAAGAGCACCAGCAGGCCAAACGTGATCATCTGCCCTATCAAAGTGGCATTGAAGTTCACGCTGTTACCTCCTCGGATAAATTAGGTATAACTCGTCAGAAGAGCCCAAAAAGCTCACTTGATCAAAGCCTGCACCGGACCGAGGAAGGGGTTGGCGAAGGTGAAAAACAGCGCGATACCGACGCCGATCATGGTCACCGCGTCGAGCAGGCCCGCGACGATGAACATCTTGACTTGCAGCGCGGGAATCATCTCCGGCTGCCGGGCGGCGCCTTCCAGGAACTTGCCGCCCAACAGGGCGAAGCCGATGGCGGTGCCCAGCGCACCCATGCCCAGAATCAAGGCCACGGCGATGACGGTCATACCCTGCACGTTGGCAATCAGGCTTGCAGCTTCCATTTGTGTCTCCCGTTAAGAGATTGAGGTGTGGATGAAAGAAACTGGCTTGCGATCGACCTGGACGCCCCAACCGGAGCGCTGGCCCGAGCCGATCCGCTCAGTGATCCTCGTGCGCCATGCTCAAGTACACGATCGTCAGCACCATGAAGATAAAGGCTTGTAGAGTGATGACGAGGATGTGAAACACCGCCCACGGCCAACCCAGCGTGAACTGGATCCACCAGGGCAACAACGCGATCAGGATGAAAATCAATTCGCCGGCATACAGATTGCCGAACAACCGCAGGCCGAGGGAAATGGGCTTGGCCAAGTCCTCGACGATCCGCAGCAGCAAATTAAAGGGCATGAACCATTTGCCGAAGGGGTGGGTTAGCACTTCCATCGCGAAATGCCCAGGTCCCTTGACCTTCAGGCTGTAGTAGTAAACGAGCAGCAGCACGGAAATGGACATACCGAACGTCGAATTCAGATCGGTGGATGGAACCGTGCGCAGATAATGAATGCCCAACAGATTGGCGATGGCGGGCAGCAGATCCACCGGCACCAAGTCCATGGCATTCCACAGAAACACCCACACGAAGATGGTCAACGCCAGCGGAGCGATCACCGGATTGCGGCCGTGAAACGAATCCTTGACCTGCGTGTCGACGAAATCGACCATGATTTCGCAAAAGTTCTGTAGCGGCCCAGGTACGTCGCTAGTGGCCGATTTTGCGGCTTTCATGAACAGCCAGAGGAATAGCGCCCCCAAGCTGATCGAGAAAAACAGGGTATCGATATGGAGTGTCCAGAACCCTTCGCCAATCTTGAGATTGGTCAGGTGGTGAACGATATATCCCGTTGCGGAATGACCACTTTCGCTCATAGCGTCCTCACCGAGGCGTCGAATGTGAAGGGTAATGCCAGCCAGTACGCCATCAGCGCCGCCATGTACGCCAACAGGAGGGGAAGCGGCGAAACCTGAAGCCACAAAAGGGCAACGCTCAGCAGAACGGCTGTCAACAACAGCTTGATCAGTTCGCCCGTGTAGAACGCCCGGGCGATTTTGGTGGCGGGCGAACCAACATGAACCGAGAAGACCTGGCTGGCGAAGTACAAGGTAACCAGAGCGCTGATGCCACCTCCGACAAGCGCGGAGTAGGCGGCTTGGACACCGCCGAAGGCGAGGGCGGTGGTGGCGCCTGACAGCGTGACCAGCAGTTGAATGAGGAGGATGGTCCGAGTGACCTGTTTTGCGCCCATGGCTCGCATTTGTTCTAATTCTCTAGGCGCCACACCGCGCGGGGCATCATTTATTGGTCTAGTTATGGTCTGTTTTGGTTTTATTTCTCTACGAAACTTCGGGGATCACTCCCCAAAAACCACTTTTTATCTAGCCTTCCCTGACTGCGTAGAGCGCCACGAATTATAGGGAATTTGCCGCGGTGGGGTCAACGAAAATTACCACGTCACTTGACTCGGGAAAGTATGCCGTCCAGTTCATCCAGGCTGTTGTAGTGGATGACCACGCAACCCTTGCCGGAGGCCACATGCCGCACGCGCACCCGCGCACCCAGCCGTTCCGACAGATCGTCCTGCAGCAGCTGGATGTCCGGATCGAGCGGTTTTACCGCTGGTGCTGAAACATCGGGGTTTTGTTGGAGGCGGCGGGCCAGATCCTCGGTTTCCCGGACCGATAACCCGCGCACCAATACTTGGCGGGCGGCTTCCCGTTGCAGGGCTGGCGGCAGGGGCAACAGGGCGCGGGCGTGGCCCATGTCCAGCTTGCGTTCCCGCACCAGCCGCTGCACGTCCTCGGCCAGTTCCAGCAACCGCAGCAGGTTACTCACCGCGGTTCGCGACCGACCCACCGCCTCGGCGGCTTGCTGGTGGGTCAGATTGAATTCGACGAGCAGCCGTTGTAGGGCGGCGGCTTCCTCCAGGGGGTTCAGGTTCTCGCGCTGGATGTTCTCGATCAATGCCATGGCAATGACCGCCTGATCGGGCACCTCGCGGATCACGGCGGGCACTTCGCGCAAGTCGGCCAGTTGCGCCGCCCGCCAGCGCCGTTCCCCGGCGATCAGTTCGTAGCGTTCTTCTCCCAGTGGCCGCACCACCACCGGCTGCACCACGCCCTGGGCGCGGATGGATTCGGCCAGCTCCCGCAAAGTGTCTTCGCGCAAGTCTTGTCGCGGCTGGTAGCGACCGCGCTGGATGCAATCGACCGGCAATGACCGGAACGTCTCGGCCGTCGTTGGGTCTGGTGGGGTTTCGCTTCGCGTCGCCACGCCCAGCAGCGCATCCAGGCCGCGCCCGAGGCCGCCCTTTTTTTTGATCATGCGCCCGCTCCTTCTCCAACCCTGGCGGCGGGCCGCCGCAGTCTTTTCCGTACTTCCTTGGCCAGTTCTCGGTAGCTTTGAGCGCCACGCGAGCTGTCGTCGTAATGGATGATCGGCAGGCCGTAGCTGGGGGCCTCGGCCAGCCGCACATTGCGGGGAATCAGCGTCTCGAACACCGTCGCTCCGAAATGCTCGACGATCTGAGCGGAAACGTCGTTGGCTAGGCGGTTGCGGGGATCGAACATGGTCCGTACCAAACCCTCGACGCGCAAGCCGGGATTGGTGGATTTGCGTACCTTCTCGATGGTGTCGAGCAGCGCCGACAATCCTTCCAGGGCGTAATACTCGCACTGGACAGGGATGATCACCGACTGGGCGGCGGTCAGGGCGTTGACCGTCAGCATGTTGAGTGCCGGCGGGCAGTCGATCAGGATCACGTCGAAATTCCAGACCACCGGGGCGAGAGCGTCGCGCAGCCGATCTGGCGCGTTATCCTTTTCCAACAGATTGACCTCGGCGGCGGTCAGGTCACCGTTGGCTGGCAGCAATTGCATCTGGGCTTTTTCGACCCATTGCAAGGCTTCGGTCAAGGTAGCCTCGCCCAGCAGCACGTCGTAGCTGGTGGCGGGCACCGTGTGCTTGTCCACGCCGCAGCCCATGGTGGCGTTGCCCTGTGGGTCGAGATCGATCAGCAACACGTTCTGCCGCAGCGCCGCCAGGCAGGCGGCCAGGTTGACGGCGGTGGTGGTTTTGCCCACTCCCCCCTTCTGATTGGTAATCGCGATGATGGCGGCCATGCATTCAATCTCAGAAAGCGGGCGCCAAATGCACCAGGTGGCGCTCGGCGTCCAGGTGGGGAATCCGCAGCGGATACACGCCGACCACCTGGTAGGCGGGCGGCAGGCGGGCCAACTCGTCATCGGGGTAAACGCCCTTCATCGCCAGCAGCCGTCCCGTCGGCGCGCACAGCCGCCCGGCGTCCGCCACCAACTCCGCCAGGGTTGCAAACGCTCGCGACACGACGCTATTGAATAGTGTGTCCGGTCGATAGTCCTCGACCCGGCTGCGCGCCACGCTGACGTTCGGTAGTTGCAACTCGATGGCGGCCTGGGTCAAGAATCGGGTGCGTTTGCCGTTACTGTCCAGTAGGCAGAATTCGTATTCCGGCCGGGCGACGGCCAACGGGATGCCCGGTAAACCGGCGCCGCTGCCCACGTCCAACACGCGTGGCCCTTCCAGCCAGGGCAGGATGGACAGGCTGTCCAGCAGATGCCGGATCACCATCGCCTCCGGTTCGCGCACGGCGGTCAGGTTGTAGGCTCGGTTCCAGCGCTCCAGCAGGGACAGATAGGCCGCTAGGCGCCCGCAGGCTCCCCCCGGCAATCGGATATCCAACTGTTCGCATCCCTCGATGATGGCCTGTTCGATGTGCATGCAATGCCGCTGTTCGCTGTCCACGGACCCGTTTTGAAACAAGGCGCGCATTGTAACATGGTGGCTGGCGATGACAGGGATCGGCTTACTGCCCTTGATTTTTTCGACGCACGGCGATCTGTGGCCCCATTTCTAACCCGAAGTTTTGGTTGCCAGGGAAATATTCCGGGCCTCTCGAAACTTTCCAGGAGCGTGAACGATGAAAAGCTTGGCGATGATGGCAATGTTGCTGATGTTGAGCAGCCCGGTTTGGGCCGGCGGTAGCATCGAGGTGGGTGGCAACTACGAATCCAAGGTCCGGACCAAGGACAACCACAACGCTGCCTTGGGACTACCGGACAAAACCTTCGAGGAGTGGTCTACAGCCGGAACTGGTCCGGTTACTTGGTGAGTTCCAATGCAACCGAAAGACCTCGCAAGCTGATTTGGCCAGCTCGCATCGAGTGCGGCAACGGTCGCCCGTCCAAGGGCGATCACGATTGTTTTCACGCCTTGCCGTACGTATTGGTGGCGGGGATTCCTTGGGAAATGCTCCTGGCCGGGTTTCCGTCGTCCCAGCCGGGCGCGCGCCAAGGCCGCCGGCTTTCGCTTGCAAGCCCCGTCGCGAGGCCAGCGCCGACTGGGCGTCGGCCAGATTCGGCAAGCGGCGGAACGCTGCCACAATTTCTTTCTTCGCCCAGGTCAGTACAACACCTCCGTCTCGGTGATGTCGTGGGTGCGCAGGGAAAGCACCGCGCTGCCGCCGGATTTGCGCACCGTGATGTGGATAAAATCTTCCGTGGCGCTGTGCAATTGGCCGCGATATTGCGCGCCGCTCACGGTGCGTAGCTTCACGATCTTGCCGGCGTGTTGGCCCAGCTCGCCAACCGAAATGGGGTGATAGGTCTGATAGATTTTCTTGACCGTGGCGGAGGGTGGAGACGGGGATGGCGCCGAGGCGGTCTGCGGTTCCGGTTCCGGTTCCGGTTCCGATTCAGGCTTCGTTTTGATGTTCAACGCTTTGGTGATTGCGGTGGCGTTCCAGTCCACGGTGAGGTCGGTGACCGCGATGTCGTTCACTTTCATCCTGAGTCCAAGCAGCTTGACGCTATCGGCGGGAGCGTATTCACGCAACTCGGTGGGGTTGATGGGCGCGGGAGGCGCGGCTGTGATGGTCAGAACGCCGCCTTCGGTCAGATAGCTTTGGTAAGCGGCGATTAGGCCGGGCCCCAGAAAGACGCCGTTGGCGCGCAGGCGCTCGACCACCCGCTGGACATGATCGGCCAGATACTCGGGCAGAGGTTTACCGGCCTTGGCGGCGCAGTAAGCGTTCCGGCGCTGGTTGAAGCCGTCGTCCCGCAGCATGAAGTTCAGCTTGGCGAGCTTGGGTGTGAGCGAGAGGGGCAGTTCCATCAACGACTTCGGCGGTTTGGTCAGGGCCAGGCCGATACTCAGGTTCAGCGTTGCCCAGTCTCGCATGTCACTATCCATGCGTAGCTCCAGCACGTTGTGTTTGGGATCGATGCGATAGCCGATTTCTACGTTGCCGAGGAAGCGGTCGTAGCCCATTTCCCGCCATTCGGGGGCGCCGAACGCGGTGATCGGCCCACAGCCCAGCGCGTCCAGATGGTCGAACGGCGAGCTTTCATCGGCGTGGCCAGCGGGATCGACGCCGAGAATGCCGCCACTCAGGGACAGCTCGAAATCGTGGAACGACAGCGCCAGCGTTTCCGGCAACTGGTTCTGACTCAGTTGCCAGCGGACATTGAGCAAAGCCAGGAAATTAGGAGTGTTGAGTCGAACGGCGCCGATGGAGATGGAGTCGTTGACGACGACGGGCCTGATCCGCAATCGGTTGACGCCCATCGATCCGGCCAGGGATATGTCGATGCCGCCGTAGCTGATTTCGGCGAAGGGCTTGGCTTCCGTGACGAAGTGGTCCACCTCCTGCTTGGTGCTGTACCACAGGTAGCCGACGGCGCCGACGCCCAGCAAGATCGCAACGATGACGATGGCGATGACAGTACTCAACAGCTTGCGCATGGATGGATACCCGGTGGGCTTGGTTGACCAAATCATTGTACGTCATGGCCGGTCGCGTTGCCGATGGTGAGCGCGCCGCTCGTTTTTTGTTAAGCTTGCGCCGATTTTTCCGGCGCGCCCGCCCGCGCCAGCCACTGGAGAGATGCCGTTGATGAATTTCGCTGGAATCGGTTTACAGATTCCGTCGCTGTTGTTGCCCCGGACGGGCGAGAATCTGAGCCAATGGGCGGTGGTCGCCTGCGATCAATACACCTCGCAGCCAGATTACTGGGCGCGGGTGGACGCGCTGGTGGGCGCGACACCGTCCACGTTGCGGCTGATCCTGCCGGAGGTTCATCTGGGCGCGGCCGACGAAGCCCAACGGATCGCGGCCGTTCAGGAAACCATGCGCCGTTATCTGGCCGAGGGCGTCCTGGTTCCGCAACCGCCCGGCCTGGTGCGGGTGGAGCGGGAGACCGCGCGGGGCCGGACGCGCAAGGGTCTGATGGTGGCGCTGGATTTGGAACATTACGATTTCAACCCTGGCGCCAAGACCCTGATTCGTCCCACCGAGGACACTATCCTGGAACGCCTGCCGCCGCGCATCCGGGTACGCGAGGGCGCGTCGTTGGAACTACCACACGTCATGGTGCTGATCGACGACCCGGAGCACGCGGTGATCGACCCCCTGTTCGCCGAGCCACTGGAGAGCTTGTACGACTTTCCGCTGATGCTGGGCGGCGGTCGAGCGCGCGGTTGGCGAGTTGAGCATCCGATGTTGATTCAATGGGTGGTCGAGCAGTTGGCGCGGCTGGCGAACCCAGCGGCCTTCAACGCCCGTTATAGGGTCAGTGACGAGCCGGTGTTGTTGTATGCCATGGGCGACGGCAATCATTCCTTCGCCACCGCCAAGATCATTTGGGAGAACCTCAAGCGCGCCGCGCCCGATCCAGTGGCCATCATGAACCATCCGGCCCGCCACGCCCTGGTGGAACTGGTCAATCTCCACGACGAGGGGCTGGAATTCGAGGCGATTCATCGGGTGGTGTTCAACATCGATCCCGCCCGATTGTTGACGGCGCTGACGGCGTTTTTCGCGACGCAGGGCTCGACGCTGACGGTGCACGATTACCCCTCCTGGGAGGCGGCGCGACAGGCCTGGCGGGAGATGCGACGCTCGCCCGGCCGCCACGTCATCGCGTTCGTCAGCGAGAATCGTCACGGCGTGTTGACCATCGATCAACCGCGCCTGACCTTGCCGGTTGCCGGCCTGCAAGCGTTTCTGGATCAGTATCTACCGAGCCAGCCCGGCGCGCGGCTCGACTACATCCACGGCGAGGACACGTTGGAGCAACTCGGCGCGCGGCCCGGCAACATCGGCTTTTACCTGCCGGCGCTGGCCAAGGAAGACTTCTTCCGCACCATTATCCGCGACGGTGTGTTGCCCCGAAAGACCTTCTCGATGGGTGAGGCTGACGAGAAGCGATTCTATCTGGAGTGTCGGCGCATCGCGTGAGTGAGCCCATGCCCAAGGATTCAGACCTTGCGCGAGTGCGCAATATCGGCATCGCCGCGCACGTGGACGCCGGCAAGACTACCCTGACCGAGCGGATGCTGTACTACGCGGGCGCCTCCCACAAGATCGGCGAGGTGCACGAAGGCGCGGCCCACATGGATTACCAGGTCGAGGAGCAGGTGCACGGCATCACCATCACTGCCGCCGTGACCCAGTTGCCTTGGCGCGAACATCGGATCCAGTTGATCGATACGCCGGGCCACGTCGATTTCACCATCGAGGTCGAGCGTTCGATGCGGGTGCTGGACGGCTGCGTGATCGTGTTGGACGGGGTGCGTGGCGTGGAGCCGCAGACCGAAACCGTCTGGCGCCAGCGCACCCGCTTTCACCTACCGGCGCTGTTTTTCGTCAACAAACTGGACCGGCCCGGCGCCGATTTCGCCCGTGCCCTGGTGACGGTGCGCGAACGGCTGGCGGTGGAGCCGGTGGCGGTCACCGTACCGTCGCCCGATTACGACGGCTCGGTCATTCACCTGATCGACAAAACTCGGTTGCGGTTCGCCGGCGAAAAGGGCGAACGGGTGGAGGTTGCGCCCTGCGATGGGGCAAGCTGGGAATGGGCGCGGCCTTGGCGGGAAAGCCTGTTGCTAGCGGCGGCGGAGATGGACGACGCCTTGGCCGAACGGGTGTTGGCGGAGGAGGAGCCGGACCCGGAGGCCGTCTGGGCGGCGCTGCGTCGGGCCACGCTGGCCGGCAAGGTCTGCCCCTGTTTCGCCGGCAGCGCTCTGCGCAATCAGGGCGTGCAGCCGTTGTTGGACGGGGTCGTAAGGTTGTTGCCGGCCCCAACCGAGCGACCGCCAAGTCTGGCGCACCGGCCCGGCGGTGGTGAGGAACCGGTGGCGATGGAAGCGAACGGACCGCTGGCGGCGCTGGCGTTCAAGGTGCAAATGTGGGAGGGTCGCCGTCATGTGTTCGCCCGGCTGTATCGGGGGATTCTGAAACCTGGTGACGAGGTGGCGATCCCTGGCCCGAACGGAACCCTACGGCGGGAACGGGTGGCGCGGCTGTTCGAGGTGGACGCCAATCACAAGACCCGGCTGGACGAAGCGACTGCGGGTCAGATCGTGTTGTTGGCCGGGCTGCGCTGGGCGACCACTGGCGACACCCTGTGCGCGCCGGGCCATCCGCTGTGGCTGGAGCGCATCGAGACTCGCGCGCCGGTGTTGGGTTTGGCCGTCGAGCCGCAGTCCAGCGCCGACGAGGAAAAGTTGCTGGAGGCACTGGACAAGCTGCAGCAGGAGGACCCGACCTTGCGGGTCGAGGAAGACCGTGAAACCGGCCAGCGGGTGTTGCGGGGCATGGGCGAGTTACACCTGCAAATCGCGGGCGAGCGACTGCGGCGGGAATTCGGTGTCAACGTCCGGGTCGGCAACCCCGATGTGGTGTTGCGCGAAACCATCGCCCAGACCGCCGAGGCCGAGAACCTGTTCCATCGCCAGATCGAGCAAGCGGACGGCAAGAAGCTGGAACTGAAAGCCTGGGCACGGGTAGCGGTGGCGCCGCTGCCACGGGGGGCGAGCGCCACCGTGCTCGCCGAGCCACGCGTCAAGCCGGAAGGCGTGGAGTTGAACCCGGCGCAACGAGAGGCCGTGGCGGGTGGCGCTGGCGACGTGCTCGATAGCGGCCCCGCGACCGGCGCGCCCTTGCAGGATTTGGCGGTGCGAGTGCTGGAAGTGGAACTGTTCGGCGTGCTGTCCAGCCCGCGGGCGTTGCGGGTGGCGGTGGCGGAAGCGGCGCGCAAGGCGATTTCGCGGGCCGGGAGTTTGGTCATGCGGCCGATCATGGCGACCGAGGTGGTGGCGCCGGAAAGCGATGTCGGCGCCGTCATGGGCGATTTGCAGGCACGTCGGGCCGTGATCCGAGACACGACGACGCTGGGCGAGATGACCATCATTCATTGCGACTGCGCCCTGGATCGACTGCTGGGCTATATCACCGACCTGCGCGGCATGACGCGGGGGCGCGGTCAGTTCAGCATGACATTCGACCGTTTCGATGTGGTCTGAAGCGGCGAAAGACAGTCTGGACCGTGAGACGCAAGCGGCGCCGCGTCCACATTATCGCTTGACCCATGGGGGATCCATCGTGGCGAATGACGGCCTTTGCGCTGACAACTCTCAAGCCGGCGGGCGCATTTGGGGAGATGCGCTCGCGCGGAGCGGATCGATTTCGATGCGACCCACCGCTGATTCTCGCGGTTTGGCCGCGCATCGTGGACCTCGGCGGGCGTTCGCGTGAGGCGCCGGCTGCTCCTGTGCGGGCTGGGGATGTTCGCCGTCGGCATCGCTCCCGCCCAGGCTGACCGCAGCTACGCGACCGATGCCTGCTCCGTACCGGTGCAGAGCGGCGCCGCTCCCCAGTACAAAGTCTTGCGGATGGTGGGCAGTGGCACGCCGCTGGAAGTATTGGAGCCCAACATCCAGGGTTACACCAAGGTCAGGACACCTGAGGGGACGGTCGGCTGGATCATGACCCAGTACCTGATGGCCCAGCCCAGCGCGCGGAGCCGGGTGGGGCAACTGGAGGCGCGGGTCGCCGCTTTGGAGAGCGAAAACCACGCCCTGAAGGGCGAGACTGAAACACTGGACGCGACGCGCGCCGCCGCGTCGCGTTGCGACGAGGATCTGGCGGCAATCCGCCGCACCGCATCGCGCGCGTTGGCGCTCGACGAGGAGAATCGCCGGTTGCAGCAGGAGGTCGCGACAGCGCGCGAGCGGCAAGAGCAACTGGAACGGGAAAACGCGACCCTGCGTGACCAGTCGCATCGCAACTGGTTCATCGCCGGGGCCGGAGCGGTTTTGGGAGGGGTATTGTGCGGCCTGGTCATCCCGAGCGTCGCGGCGCGACGGCGCAAGCGGCGCTGGGATCAGTTTTAAGAGCTGGAGTCGAGGGTTGCTCAGTCGCTAGCGCGACTCGGTTTTGATCCGCTGATCGCCTGTTTCCAGATAATCCGGGACACCAGACCGACCGATAGCAGGACGCCGCCCAAGCTTAAAGCCAAGGTGTGCCGGATCGTGTCCGCGAAGTCCGCGGGGACGCACCTCGATTCCAGGTTGATGCTGTTCCCGAACAGCAAAACCAGCACCATTGGAGCGCCGATAGCCAACACGCCGATGGCCCGCAACCAAAAATCCGCTCGCTCCTTGGTGCCGCACAAGTCCACCAGCAGGCGATAAACGGCATCGCGCAAGTAGACGCTGACGAAAAGACCCGCCGCGAGCGGGATTGCGAGTTGCAATAGCAACGTCATCAAAACCAACATGATCGGGTTCCTTTGCATGCGGAAATTTCAGAATAAAAAGAAAAAATATCCCCAAAAAATAGGCCAAGTGGCCCTTTAGGTATTTGAGCCGCATCGTGGTTTTTGTCTCAGTCGGCCGAATTTCTCCTCAAGGTCTGGCTGATCTTCGCGCCCAGCCCCAACGTCTTCATCAGCGTTTCCGGTTTCAGCCGCAGCATTTCATCGGCCCAAGCCGTCAGTATTTCAATGAAATCCAGAGTTTCCCGGATGCGCGTTAGCGTGCTGGGATCTTCGGCCTCCAGGTCGGGGCTGTCGAGGCAGGACTTCAACACCTGGATGGTCGGGTCGATCTCGCGCTGGCGGCGACCTTCGACAATCAGCTTGAACAACTCCCAGACATCGGTGGAAGTTTCGAAGTGGTCGCGCCGATCACCGCGCAGGTGAACGATGCGGACCAGCTTCCAGGACAGCAACTCCTTCAAGCTAGTGCTGACGTTCGAGCGCGCCACTCCCAGCGTTTGGGTGATCTCCTCCGCTTCCATCGGCCTGCCGGCGAGATAGAGCAGCGCGTGAATCTGAGCCACGGTGCGGTTGACGCCCCAGCGGGAGCCCATTTCGCCCCAGTGCAGCACGAAACGCTCGGAAATCGGTTTCAGTTCCATAAGGACATCCTATATCTTTCTTTAATTTCTGTCAATACAGAAACAAATGACGGAATCTGGTGGAATGGTAATCCCCGGCGCGGATCACTGGATGAGGAGCGGTTGCGCTAGACCATGAACAATCGCGCCGTCGCCGCCGGATTGCTAGCGAAGTAGAGATGCAGATAGGAAGCCGTCAGCCGTCCGACCCGGTAAACCGCTTCACCAGGTTTGCCGTCGCGCTGGCGATAACCGTGCGCCAACGGCTTCAGCGGCGTCTCCAGCTTGGAGTGATGGAAGGTGTGGCCACGCAGTTCGCCCTCCGGCAGATGCACCCCTTGCATACCCAGTCCCGCCAGCTTCGCTTGCAACGCCGCGTGGCCCGGCAGCAGGCCCAGCATCGGCGCGCGATGCCCCGCCTTGTCGGCCAGCGATTCCAGGGTGTAGAGCAAGCCGCCACATTCGGCGTACAGTGGTTTGCCGGCCTGATGGTGTCGCCGCAACGACTCCCGCATCGGCGTGTTAGCCGCCAGCGCGTCGAGATGCAGCTCCGGGTAGCCGCCGGGCAGATAAACGCTGTCCACTGCCGGCAATTCCGCATCCGCCAGCGGCGAGAAAAACACCAGTTCCGCGCCCAGTGCCCGTAGGGTGTCCAGATTAGCGGGATACAGGAAAGCGAACGCGGTGTCGCGGGCGATGCCGATGCGAACGTTTTTTAGTAGAAGCGGCGGCGCTTCCACGCTCGTGGCGGGGAAGGAAACCGCTGGCGGCAAATGGGCCAGCCCCGTGTTAGCGACCCGCGCGGCGGCGCTTTCCAGCCGGCTTTCCAAATCGGCGATTTCGGCGGCCTGCACCAGGCCCAGATGACGGTCGGGCAGGGCGATTTCACCGTCGCGCGGCAGCCAGCCGAAATAGCGCAGGTCCGGCGGCAAACTCTCGGCCAGCAGTTCGGCGTGGCCCGGCCCCGCGACCCGGTTGGCCATTATCCCAGCGAAGGGTAATCCTGGGCGATAATGCGCGAGACCATGAGCAACCGCGCCGAAGGTCTGCGCCATGGCGTGCGCGTTGATCAAGGCCAGCACCGGCACGCCAAACAGCGTGGCCAAATCGGCGCTGGACGGCGTGCCGTCGAACAGACCCATGACGCCTTCGATCAAAATCAGATCCGCTTCCCGAGCGGCCTGGTGCAATAGGGCCTTGCAGTCGCGTTCGCCGACCATCCACAGATCAAGTTGATAGACTGGTTGACCGGAAGCCCGCTCCAGGATCATTGGGTCGAGAAAATCCGGCCCGGTCTTGAAGACGCGCACGATGCGGCCCTGATTACGGTGATGACGCGCCAGTCCGGCGGTGACGGTGGTCTTACCCTGACCAGAGGCCGGGGCGCTGAGCAGGAGGGCGGGGCAGGTGGCGGACATGGTGGATTCCAGTGGGGGGATTGAGTCAATAGTAAATATAAATTAAAATCATAATTACATTTTATTTTAACTATTTTCAGGAATCCCTATGATAAAAGGCGACACACCGCGATTATTCTTGAGAAGTTGCCACCATGATGAAAACATTCAGCTTTGCCTTGGTCCATGTCACCGTGGCATTCACGGTGGTGTATTTGATGACGGGTAATATCCTGGCTGGTGGTCTGGTTGCCTTGGTGGAACCGGCGTGCAATACCTTGGCTTATCACGTTCATGAGAAAATTTGGGCGGCCATCCGGCGGCGACGGTGGAGAGCCGACAATCCATTGTATGCGTGATCGATGGAAGGAGAGCCTTTTGCGCATGACATTTTCCATCCCGGTTCGGTTCGATGCGTCCCGAAACCCCTGAAAATCAGCCCTCCCTACGCCATGGCTACACGACCGGTGCCTGCGCGACCGCCGCCACGCTGGCGGCGGCGTGCCGCTTGCTGGCCGATCTTGAACTTGATCAGGTGGAGATCACGCTCCCGCGCGGCCAACGACCCGTATTCCGGCTGGAGTACTGCCGGTTGACGGCGGCGGGGGCCGAGGCGGCGACAATCAAGGATGCCGGCGACGATCCCGACGTGACGCATGGGGCGTTGATTTTCGCTCAAGTGGCGTTGAGCGAATCGCCGGGAGTACGCTTCCATGCCGGGCCAGGCGTGGGCACGGTGACCCGACCTGGCTTGCCCATTCCACCGGGTGAGCCGGCCATCAATCCGACGCCACGCCGGATGATTTCCGAGCATCTGGCGCGGCTGGCCACCGAACAGGGCTATCGCGGCGGCTTCGAAGTCGCCATCGGAATCGAGAACGGCGCGGCGCTGGCGCTGAAAACGCTCAACCCCCGGTTGGGCATCGTCGGCGGGCTGTCCATCCTCGGTACGACCGGCATCGTCCGGCCGTTTTCCTGCGCCGCCTATATCGCCTCTATCCAGCAGGCCATCGATGTGGCCCGCGCCAACGGTCTCACCCACATTATTGCCTGCACTGGCGCCACCAGCGAGCAAACCATGCGCGCGCATTATTCGTTGCCGGACATGGCGCTGATCGAAATGGGCGATTTCGCTGGAGCGGTGCTCAAGCACTTGCGGCGCGCGCCGGTTCCCCGCCTCACGCTGGCCGGCGGTTTTGGCAAGATCAGCAAGCTGGCGGCCGGCCATCTGGACTTACACAGCCGCGCTTCCAGCGTCGATCTCGCACTGCTGGCGTTGGAAGCGGCGGCATTGGGCGCGGACGCGGCGTTGCAAGCGGCGATGCGAACCGCCAACACCAGCCAACGGGCGTTGGCGCTGGCTGATGCGGTGGGTTTGCCGCTGGGCGACCGGATTTGCGTCATGGCGCGCGATCAGTCCCGCGCCATCGTGCCGCCGGAGGTGGCGGTGGAAGTGTGGGCCACCGACCGTGAGGGCCGGTCGGTCGGTCATGCCGATTTTGCTTGAGCATGCTCGCCGGTCATGGCTTTTGGAGGCGTTGTTAGACAGCTTGCTACAACTTGAACGGCGGTAACGCGCCCGCCGGCAGTTTGCCCTGCAAGCCGCGCAGCATCTTCATCGCGCCGCCGCCCTTCATCTTCTTCATCATCCGCTGCGCCTGATCGAACTGTTTCAGCAACCGGTTCACATCCTGAATCTGGTTGCCGGAACCGCTGGCGATGCGGCGCTTGCGCGAGCCCTTGATGATATCGGGAAACCGGCGTTCCTGCGGGGTCATTGAGTTGATGATGGCGATCAACCGCCTGACTTCCCGGTCCGCCGCCTGGTCCTTGAGCGTTCCCGCCGCCGCGTTGAAGCCCGGCATCTTGTCCAGCAGGCTGGCGATGCCGCCCATCTTCATCATCTGCTCCATCTGCTCACGAAAATCCTCCAGATCGAAGCCCTTGCCCTTTTGGACTTTTTTGGCCAGTTTGAGCGCCTTTTCCTTGTCAACCTTGCGCTCCATCTCCTCGACCAGACTCAATACATCACCCATGCCGAGAATGCGGGACACCACCCGGTCGGGAAAGAACGGTTCCAGCGCGGCGGTTTTCTCGCCCACGCCCAGGAACTTGATCGGCTTGCCGGTGAGTTGGCGGATCGACAGCGCCGCGCCGCCGCGGGCGTCGCCGTCGGCCTTGGTCAGTACCACCCCGGTCAGCGGCAAGGTGGCGTTGAAGGCTTGCGCGGTGTTGGCGGCGTCCTGGCCGGTCATGCTGTCCACCACGAACAAGGTCTCGATGGGATCGAGCACGGCATGCAGCCGCTGGATTTCCGCCATCATCTCCGGATCCACGTGCAGGCGACCGGCGGTGTCCGCGATCAGTACCTCCACGCCGTGACGGCGGGCATGGTCCAACGCCTGGCGGGCAATGGTTTCCGGGTCCTGATCGGGGGTGCTGGGGAAAAACTCCGCGCCCACCTCGCTGGCCAGCTTGCGCAACTGTTCGATGGCGGCGGGCCGGTATACGTCGCAACTGACGACCAGCACTCTCTTATGCTGGCGCTCCTTAAGCCAGCGGGCCAGCTTAGCGACGCTGGTGGTCTTGCCGGAACCCTGCAAGCCCGCCATCAGCACCACCGCTGGCGGTTGAACCCGCAGGTCCAACTCGGCGTTGGCCTCGCCCATGATCCGGATCAACTCCTCGTTCACGATCTTGATCAACACCTGGCCGGGTGTCAGGCTCAGCAGCACTTCCTGGCCCACCGCCCGCTCGCGTACCCGGGCGATAAGATCCCGCACCACCGGCAACGCCACATCCGCCTCCAGCAGCGCCATGCGCACCTCGCGTAGGGCGTCCTTGATGTTGTCCTCGGTCAGGCGACCCTGGCCGCGCAGATTTTTGATGGTGCGCAACAGACGCTCGCTGAGATTTTCGAACATGGGAATTGACCTTTATTGGAGTCGGAACAAGCCAGAATTATAGAGGCTGGCTAAAAACGCCTCTCAACAAAATCAAGCAGTACTTTTCAGCCTTTCCGAAGCAATGGTGGGAAAAATGCGCATCCTGATTCTGGGCGGCATCGGCGAAGCGGTGAAATTGGCGCGGCGGTTGGCCCCGGTTCATACCGTAACGTACAGCATCGCGGGAAAAGGGCGGCGGCTGGACCTGCCCTGTGCGACACGGGTGGGCGGTTTCGGTGGCGCGGAAGGTTTAGCGGCGTTTCTGGGCGAGAACGACATCGAACTGCTGATCGACGCCACGCATCCCCACGCCGCGCGCATCAGCCAGAACGCGGCGCGGGCGGCCCGGTTGGCCGGTATTCCACTCTGGACCTACCGACGTCCGCCGTGGCGACCGGAACCCGGCGACGATTGGCGCCCGGTGGCTGATTGGACCGGGATCATGGTGGCGTTGCGGGAGTTTCGCCGACCGTTTTTCACCATCGGCCTGGAACCCTTGCGCCACGTGGCGGAAATTCCGCTGGAGCAGCATTGGTTGGTGCGCTGTCTGGCGGCGGAGCCATCCGCTTCGTCGCGCCTGACCCTGTTGTGCATCGCCGGACCCTTTACCCTGGAAGGGGAGTTAACCCTACTGCGGGAAAGCCAGATCGACGTGCTGGTGGCCAAGCACAGCGGTGGCGGCGCGGTTGAGGCCAAGCTGGCGGCGGCGCGGCAACTGAGTGTTCCCGTCGTGCTGCTAGAACGGCCGATATTGCCGGGGGCGGATCGGGAATTCGCTGAAATAGAACGGCTGGCGGCCGAGTTGGGGCAAAGAGGGTGAATGCGGTTTTATTTCGGATGCCACTTGGTTTGGTTGGTTGCTGACCCTGACCGTTGCGGTCCAGACTCAGAAACTGGCTCGTATGCTGATTGATGGTCGCGACAGGCTTGCCTTTGCCGATGTGCTCGCACCGCCACCCCAAACGAATGACGTCGGCGGTTTCGTCGGACGAGTTTTTTCGGCGTTATTTTTTGGATGAGGCGTCGGCGGGTTGGGTGTTTGCGGCGAAGATATGAAACATCTTTTCATCCCATTCCGCTGGCAAGCATTGCGCGACTTTTTGGGTTTGCACCGATAGGCGAATATCCTTGGGGGTCACGGTGACGCCTCGAATGAAGGTGGCACAATCATGGGCGGTCAAGCGAGTGGACGGATCGGCCGGGCGCGAGCTTTCCACCAGAAGGGTTCGGTTTTTGCCAGTACGCACCACCCGCACGACGCCTGCCGCGTTTCGGCTGAACTGGCAGGGAGCCGGAAAATCGAAATCGACCGCCCCAGTTTTGCCGGTGCCTTCGTAAGTCAAGCGACAGCCAGCCAGGCTCAGCTTGAAGTGACCGACATGGGTGGTTTGCGCGCTCGATGGCGTGCTCGATTGAGCCGAAGGCGGTGGAGGTGTTGGCTGCCCTTCGGGAAATTCCCTTCCAGCGTGACCGGGGTTGCAGGCGAGGACTGCCAGGGAAAGCAGCAGACACCGTTTCTCGATCATCCTAAGTAACCTCCCAAAACCAGGTTTGCTTGCAGAAATCGATGTATTCGCCGGTTTTGGTTTGGCCATTGTTCCAAAGATCAAAGTGATCACCGCGACCGCCGCGAAAACCGGTGATGTCTTTGAAAAAGAGTAGGCCGGTCTTACCATTGACCGTGGTGCGAGTTTCGTCCGCCGTTTTGGAAATTTTGGGACGGCCCACTTGATCCCACAGGTAGTTAGCCAGGGACTCAGCGCCACGCGCGTGGCCGTGCTTGCATTTGGGCTCGGTGTACTTGGTCAGATCGAAGCCGGCGCCGATGAGGCAGACGCTCATGCGAATCGCGCATTGATTTTCCCAGCCTTGATCGCAGGGATGTTGTTCGGTGGGATAGCTCGACCAAAGTGAAAGAAAATTGGGCAGGGTGCGCTTGGCCATGGGCTCCTCCTTTTGAGTGTGAGAGTGACATCAGCAAGGTTCGGGCCAATATAATAAGATCTGAGCTCCTATCAATAAAATTATAAACTCAAGGCTTGTAGCCGTTCCTCGAGACGGGGTTTGATGATGCCATCGTGGGTTGCCGAGGCGTCGAAGAGGATGTGAGCTTTGGTCAAGTTCCGCCGCTTCACCAGCTTGTCAAGGTTGGTGGAACGCGTCGTGGTGCCGCCTCCCCGCGCTCCCGAGGCACAGTAAAGGTAAAATTCCACGCTGCCGCCTTTGTCGCGCAGCCAGTTGGCCCAGAGCATTTCCCGATGCGCTCTGTTATTGCTCTCCCACGCGGTCCATTGCGGTTGTAGCGCTTTGGGGTCGGGCGCGGGGGTCGGTGTCGATAGCGCTCCGTGGGCTTGACCATAGAGGCAATCGAATCCCCAGCATTCCACGATCTTGTCGGCGTACTGGTCCGTTCCTCGGGTTCTTGCCAAGGCGAGCATGACCTTACCGCCACCGGAATGCGCGGCCAGAACGATCTTATCGACCTTGCCGGGGTCGTCGAATTCGGGAATCGGAGGGCTAGGCTTTTTCTTTTGCAATTCCTTCGAGACCAAGGGCAAGTACCATTGCAAAGCGTTGGAGGGGATGGTATCCGCTTCGTCTCCACCCAGATTGCCGCCTTGCGCGCCCTTCGAAAGCGTTGGAGCGATCAGAATGACCTGCTTGATGGGGTTTGGACTGTCCAGACTGGTCCGCAAGTCGTGAACGGTTTGCTGGAAGTAATCTTGAATGGAAGTTTGATCCGTGCCGTGCAGGAAAAGGATGATGTTGGCTTTGCTTCCGGCCTTGAAGCCGTTGGGGACGCAAACCGCCGTGATCGATTTCGCGCCGTTTTTCAGGTCGATGTTGTCGAGGTAATAGTCTGTTGCCATGCTGGTTTCCTCTTGGTGGATAGCGCGCGGCGTTTGGATTTGAGTTGCTGCTGTCGTGCTGGATGGGCGTAACCAGTCGAGCGCGGGGTAGCATGTCGGGATTGGAAGAAGTGGTGGGTGCCTTGCCCGGTTGGCCCGGGCGTGGGTAGATTGTTGTCACCCAACGAACCGCCGTGCCGGACTGCCCTTCGCCCCCTTACCCCACGAGGGAGTCTAAACGGTTACGCTCTGTCATTCGTTGCGCGTCGTCCAGGTTCAACTCCAACTCCTGGGCGATCTGCGTGTTCGATAAGTTCAACCCAATGAAATACAAATTATTTCCGGGCGACCTGCTTCAGCGGCTTAGCCGTCATGCGCTTGAGGGTGCGCGTGACGGGATCGATGCCGATGCCGGCGTTTTCGAGCGCCGCCATGCCGAGGATGGGTTCCGCGTCTTCGGGGCCAAAGATGATCTGGGCCACCGTTTTCGAGCCCATGAACGAGAGGCGGGAAAAGCCATAGGGGTAGTTGAGAACTTCACCATTGGCCATTTCGTAGACATCCCACCCCTCCACGGCAATGCCGGCTTGTTGCAGCGCGCTGGCGGGCGCGAGGCAGTCGATTGCTCGGATATCGACTAGAAATTCGTTCTCGTAAGGCTGGCCGGAGCACGTCAGGTTTTCAACGCGGACAGTGACCCGCGTGGGTCTCGTGGCGCGTCTGGCGGCATGGGGGGTAGCGACGGTTTCCACGCTGGGCGGTGGAAAGACCGGTGATGGCGCCGGGGGCGTGGTTGAGCCGATGGTGACGGGCTCGTTGTCGTCCAGCAACGGATCGCCCGCCTGAAGTTCCCTGGGCTTGACCGGGTGCAGGTTCTCTATCTTCTTGGCAAGATTGTCTAGATTGATGCGAGCGTATTCAACGAGTTGTGGATTTTTGGAATAGAACCGCGAATAGATGTCGATGATTTTCTGGTAGAGCCACGCCGCCTCGTCGTACCGCTTTTTGTGATGGTATTTGAGCGCGAGCTGAAGTAGCCCATTGGTCTTCTTATCGTCCTGCCTGAGCAACGCCATGGTCGTTAGCGCCCATGTCCAAGTCGAGTCCAGATGAAGTGGCCCGGATTTTCGCCACGAGAATGTCTTGAAACTCAGCCGGGCCACTGCAAGTTTACGCCAAATAGACCCGCTCCAACGCCCCGCGCGCGACGTTGCCCCTGCCGTCCTCGGCTTCGATGTAATAGCGCACGTCGCCGGCGCCGACCGGCAGTTTGGCAGTGAAGTAATGCGCGGTAATCGCCGCGCCGGTCTGCGACGGATAGGGGCCGTTGTCGGTCATCGCGATCCGGGTTTCACCCGTGGCGGCCCGCAGCACCAGCGTCACCCGCTTCAAGCCGGCGATGTCGTGGACGAAGGTATGCACCGTCCCCTCGCGCGGCGCGTCGAGCAAACAGCCCTGACCCCAGCGCTTGCCGCCCGGATTTTCCGGCGTGACCCACGGCGCGAAAATGGTCGGACCGGTACGGTCCTTGCCAGCGGACAGCAGCGCGTCCACCTCGCTTTTCACCATGCCGTAACCGGCGTTGGCGGCGTTGGTGACCTGCTGGTCCCAGACGTGCTGGCCGGTCCAGTAC
>JAVMKH010000110.1:0-21192 GCA_031732935.1 Candidatus Contendibacter sp.
AGTAACTCGGGGTAATACATTTGATAATTCTACAACCGGTATAGGAGCGCTATACTACAAACACGAGCTGTTTAGCGAGATCATTGCCTTCCCGCCGATGCCGATTAGTCTGGATCATCAATTGTGGATGCAACAGAGCGGCCTGCTGACTGCCTTGGACCGCCATGATGATGTATTACGCTGGGCTGATGTGGAGATGGAAGATTGGGACGAGCGGTTGGAAACCCTGGTGGAGCGAGTTGAGATCGATGGCCAGACCTATCTGGAGATTTCGCCCACCGGCCAGATTTTTCACGAGACATTCAAGGGACGCTTCGAATCGGACCGAGACCGGATTCTGCCGCAGCCGGTGCCGAAAACCCAAAAGGCCAAGCCATCGTTAACCGAGCACAATTGGGGCAATGCTCGCGGATCGATTCTGGCCTTCATGCAGCGAATCATCGACGACTGTGCGTATGTTCACGGCTGCCGGGACCATTATTGGAATCCCGATCTCTCCCACGCCAGCCTGTTTCGCGCCAGGGGCGAGGAGATTGAAGGAGTGCTCAGCAACGGGAGTTGGACGGTGAAAATCATCGTCGAGACCTCGGCGACCACCACCGGCCAGCGCGAGGCGTGTATCGCCGATCTAAACTACCAAATCAAGAACTGGATTTAACGCTTATTTTGTTTCCCGGCATCCCGGGACCGGCTACCGGCTAGGCCGGCAAGCTTGCCGGCCGCGCTCCCTCGACCGGACCTGTGGCACAGTCGTGTCAGACTGGTCCTACGAGGGAGTACACTTATGGCTACCCGCGTCTTGTCGCGCCTTGGCAGCGCTCTGCAATTTGCCACCGCGAGCGCCCTGCTCGTCTGCTCGTTCCTGATCCAGCACCACCGCATCGCCGCCCACGTCGGCCTGCCCTGGCTGGCGAGCATGATTGCTGCTCTGCTCGTGGTCAGCCGGGTGCTAGCCGTCGGCTATCGGCATTCCTCTCCTAACCTCGCCTTTGCCGTTTTCCTGCCGTTGGGTTTGTTTCGGCTGGCCTTGTCGATCCTGGCCTTGTCGTGCTCGGTCGATTTTTTCCTCGTCAACCTGGAACGAGTCGATCCGGAGGTGTTGCGCGCGGTGATCCGCCTTTACCGCCCGCCGCTGGCGCGGACGGAATTACTACTCGCGCTGGCGTTGTTTCTCGGCGTGCTGCTGGAACTGGCGCTGGCCGTTGTGCTGGGCCATCTCGCCCGCGCCTACGCCCCACTACTGCGCGCGGAACAGGACTATCGCCTCTGCCGCTATCAATATCTCACCCAGGTGGAAAACGAATTGCGGCTCAACCGCGCCGCCGGCCAGGACCTGCGGGAACGGGTGAGCAGCGAACGGGAGCGCATCGAGCGCCGCTTGCATCGGATGGTCACCGATGCCTCGACCGGCAAGCTTGCCGGACCCGTCATCGAGCGGGATTCGTGATGGAATTCAACGGCACGATTTGATACAGGAGCCAATCCCATGAACGACAGCAAACCGACGACCGAACGCAGCATTCTCGACCGCGAGCCCCGGGAATTGACCCCCCACGTCACCCGGAACGCTGAACTGGTGGACCACACTCTGACCCGCGCCCACGCCAACCTGCTCCGCCGGTTGTTCCCCGGCGAATTGGAGCGGGTGGTTCACGCCCACGAACTGGAACAGATCAAGACCGGTTTCGATTATCGCCGACGGCTCTTGCGCATGGCGGTGGAAACCAAGCTGCAAGCGGTCGAGGAGATGTGCAATCACCTGCTGGTGACCGGCAAGAGCGAAATCCGCCGCGAGCGCCAGGAGTTCTTCGCCGGGCAGAGCCTGAAGCTGCAAACCGCCATGGACGACTGCGCCGACGCCTTCAACCGGCAGATCGACGGCCGGTTTCAGCGGCTAGACAGCTTGCGCAACGATTATCTGCGTCGCAAGGAGGAAGAGCGGCTGCTGAAGGCGGTGGAGCAGTTCCACGCCATGTTGGATGAATTGGCGGCGGAGTTCGTCGCCATCATCCACGAGGGTATCAGCCACTAAGGCGGGTGAATTGAACCACCGTCTGAGTCACGGATTGAACGGATGACTGGATTACTCGGATTAATCCGCGCCTATCCGTGGTTTGGATCATTTTTTCGGAGCGAATCGCCATGACGCGCAATCCCGTCATCATCGCCTACGACATCAGCGCTGATCAGACCCGCCGTCGGGTTTACCAAATCCTGTTGGAGTGGCGGCTGGACGGCCAGAAATCGCTGCATGAATGCGCGCTGTCCGCCACCGAGGCCCAGGAGTTGTTCATCCAACTCGGTCAAGCCATCGATCCCGCCACCGACCGTCTGCTGCTGGCCTGGATCGCACCCCGGCGACCGCTGTTTGCGCGGGGGACGGGGCGGGTGGGCGCTCTGTTCGCCAAGCTGTTGAACATTGATTGAGAGGTTCGCCATGGCAACGCCGCGCGCCTGGTATCTATTGGCCTACGACATCCGCGACCCGCAACGCTTGCGGCGGGTTCACTACTACCTGCGCAAGCGGGCGCTGGCGGCCCAACAGTCGGTGTTTTTCCTGCACGTCACCGATGCCGAGTTGCAACGGACGCTGGACGAGGTGGCCAAGCGCATTCATCGCCACCGGGACGACGTTCGGGCCTATCCGATTTCACATCCGGCCGAGGTGTGGCTGGCGGGGCAATCGGCCGTGGCCGGACCACTGTTGCGGCCGCCAACGGTCGGCATCAACCAGAAAAAGCCACCGCCCGCGATCGAGCGCCAAGGGCTTTGGGGGCTGGTGACGCGACTGTGGGGAAAAGGACATGGCTAGCGATTTGTTATTGGTTCTCGACCGGCGGGACACCCTGGTCCGCCTGGAAGGGCGGGCGCTGCGGGTGGAGCAGCCTGACGGTGTCTTGCAGCGAGTGCCGCTGGGGATGTTGGGCATGGTGGTGGTGCATGGGGCGCCGGCGGTCACCTGCGATGTCTGGCGGGAGTTGAGCGAGCGCGGCATCCCGGCGGTGCTGGTGCCGACACGCGGTCGCGGCGATGTCGCCTGGCTCGGATCGGGGTTGTCGAACACCATCCAGTTGCGCCGCCAACAGCATCAACGGGCCGGCGATCCAGCAGCGGTCCTGGCTATCGCCCAGCAGTTGGTTCGGTTGAAGCTGCGTTATCAGCGCCGTTTGGCGGCTGGCGCGGTGACGTGGTGCGCGATTCCGCCCGCGACGCCGATCCAGCCGTTGCTGGACCTGTTCGACGGCAAGCTTGCCGGCTTGGTCGGGGCGTTGGACATCCCGGCGGTGATGGGATTCGAGGGCTCGGCGGCGGCGGCCTGGTACGACTGGCTGGCCACGTCCCTGCCACCCGCCTGGGGGTTTGCCGGGCGCAACCGGCGACCGCCGCGCGACCCGGTGAATGCTTTGCTGTCGCTGGGTTATACGCTGTTGGGCGGGGAGATGCTTGGCGCGGTGCAGGCGGCGGGTCTGGACCCGGCGCTCGGTTTTCTGCACGGCGTGGTGCCGGGCCGAGAATCGCTGGTGCTGGATTTGATCGAGCCGTTGCGGCCGGGAGTGGACGCTTTTGTGTTGAGTTTGTTGGATCGGACGTTGACGCCGGGCCACTTCACGACCCAGGCCGAGCAAGGTTGTCGTCTGAACAAGGACGGACGCGGTTTGTTTTATCGCGCTTGGGCCGAAGTGCGCTGGCGCTGGCCGTTGCCGATTTCACCCGATGTGGGGTTGTCGTTGCGGGCGGAGGACGTGGAGTTGCGAACCGATGGAGTTACCGAAACGGTCGGCGATTTCAGTCTCGGTACGCAGTGCCGACGGATGACGCGGGTATTGCGGGCGTTGTTGCGTTCGGCGGGGCGGGAATTGCCGGGCGAAGATTCAGAGTTGGAGGAAGCGGACGATGGCTGAACTGCTGGATCGTGCTTTGTCACCGGCCGCGCTGAATGCCGCTTGGAAGCGGTTGCAGTCCGACAAGACCGTGTGGCGGCCGGGTTTGCCGCGTTGGGAGATGGAAAAGAATCAGGTATTTCATCTGTTGGAGCTGGTGGATGATTTACGGAGTGGTCGGTATCGGCCCGCGCCGCTCCGACAGTTCACCATCGAGAAGGGCGATGGCAAGCAGCGGGTGTTGTCGGCGCTGAGCTTGCGCGACAAGCTGATTCAGCGGGCGGTGTTGAGCGTCCTGGAGCCGATTGGGGAGCAGTTGTTTCATAACGACAGTTATGGTTATCGGCCCCGGCGGAACGTGGAGATGGCGCACCGGCGCGCCTGCGAGCGGATTCAATGCGGATTGCCCTGGCTGGTGGATGCCGACATCGCCAAGTTTTTCGATAACATTCCGCATCGCTCCTTGCAAAAAACGCTCAAGCAATACATCCCGGATCGGGAATTGCTGGCGCTGATCGATCTTTGGCTGGCCGAAGGGGCGTCGTCGCTAAGTTTCTTGGGAACGCGGCGGGGAGTGGCGCAGGGGGCGGTGATTTCGCCGATGCTGTGCAATTTTTATCTGCATGAACTCGATGTGGCGCTGGCCGGAAAGAACATTCCATTCGTGCGCTTCGCCGACGATTTCCTGTTGTTTGCTCCGGACGAGCGTCGAGCGAACGAGGCGCTGAAGTTTGTTGACCAGAAACTGAAAACGATGGGGTTGGAGTTGCATCCTGAAAAAACTCAAGTAACGCGCAGCCACCGCAGGCTGATTTTTCTGGGCTTGCCTTTGCCGATGCCGCTTGAGTTGAAAACCTGAACGCGGTACGGTCAACGAATTTTTTGATCACTCTTGCGGAAGGCAAGATAATATGCTAAATAAAATTTTGAATGTTATCATGCTTTTCTAACATTGTGGTCGAGGCGATAGCTAACTTGTTCGCACTAATTTGGTGCAGTTTTGCAAGCTTGCAACCTGCTGCTTCACAAGCTATTTTTAGCAGCAGGTGGATTCAAATCTTGCCCTGATGAAGAAGGGATTAAGACGGTTGTAGACGATGGCCTTTTTTTTTTTATGAGGATTCAAATCTTGCCCTGATGAAGAAGGGATTAAGACGCTCTCGTTTACGAGGACTTCCTCAGCGCTGCCAATTCAAATCTTGCCCTGATGAAGAAGGGATTAAGACACCCGGCGAGCGGGCAGGACAACCCCCGCCCACCCATTCAAATCTTGCCCTGATGAAGAAGGGATTAAGACGACGAACTCGTCGTCGTAGACTGCCGGCGGATTGGCATTCAAATCTTGCCCTGATGAAGAAGGGATTAAGACTGGCGAGTCTCGGTGGACGCGCAACCGAGGCTTATTCAAATCTTGCCCTGATGAAGAAGGGATTAAGACCCGACGACCTCGCCGATTCCGCGGACGGAATCCATTCAAATCTTGCCCTGATGAAGAAGGGATTAAGACGAGTATTCAGCGATGACCTCCCTTGGAGAAGGGCATTCAAATCTTGCCCTGATGAAGAAGGGATTAAGACGGTTTTGGCAATCGGACCGGTAGTGACGCGGCGATTCAAATCTTGCCCTGATGAAGAAGGGATTAAGACCTTTGATTGTTAATGCATAGCACTGCTCCTCCTCTATTCAAATCTTGCCCTGATGAAGAAGGGATTAAGACGCCTGCCTCCTTGCGGGCGTTCCTTCCCTGGTGTAATTCAAATCTTGCCCTGATGAAGAAGGGATTAAGACACAAGAGAAAGATACGCCCGACACTATTTGGTGAGGATTCAAATCTTGCCCTGATGAAGAAGGGATTAAGACATGTCCGGCGTCGCCCAGAACTGCTCACCCTGGCGATTCAAATCTTGCCCTGATGAAGAAGGGATTAAGACCAGTCCCCGCGTTCTGATAGACCGCTTTGTTAGTCATTCAAATCTTGCCCTGATGAAGAAGGGATTAAGACGATGCGGGCCAAGCTCTCGCCCTACGCCAACGATGATTCAAATCTTGCCCTGATGAAGAAGGGATTAAGACTTTATCCGGTGGCGCACTTCACCAAGGCCAACATTATTCAAATCTTGCCCTGATGAAGAAGGGATTAAGACGCTACTCCCGACCGCCTCCAGCCAGAGGCCCGGCATTCAAATCTTGCCCTGATGAAGAAGGGATTAAGACTGGTCCTGATGACGCTCAACATGATGCGGGTGGCATTCAAATCTTGCCCTGATGAAGAAGGGATTAAGACCCCAACGTATCGCGGTACGCGGTCAACCGCGTCCCATTCAAATCTTGCCCTGATGAAGAAGGGATTAAGACCCCGAATCGACCGCGACCACCACCGGGATCAGGCCATTCAAATCTTGCCCTGATGAAGAAGGGATTAAGACCTCGCACCGAAGCCTACTCATCCCAGTCAGCAAATTCAAATCTTGCCCTGATGAAGAAGGGATTAAGACGGTGCCGGCGCCGTTGTCCAGACCCATGCCCATACATTCAAATCTTGCCCTGATGAAGAAGGGATTAAGACTTCATGGCGGTGTCGGGCGTGTCGGGCGGATGGCGGATTCAAATCTTGCCCTGATGAAGAAGGGATTAAGACGGAATCTGAACCCCCGATACGGCAATCGCCGTCACGTTGTTCTTGGGACATTCAAATCTTGCCCTGATGAAGAAGGGATTAAGACCCGCCATCGCGGTCAACCGCATCGACCGGAACTCAATTCAAATCTTGCCCTGATGAAGAAGGGATTAAGACTTTTAGGAATTGGAATCTTTAATCCATCAATTATTTTATTCAAATCTTGCCCTGATGAAGAAGGGATTAAGACTAAGAGTTGCAGTGTGACCAGCGTTCCACAAATTGATTCAAATCTTGCCCTGATGAAGAAGGGATTAAGACGATGGCTTCGGCTGGCACATACCATTGCCCCTCTAATTCAAATCTTGCCCTGATGAAGAAGGGATTAAGACTTTACTTTAGTTGCTGGGTTCTTAGCTGGGGAGCTATTCAAATCTTGCCCTGATGAAGAAGGGATTAAGACTTCAAGTGAACTCATTACTAACCACTTGTGGGGCAATTCAAATCTTGCCCTGATGAAGAAGGGATTAAGACGCTTGTGGCATTCTGGCCAAAACAGTGCCTTGTATATTCAAATCTTGCCCTGATGAAGAAGGGATTAAGACGAGGGAGTGAGTAAGGGCGGCACGGTCGGAATCAGATTCAAATCTTGCCCTGATGAAGAAGGGATTAAGACCAGAACACTGCTGTACTTACCGCCGGGTACCCGTAATTCAAATCTTGCCCTGATGAAGAAGGGATTAAGACTCTGATCCTTGGTCCAGCCCGCAGATCGGTCAGGAATTCAAATCTTGCCCTGATGAAGAAGGGATTAAGACGGAACCACGTCGGCGGATGTTCAAAAAAAAAAGGTATTCAAATCTTGCCCTGATGAAGAAGGGATTAAGACCCTGTCATCCGGCGAGAGATACCCATGTGTCGCACATTCAAATCTTGCCCTGATGAAGAAGGGATTAAGACGTTGCGTAGTACTGGTAGCTACGCAAAGGGTGCCGATTCAAATCTTGCCCTGATGAAGAAGGGATTAAGACAGAAATTCCGCCTTCTCTCCACATCCATTGTGGATTCAAATCTTGCCCTGATGAAGAAGGGATTAAGACCTTCGCGATATCGCCCGCCGTCGTCGAATACCGCATATTCAAATCTTGCCCTGATGAAGAAGGGATTAAGACCGAGGGCCTCCTTAAGAACTTGACGAATGACGTCGGCATTCAAATCTTGCCCTGATGAAGAAGGGATTAAGACTGTTCGATCCAGAACAAGATGAAAACGGCTTTTATATTCAAATCTTGCCCTGATGAAGAATGGATTAAGACTCAAGCAGAAGCGAAGGAAGTCACCAGTCGGAAATTCAAATCTTGCCCTGATGAAGAAGGGATTAAGACCCAAGAATTCCATTCCTTACCCCATCCTCTTCTATTCAAATCTTGCCCTGATGAAGAAGGGATTAAGGGTTTAATGAAATTTCCTGTGAAGACAACAATTATCTTGTTGTATGGCATCAGCAGCCCAAGTATGAAAAACTGAGGCGGTTCCTCACCACGCTTGGACTGCTGGCGATGCCGATCACGATTCGCTTTCCCCTGATCTGCCTGATGTGCGGGCGCTGGCCAGCCGGGAATTGCCGGATGCCACCTTGTTGATCGAAGCGGAAAGCACGCTGCGGACAGCCTAGTGTCATCACCGCAGCCGAGAGCTTGACGGAGTTCACGGGGTTGATCGGCGAGGTGGCCCTGCTCAAGGGCCATGGTGCCTACGTGGCGGTGGTTTAGGCCCGTGATCTGACTGGGCAAAACCACGTTCTGGCGGTATTGCCCGGCCGGTTCACGGTGCAGATTTTTCTGGCGACGATCCCGGCGACGTTGCAGGCCACGGTGAAGCGGGTGTGTACCAACCCGTGGGACGGCTATGCCAGCGCGGTGGCGGCAGCGCTGCCCGACGCCCGGATCGTGGTGGATCGGTTCCATGTAGCCGCGCAGCACCGCGAGGCCTTTGACGACCTACGCAAAGCGGAATGCCAGGAACTTAACAGCAAACGCAAGTTGCTCAAGCGCCGGTGCTTTGGCTGGGGCTACAGGGGTTGCTGCCGGTTTGAGCCGGCTCGGGGATAAAATCATCGCCATTTACACCTTGACTGAAAGTGCTGGCCGTCAGGCCGCAATTCTTTTGCGGCAGTTGGTCCCAAATATTTCAGTCGAACTCAGCCACGACAAGGTGGAAAATGAGCATTTGCAGATACTGGCGCGGAACGCTGATCTTTCTGTGGTGGTAACACAATCCGCCAAGCATGCCGCTACTTTGTTTATCCAACGCTACCGCCAATCCAAACGAGTATCCTGGCGACGCTGGAGGAGTTCCGCGTTTCCCAGTAGTCAGGGTATTGAAACCGCTGGAGCCAGACGATCAACCTCGGTGTCGCAGCGCCACAACCTGGATTTTCCGCCAGCGTTATCTCCACGTTGTCCCTACCATCGCTGTTATCGCCGATCACGGGAGCCTCTGATGTCTGAAATTGAAGGCCTGACCTTGCTGGGCCAGGCCCAGACCGACTACCCGCAAACCTACTCCCCTCAGGTCCTGGAACGGTTTGCCAACCGTTATCCCCAGCACGCCTACGAGGTGGAACTGGATTGCCCCGAATTCACCTGCCTGTGTCCGGTCACCGGCCAGCCCGACTTCGCCCGGTTGACGATCCGCTACCGCCCTGGGGCGTATCTGGTGGAATCCAAGTCGTTGAAGCTGTACCTGTTCAGTTTCCGCAACCAGGGCACGTTCAGCGAGGACGCGGTCAACTGTATTGCCGCCGACTTGTTCGCCCTGCTGCAACCGCATTGGCTGGAGGTGCGGGGCGATTTCCACTCGCGCGGCGGCATCGCCATCAAGCCGCGCGTGCGCCTGACCGGCGAGCCAACCTCCCTTGAGCCGGGCGTGCCCGACTGACCGGAGAGCGCTATTCATGGATACCGCCCTCGTCGTCCTGTCCGGCGGGCAGGATTCCACCACCTGCCTGTATTGGGCGTTGGACCGGTTCAGCGCTGGCCACATCGAAGCGGTGACCTTCGACTACGGCCAGCGCCATCGCATCGAACTGGATTGTGCCGCGCGGGTGGCCGCGCGAGCGGAAGTGCCGCACACCGTGCTACCGATCGACACTTTCGCTGCTCTGGGTGGCAGCGCCCTGATCGACCCCGGCATCGCGGTGCGGTCCGGCGTGGACGCCCGCACCCAATTGCCCAACACCTTCGTGCCGGGACGCAACCTGATTTTCCTGACCTTCGCCGCTGCCTTGGCCTATCAGCGGGGCATTCACCACCTGGTCACCGGTGTGGCCCAGACCGACTACAGCGGCTATCCCGACTGTCGGCAGGCGACGCTCCAGGCACTGGAACAGACCCTCCGGTTGGGGATGGACTACGACCTGACGATCCATACCCCCCTGATGTTCCAGTCCAAGGCCGACACTGTCCGCCTGGCGCGCGATCTGGGCGCGTTGCCGGCACTGGCCGACACCCACACCTGCTACCTCGGCCAGCAACCGCCTTGCGGCGCCTGCCCGGCCTGCGTGCTGCGCGCCAAAGGCTTTGCCGAGGTCGGCATTCCCGATCCACTGGTGGAACGGTTTCGCGAACGCCCCGCATGACCGAACGCTTGTACACCGTAGTGGCCGCCCCGTTCGAGGCCGCCCGCCAGGTGGACATTCTGCCCGCGGGCCATCGCGCCCGCCGCCTGCACGGGCATAGCTTCCTGGCGCGGGTCCGCGCGGAACTGCCACCCGAATGGGCGCTGTTTAGAGGCGGCGAGACCGACGCCCTGGCCGAGCGGTTGCGGGCCGTGGTGGCGCCGCTGGATTACGCCCTGCTAAACGACCACCTCCCGATCCCGACCGACGAGAATCTGGCCCGCTGGCTCCGGGCGCGGCTGGCCGTACCAGGCCTCGACGGGGTCGGCATCCAGAGCACCCGCGACCAAGGCGCCGATCTGGACGGCGACCAACACGCGCACGTCTGGCGGCGGTTTCGCTTCGAAGCCGCCCACCAGTTACCGAACGTTCCCGCCGGCCATCCCTGCGGGCGGATGCACGGTCACGGCTTTGAGGTGATCCTGCACGCCGACCAGCACCTGGCGGGACAGGATCTGGGAGTGGACTTCGACCGGCTGGGCGAACTCTGGGCACCGCTACACGCCGAACTGCATCTGAACTGCCTCAACGACCTGCCCGGCCTGGACAACCCCACCAGCGAGCGGCTGGCCGCCTGGCTGTGGGATCGCCTACAACCCCACCAGCCGTTGCTGTCCTGGGTTACAGTCTACGAGACCGCCACCGCTGGCTGCCATTACGACGGGCGCCGTTACCGCATCTGGAAGGAGCTGACCTTCGAGAGCGCCCTGCGCCTGAACCACGCCCCGGCTGGCGATCCGCGCCGTCGGTTGCATGGCCACAGCTACCGCATCCGGTTGCACCTCACCGCGCCGCTGGATGACGTTCTGGGCTGGACGGTGGACTATGGGGAGGTGAAGGCGCGGTTCGAGCTGACCTACCGGGAACTCGATCACCACCGGCTCAACGAACGCGCCGGCCTGGCGGAGGCTGATCCCGCCAGCCTACTGGTTTGGATCCGAACGGCCCTGGCCGAGCGCCTGCCACCGCTGGATCGGATCGACCTGGAACAGACCCCCGGCTGCGGCGCGGTGCTGTGCTGGGGGGAAGAGGGACCGGCGTTGCCGGTCTGAGCGATGAGCTACGCCGTCAAGGAGATCTTCTATACCCTGCAGGGTGAAGGCGCCCGCACCGGCCGACCGGCGGTGTTCTGCCGCTTCGCTGGCTGCAACCTGTGGAGCGGCCGGGAGGTGGATCGGGCCGGCGCCGCGTGCCGGTTCTGCGACACCGAATTCGTCGGGACCGACGGGCCGGGCGGCGGGAAATTCGCCACCGCCGAGGCGCTGGCCGCCGCCATCGCCGCCCGATGGCCCGTCACGACGCTGCCCAAAGCCCGGCCCTACGTGGTCTGCACCGGCGGCGAACCCCTGCTGCAACTGGATGAACCGCTGATCGCCGCCCTGCACGACCAGAGTTTCGAGGTGGCGGTGGAAACCAACGGCACGCTACCGGCCCCGCCCGGCCTCGACTGGATTTGCGTCAGCCCCAAGGCGAACGCGCCGCTGCGACTGCCTCAGGGCGACGAGTTGAAACTGGTTTACCCGCAACCCGAACCCGAGGCGCAGCCGGACCGGTTCGTGGATCTGGCATTTCGGTATTTCTTCCTGCAACCGTTGGACGGTCCCGAGCGGGAAGTCCACACCCGGGCTGCCATCGCTTGGTGCCTGGCCCATCCCCAGTGGCGTTTGAGCCTGCAAATCCACAAGCGACTGGGGATTCCCTGAGTGCCACTGGAAGGCTAGCGCCCGGTTGTACCCCCAAGCGCTCCGCCACTCGCGCCGGTAGCGTCCGCCAAGGTGACGTAAATGTTGGGAGTAAGCTCCGGCGGGATTGAAGGTTTTAGCGGCGGTGGGCAAGGCGGCCGGGGTATCGGTCTCCATCGTGATATCCGCCATGGTGTGCTGAGGCAGATAGCGGTGCCGCAACAGCCACTCTTCGTTCGTGCCGGCCAGCGACGGGCGGGTTTTCGGCACGCGGGCCAGGAGGTTGCGCAAGAAATGCACCCGGCAACGCTGCCAGGTGGCGGTGAACACTGGGCTAATAGCCGCCTTAAATCATGGCAACACTCGAAGCAGGCTTTTTTTCATATTCCCTAACTAATCTGCGATAACGACTGAGCCAGGCAACGATATCTAATTCATAGGAAAACGTCTTTATTAATCCATTCGACCACGGGACCTTTATAGCCTTGATCGGCCCAGATTCGTCGCAGGGTGGGTACTGCTTCAAAGACCCGCTCCAAGACCGATGGGGCTCCCTTGCTATCGTGAACATTGGCGGCATGAACGTGAGCAACCAGAACGGTCAAGTCCTATTTTTGCTGGAAAATTGGAGACGGGATGCGGTGAGTGATGCGGCCGGTGCGGTCCGTTGCCGGAACTCGGCCTGCAACTCGGTTTTCAGTTCCTCGATTCGCTTGAGTTCGAACTCACTGATGATCAATCGCCGCCAGGACTGACTGGCGCGAGCCAGGGCGGCGAACATCAGTTTCAACACCGCCCGTTCGCCGAAGGCGTGGGGGATGGTCTTGGTCCGGCGGCGTTCCTCGCCGAACAGCCGCTCCAGTAGATTCGTGGTTCGAATCGCCTTGCGGTGGGCGATGGGCAGACGCAAGTGGGCGATGCAGGCCTCGAAGTCGTCTTCGAAGCAGGCCACCGCGCCGGGGAACTCCCGCGCATAGCGCCGCCGAAACTCGTCCGCCGCCGCCCGCGCCGCCAAGGGTGACAGCGCCTGATAGGCAGCCAAGGTGTGGGCTTTGACCTCGCGCCAGCGTTCCTCGGGGACTTTGGCGCCCAGATTGCGCAATTTATGCGCCAAGCAGCGCTGGCGCAGGCTCCGGGGGAAAACCTCCTCCACCGCCCGGATCAACCCCGGCGCCCCGTCCGTGGCGATCAGGACCGGCTCGTTCATCCGCCGGGCCCGAAGGTCCCGCAGGCATTCCCGGGCGCTGGCTGTATCCTCCTTGGAGGCCGAATAGAGGCCCAGCAACAGCTTGGCGCCCGACGCCGCGATCCCCCACGCGGCCAGCACCGGCTCGCGCGGCTGGCCCAGGTGCAACCGTTCGGCGACCCCATCCAGGAACAGGTAGAGAATCGGCTGGCCCGCCAAGTCCCGGCTGGCAAAGCTGACATAGTCCTCCCACAGGCGCCCGGTCACTTGGCTGACCGCACTTTTGGTCAGGACGCAGCGCCCGTCGGCACCGGTGAAGGCCGCTTCAATGTCGCGCACCGACAGACCCCTGGCGTACATTTCCACCACCAGCCGCTCCAATTCCTCGGTGCGCCCGGATAGCCCTTGTTTCACCTCGCTGACCCACGGCACCGCCGTGCCGGTCACCTGCGGCACGGCGTACTCCACGATCCCCTCGGCGGTCTTGAGTCGGCCCAGGCGGTTACCATTGCGGTATCCGGCCGGCTCGCCCCGTTCGTGGTAGCCCCGCCCCAGCACGTCGGTCACCTCCGCTTCCAACGCTTCCTCGACGATCAAGCGCACCGCGTTGCGCAACAACGCGCTCTTATCAAAATCACCCCTCAAAGTCTCCGCAATCTGTTTGCGGGTCTGCTCGCTCGCCGGTACTCTAGCCATCATGGGATGCTCCTTCCGGGTTGTTCGGTTCAAACGCCTGCCATAGCGTTCAAACCGTTAGGATGCATCCCGCTCCCTCACTTTTCCAGCAAGTTTAAGACTTCACCACCAGAACGCAACCTATTGTATCCACAATAGTATGATGTTTCCTACCGCTGACTTTTTTCCCACCATCGAATCCCGATCCCTCGGCGGATTCCGCTGTTCCCTTCACGCTTTGGCTATCAATGATCCCGGCGCTGGGTTCTTCATTCCGACCGTTTTTTTTCGCGGCATCCGCCGAATTTCATGATTCGCGCGCTCGAAAAGTCCGGACTTCAGCCATTTTTGATAATGATCATTGACCGTGGTCGGCGGTGGAAAATCATGCGGCAAATACCTCCACTGACAGCCCGTTTTATTGATATCACTGATGGCATCCCAGACTCGTCTCAAATCAACTTCCCTCGGTCTACCCATGAAACGACCTTCTTCTTTTAATAGGATCACTTCGACCACTTCCCACTCTTCGTCGGTTAAATCACTCGGGTATTTTTATCAGTCATCGGGGTTCTCCCTCAAAATCAACTCAAAATCAAGATTTTTACGAAAATTATACATTAGTTTTATGTTTAAAACAACAACTTAGTTTTCGTATAGGTTCTAAGACCTTCCCGAACTTTGTGTTCAAGATAACTGGGTTCATATTCAAACCTTGCCCTGATGAAGAAGGGATTAAGACGAGGTCGCGCCGGATCTGGTTCGGATCGGGTTCGCTTTGAACCCTTGCCCTGATGAAGAAGGGATTAAGACGAGGTAGGAGCTTTTTTTATGGAGGAAGCCGACTTATGAATACCCCAATGCCTGTGATCTTGATTTGCACGGTCGGCGGATCGCACAAGCCGATTTTGACCGCTATCCGTAATGCGGCGCCCGATTACGTCTGTTTTCTCTGTACCGGCAAGGACCCAGCCAGCGGTCAGGCCGGCTCGGACGTCCAAATCCTGGGTAAGGGGAATTTCATCAAAGCGCGGTGGGACGATGAAAAACCGACCCTGCCCAATATCCCGACGCAGGCCGGCTTGCGCGCCGAGCAATTTGAAGTGGTATTAATCGCCGCTGACGATCTGGACGAATCTTTTACCGCCATCCGCGCCAAGCTGGCCGACCTGGCACGGCGCTTCCCGCAGGGACGGTTTCTCGCCGACTACACCGGCGGCACCAAAACCATGACTGCCGCCCTGGTCACCGCCGCATTGGAAGACGACGCCGTGGAACTGCAACTCGTTACTGGTTCGCGGGTGGATCTGGTGAAAGTGCGCAGCGGCATGGAAACCACCTTGGCCGCCAACGTCGAGCGCATTCGCCTCCAGCGGGCGATGGCCGCGCACGTGGCGAGTTGGCAACGCCACGCCTATGCCGAAGCCGCCCAGGGTTTGGAAAGTCTCAAGATGCCCCGGGATCGCCACGGGGCCGCCACCTTGCAGCGGCTGCGCGATCTCAGCCGCGCCTTCGACGCCTGGGACCGCTTCGACCACGCCACCGCTTATGACCTGCTCGATGCCTACCGCCCCAGGATCGGCCACGCCCTGGCCCCGCACCTCAACACCCTGAAAGGGCTACTCCAAGACACGCCCAAACAAGAACCCTTGCGGTTGCTGGACCTCTGGCGCAATGCCCAGCGCCGCGCCGCCCAGGGCCGCTACGACGACGCGGTCGCGCGGGTCTATCGGCTGCTGGAGTGGAGCGCGCAATGGCTGTTGAAGCGGCATTGCCAAATCGATACCGGCCACATCACCCCGGAGCAGGCGCCGCCCGGTGTCGAACTTACAACCAACCGCGAGGGAAAATTACAGGCCGGACTGTTCGCCGCCTGGGATTTGGTGGGACGTTTGGTGGAAGGTCCGGCGCAAGGGTTCATCCGCGAACAGCGCAACCGGTTGCAAGACCGGATCAAGGTCCGCAATCAATCCATTCTGACGCACGGGTTTACGCCGATCCGCGCCGCTGACTGGGAGGCGATGGCGGATTGGATCGGTGGACCGGTTTTGAAGATGCTTCTCGACGAAATGGCGGAGTGGTCAGTCAAACTGCCGCCGCAATTGCCGACCGCGCCCACCTGGGAAACGGAGATTTGAAATCGATTCAAGTGATTCTCAAGGCCCTTTGATCGCACACAACGCCTCGCACGGCGTGCCGTCCTTATCCCCATCCAGCCGGCTCAATCCGCACTGCGTGAAATAAAACCGCGCTTCCTCGCAGCTCGTCATCTCGCGGCAGGTGCGCTTCGCCCCGCACCGCACCGCCCATTCGGACTGGGCCGGCGCCGGTTCCGACCGCATCGCCACTTTCCCGCCGTGTCGCCACTCCCACGGCGGCATCGGATTCGCATCCGCCCACAACCCGCGCCGCGCCGCCTTGGCCTCCGCTTCCAGCGCCAGCAACCGGGCATCGTCGCTGTAGTGGCGGTACACCCAGGCCAGCCCGCGCCGCACCTGTTCCGCTTCCACGTTGACCCCGCCCACCGTCACCGTGCCCACCACACGGCCGTAATCGTCGGTTTTTTGCACCGCCACCGTCGCCGTCCGCCCGAACGTCAGTTCGGACAGGCTCTGCCTGGATTTCTGGCCGAACGGCTGATCGTATTCCGGCGCGTCGATCCCCACCAGCCGTATTTTCACCTGGCGATTGCCCTCCACCAGCACCGTCAAGGTGTCGCCATCGGCCACCGCCACCACCCGGCCCGTCAGGGTGTCCGCCGCGACGGCCAAGGCCAGGGTCAAGGCCAGTAACAACCCACCCCAGCGCACCTACCCCACCTTCACTTCGCAGCCTTTCTGGTGAGCAAGCGTGTCAACAAGCGTCTGCAACGCGCCCCGACTTTCCGGTGGGAGCGATTCAATCGCCAGCGCCAACCGTAGTACCTCCGCGCTCACTTCCACTGGCGGCATATCAGCCGCCATCACTGTTACCTGATCCGCTGGCAGCGGCACATCGCCACGCAGTTGCGAGACCGTCAGCCGGAAGTAATCGGCCAGTTGGCGCAACGTACTGTCGCGCGGGTCACGCGATTCCCCGGATTTGATCCGCGATATCGTCGGCTGCGGGACACCGGTTCGAGCCGCCAATTCGTTGTCGGTCAGTCCCTCCCGCGCCATCAATATGCTCAATATCTCTGACACTGTGGGCATCTTTTGCCTCCCCACCTGGCGCGCGGCGAACCCGAATTTCACCAGCCGGGAACTGCTGGACGCATGGGCGCGCATCCGCCGCGCCTGAGGCCTGGGTCCAGTCACCGGAAAGCCGCGATGAACCGCCACCCGTACCGGAGAGGCCAGAAGAAGCGACCCACGCTGAAAGCCATCGTCGAGCGCCGGCCGCATCCCGACCGCGCGCCCGGCGGGAGGGGCGGGGAACACGTCTATCCCCTACCGGAACACTGCCGGCGGGAGACGCCGGAACCCGACGAGGAGCCAGGCCGCTACGACGCCGCCATACCCGGTAACGTCTGGGAGGGAGAAGGGCCATGAGCGCCACCGTGATTCCGTTCGCGTCGCGCCACGTCCGACGTTCGCTCGGCCCGGTTCCCGCCGTGATCACCGGTAGCCAGGTCCTGCACGGTCAGCACGGCGCGCTGCTGGAATTGCGCCTAATACCGTTTTCCGATAGGTTTTATCTTTTTCAGATCAAGAACCACACTGTTCGTCATACCCGCGAAAGCGGGTATCCAGTTTTTCAGCGGCTGCCTGGATTCCCGCATTCGCGGGAATGACGAAAACCTATTCAGAATTGGTATAACGATGCGCCTGGCCGACGTGCCCAGCCAGCAGCGACAGTCGCTCCCCGGCTTGATTCACAGCGGCGACCTGCTCACCTTGACCCTGGAAACGGCTGGGGGAGGGGAAGGGGGGTAAGGGGAATGGGGAGGCGGGTAGCTGGTCTGGGGGCGGGTAAAATGCGCGTCCGGGAGCGTCCAGGAGCGCGCGGGCGGTCGAGTGGCTACAGTGGTGGGTAGCGGGTCGACTCCGTGAGCGCGCCAGAACGCGCCCCAGGCGGTTTTCGGGGCATCGGCGGGGGCGAGTCTCCCCCCGACCTCCGCGACCGGGCCGAAACCCTGCTCCGGGACCTGTTGGAAGTCGAGGGGATCGAGGCGCGGGCGGTCTACCGACCCGGCGAAGTGTGCCGGCTGCTGCGGATCAGCCCGACCACGCTCCGCCAATTCTGCGACCTGGCCGAGCATCCCGCCGTGCAAAATCCCGATCCCCGCACGTTGGAATCCTTTCTCGTCGGCTGTCATCACCGCATCCGTCACGCCGCGCTGGTGGAATGGCTGGCGCGGAACCAGAAGTTCGAGCGGGAGGGATAGGCGCTCGCAATCTGGACTTGTTACGCATTCTTAAGGTCGCCATAGCGTGGAACCACCAAATATCGCCAATGCAGTAATTACGGACAAAACTGAGCTTTCAATAATGGAATAATGATTAAATCCGAGCGCTAAGCCAAAAAGACAAGAGATGAGGGTAACAATCAGTGTAGCTTTTAGAGCATGTTCGCCAGACTTTTTCGCGCACAAGTAGCCAGCATAAAAAGAAATAAGCGCCCCGATAAGGACGCCGAAAAGACCTGCTGGAGAGAGTAAATCGATATGTTCAATCTGAGCTATAAGTTCATTTTCCGATAAGCCTTGCGAGGCCAAGAAAAACGCATAACCGATACTAAATATTACGCCAAAAAAAAGACTACCAAAGATATCGGTTGCGGAGCCAAAGATAACCCCTTTTAACAACGAACCAGATGAGGCCTCTTTAACCTTTATATTCGCTTTGGGTGGCTGGTATATCTTCTCTTCCATAATTTCCTCCTGAACGACCCAAGCTCAGCGAGCCGGTGCAGCGAAGAAGCGTAGCGGAGTCCGCTGGAACGTCGAGATCACCCACCGACGAAGGAGGGTTGGGTGGATTTTTATTAGGCTATTTTTCTGTTGATGGCTCACCAACCAGATCTCCCCAATCAAATACCATTAGAGCGTAGCTAGGCAACTGTGTTACCGGCGTTTTGTCACTGGGCACAGCATCGAACTCGAATCGAAGTACATCACCAAGCCAACGTCCTAGCATTGTATCATCTGGAAGCTCAGCCTCAAAGGCGAGAACATATAATGAGTCAGGCCAGAGATCAAACATAACCGGGGCCAGTGCTGCAGCTACCTGCGCAGACTCAGTTGCCGCAGCTCGGCCCGCAACACCCCAGGATACGCGACGTATCTCGAAGCCCAGTGTTTGCGATTCGAAAGTCAGAGGTGGGGGGTCTGGCACGAATACAAATGCTCGCTCGGCAGGAATATCATTTGTTTTGTGGATGGTGCCAAGCTTTTGTTCGAGCCAGACGAATAGACTGGATACACGAGCATCACGTTCCTCAACGCTCATGCCTTCTACCCAGAACGGTGTGGTTTTCTCCTTCATTTCGATCTCAAAATTTTGCGCCGTGAGCCAACAATTTCAGCAATCCCTTCACGATTTCCTTAGCACTTGCCTCGTGACTCAATACGCGTTGGACACCGACAATTCGGCCATTGACCATAAGACGTCCACCATGAGTGACGAACCGAAGGATACTCTGACCAGAATTATTGTTGATGCTCAACAGCGTCATCCCATCTTTCGCCTTGCTGCTGTTGTAGAGTGCATCTAAGCGACCTAGTTGAACCCCACCAGGATGCCCTCCAACCCGTAGGCTCATGGCAACTTTTCCCGGGACACGTAGGATTTTGATCGAAGCGAGCGAGCCTGCAGCTATCGAGGAAACCAAGAAAATACCTTTACCCACATTACGCCCAACTTCTGGATTAAGGTCAGCAAGATCAGCGATACCAGCTCCGACGTGTCCAAAACCCTCACTCAGCAAATTGATCCCATGACCCTGATTGGCGCCAGACAACTGGGATACTCCGTCCACAATAGAGTTACTGCCTAACACGAGCATGACCGCTCCGCCAGCTGTGGTACCCGGCTCGGGAACTATAATCCCAACGAGCCCGACAGCACCCTCGACAATACCTAACACCACCTTGCCAGTGCCCCAGCCAACCTGAGAGAGCAGAGTCGAACGTGTCTTGAGAAATTCAGTTTCTATTGCGCGCTTGAGATATTCGGCATGGTCTTTGTCAGAATAATTTGAGATCAAACCGGTCCGATCAATCTTGATGACCTTTCGGGGATGATCCACTTCCCAACCATCCAAATTGATGGCCGGATTAAACATCTCGACCCGGTAGCCTTTTCCGCCTTGGGAGGGAAAGGCCAGTATCTGTAAAAGGATAATGGATAGATCAAGGGGATAATTTTCAACAAATGTTGAAATCATGCGATCAATCATAATTTGGTACTCCTGGGTAAATCTATTGTTCCTCGAAATATATTTAGCCTAACGTGGCAATCAGCCGCCGAGGCACGAGGTCGGCTGCATGGTGGGGTTAGCGGATGCACTTCAACTGAAATGATTGTCGTCTTTGTTGAAGCCAATTGTGAGTACTTGATCCCCATGCTCACTTTTCGTTACATCTTCTGGAAAACTTCTCTGGACGATCAGTCCAAACCATTGATACACAGGATGCGTAAACCCATTTGCATCAAAAAGTGCTGTATTAAGCAGGATGATTGCGAAATCAGCCGTTGCATCAGATTTCGTAGCCCTAACATGTATACCAAGAAACAGCTGTGGCACATCATCCCATTCCCTGAAGGCAATCATGACAAACGGACCCTTTTGGTCCGGATTGGTCAGTTCCTTAAGCAGACGGTTTGCAGCAACACTCAAGTCGGTGTTCTTTGAAGATGCAAGTGATTTGTAGAACCTTACATAGTCGAGTAAGGTGATCAGACCTTGAACATTTTCAACGTTCTTTCCTGAAACACGGCCCAGATTGAAATGATGGACAATACCAAGATTTGCCGAAATAACATCTTTGCCTGCTCGTGTGAACCTTCTTTGATGAGAATACTTGTTAAGCTTCTTGTTTAGCACATCTAAGTAGAATTGATGATGCTCTGTTGGGAGTGCATTGATGCTTGGCTGTTCTTGGTTGATTGCCGCGTCATCCAATATTTTCTTAAATATTCCGGAAACATCGATAGACAAATTATGAGAGGCGCTTGACTTAAAGAGCAAGTCTGGTGATGGCTCTATGACATCGACGAAGAACAGTCCTTCAATTGGAGCATGTTCAAGATTATTGGGACCAGCCACCAAGTCTGGTGTGAAATTATATCCGTTTCTCTTTAGGAAGTCACAGACAGAGGAACTTCCCTCTCCATGTCGAATTCCAGGAAACTGCAACTGTTTGAGAAAATCCAATACCGCAATCTCAGCTTTTCCGATCATCGTTCTCCGGTCTACTTTACGCTAACGGGGCGGCAGATAACCGGCGAGCCCGGACAAAACGCAGTTTTGGACGGGCGATGTCCGGTTGA
>JAVMKH010000111.1:0-21122 GCA_031732935.1 Candidatus Contendibacter sp.
CTGTTCAAGCCCTATTCCCAGGAGCAGTTGGCCCAGCGCGTGCGCCAGGTGCTCGACTCTCAAGCTGACACCGGCCCGCTTCCGGCCGGGTGAACAATTCCTTCCTCCCTTGCGGGGGAGAGTCGGGGTGGGGGAATGGCAAGCCGATCCGCTAAACCTTCAGGTAATCGTTTGCCTCCTTTGCCTGCGGGCGGGAAAGGAGGACTGATGGGTAATCGGTAGGCTCGCGGATGGAAGTACGAGGTTACAAAAATTAACCTTACGTCAATTATCGGCTTACAAAATCGGGTTAGGTTAAGAGTCGCTATCTGACAGCGCGCGGTTCCATCGCGCATCAGGCGGAGTATCGAGCGAAATGACGAGGCAGCCAAACGAGTGTTTGGGGACATAAAAGTTATCAGTTGTTCGAGATAGTTGTTTCATTGGCTTTCTGATTCATTACACAGGTAACAGACGATGGCTACTCTTCAAGAATTATGCGACATGATCCTGTTGATGAAAAACAAAGGTCAATCGGGAAAAATCTATTTCTATAGTAAGGTGAATGGTAAATTGCGCTCGGGCATTATTACCATCAGTGATGGAAAAGATTTTAATATCAATTATATGAACAAAAATTTTTTATCCGCCATAACCGAGCTGCGGTCGCTTGAATTAACCTTGCTGACGCTGGTTCCATGTGACAGAATAATTGTTGAATCTGATGGTTCGGAATCAGTCAACATCGACATCGTATTGCAACTACTCAAGGCGGGCAATCAGCCAGAAAAAGCTGCTTGGGACGCGCGAGCAACTGATCCGATTGGATCGAAAGCCATTCCGAGCCAGATTGACAGATCCCAGTTGATCCAGTTGCAGGATGAGGCGCGAAGTCTGCTCGAGAAATTTTATGGCTCGGGAGCCACGATCAAGATCGACGAGATCGCAACTTATTACCCTCCCGCTGAAAAACCAAGAGAGTTCCTCGATCAATGCAAGGGACTGGCTGCCCTGATGGTGGGAGCGGACAAGGCTGGGAAATCATTCAAACCACTTTACGCAAAAGTACCCTGACATAAAAGTCATTCCATCGCGTAAACCGTTTACTCCCCTCCCCCCAACTCCCTCCCGCGAGGGGAGGGGGAATTTAGCAACTGACTGTTTCGCAGGGCTCCCTCGCCCCTTGTGGGAGAGGGATTCTTGGCGATGGCGCCGAGACCCCCTATCCGTTTTACTCGGATATTGGCTATCTCCTGACCGGGCCATTGATGATCATCGCCCTGCTGATACTCAAGAACGCCACGGGGTTGGTGGCGCCGGCATGGGGTAAATGGCTTTCCGGCATTCTGCTTCTCGTGTTTCTGGCCGTGGCGCTGCGGATCAATTGGGCAGGGCTGACTGGAGAAGGCATCGTCCTGCCGCTGGTCTCCGCTGGCTACGTGCTGTTCGATCCGATCCTGCTCGCCGTGACCGTGCTGACGGCATCGGGGTTCGCCGGCGGCAGCGCGGTCGGTCGCGCCTGGTGGTACGTGCTGGGTGGCATCCTGCTCTACTACATCGCCAATCAGGCCTACACCTATCTGGTTTTCATCAAGGAATACGCGACCGGTTCGCCGATTGACATGGGCTGGCTGCTGGGCTTTGGGCTGATCGCCCTGGCTGCGGTTATAATCCACAATCTGATCGAGGAGGGCTAGAAAATAACCCTTTACTCTCCTCTCCCGCAGGCGTGAGGGGGTTGGGGATGAGGGTAGGGGAAGGGACTGTAATGATGACTTTTTATCCGTGGGCCGACAGATCAGGAAAACCCATCATGCGCAACGAAACGGCGCGGGTGCGAACGATCCCGAAATCTGGTGGGTGGGTGGCGGTGCTAGGGGCGCTCCTGATCCTGACCGCGAGCATGACTGCCTGCGACAAACCGCCACCGGTGAAGGAACTGGTGTTTTACAGTTGGGCGGAGTATGTATCGCAAGCCGCGTTCGATGCGTTCGAACGAGAATTTGGTGTCAAGGTCATCCTTGTGACCTATCAATCTTCGGAAGAGGCGGTTGAAAATATCCGGGCGGATAAACCCTACGACGTGGTGGCGGTCGACAGCGACTATATTCCGGCGCTGGTGGCCGAACGGCGACTGGCCGAAATCGACTTCCGTCATGTGCCCAATTTCAAGAACATCTCGGCCAACTTTCGCGACTTGGCGACCGATCCAGGCAACCGGCATACCGTTCCCTGCAATTATGGCACGACGGGTCTCCTGGTCCGTACCGATCTCATCGGGAATGTTGTGACCCGTTGGGCCGATCTGTGGGATCCCCGCTACGCAGGTCGGATTGGGTTGCGGGCTCAGCCGCGGGAACTCATCGCTTTTACGCTGCTGTCCCTGGGGTACTCGCTGAATTCCGAGAGTCCCCAGGAACTCGACGCAGCGCTCGAACGCTTGCTGGAACTGAAACGATCCGTAGTCTTGCTTCCTCCCGAGACCGAGAGTTCGGTGCCCAGGCTGCTGAGCGGCGAACTGGCGATCCTGCACGGCTGGCCAGAGGACTATAAGGTCGCTCACCAGGCGAATCCGGCTATTGCCTACCTTTATCCCCAGGAGGGGACCGCGTTGTGGGTGGATAATTACGTCATCCCGACGAGCAGTCCCCGCAAGCAAACCGCCGAGGCGTTGATCAATTTCCTGCTGCGCCCGGAGATCGGCGCCCAACTGGTCAATTACAGTCGGATCGCCACCGCCAACGAAGCCGCTCTGCCTTTGATTCAACCGGAGATTCGCGACGACCCGGTGATTTTCCCGTCGATTGACCTGCTGCGTAAATCGCACTTTTACGCGCCGCTCGGTCCGGAGGGAGAACGCTTGTATGCCGACGTTTGGGCGCAATTCATGGCCGCTTGGCCTTAGGAGACGATCATGCTCGGGACAATGCGCTTGAGGATTTGGCCCTTACTCTTCTGCGGGTGGTTGGTTATCAATCTGCCGACCGCCTGCGACAACTCCACTCCACCCACCGCCCCCGCCGCGCTGCCACTGGCGTCCGAACTGGTGCTCTATGGTTTTGCCGAAGACATACCCCAGTCGGTACTGGACGCCTTTACCAAGGAATTTGGCGTCAAAATTCATTATTTGCCCTATCAATCCCCGGAAGAGTCCAACGAAAACATCCGAGCGGGTAAGGTCTACGACGTGGCCATGATCGAAAATCAGTTGATCCCGTCACTGATCAAGGATGGCTTGCTAGCCGAGATCGACTACGCCAACGTGCCCAACTTCAAAAATATCGCGGCCAATTTTCGCGACCTCGCCATCGATCCCGGTAATCGGTACTCGATTCCTTACGACTATGGTACCACGGGGCTATTGGTGCGCACCGATCTGGTCGACAAGACTCCGAGCCGCTGGGCCGATTTGTGGGACCCGCGATACGCCGGCAAAATCGGCCTGCGGGCTCAGCCCCGCGAGATCATCGGCCTGACGCTGCTATCCTTGGGTTATTCGTTTAACTCCGAAAACCCACAAGAACTCGACGCGGTGCTCGAACGCCTGCTGGAGCTGAAACCCGCGATAGTCATGGTGGACATCGAAGCCAGCGATGCGGCGCCCAAGCTGCTGAGCGGTGAGATGACGATCCTGCACGGTTATTCCGAGGATTATCAAATGGCCCACGAGGCCAACCCGGCGGTCGCCTATGTTTTGCCCCAGGAGGGAACCGCGCTGTGGGGGGATAGCTATGTCATACCCGCCAACAGTCCCCGCAAGCAGACCGCCGAGGTCTTCCTCAATTTCCTGTTGCGCCCCGAAATCACCGCCCGGGCAATCAATGAGAAAAAATACGCTTACACCAACGAGGCGGCGCTGCCCTTGATCCAACCCGAGATTCGCAACGATCCGGTGATTTTCCCTTCCAATCAAGACTTGCAAAACGGTCACATCATCCTGCCGCTGAGTCCGGAGGGAGAAAAACGCTATGCCGATCTTTGGGTCCGGTTTGTGGCGGACGGTCCCTGAGGAGAACGTGCATGCTCGCACGAATTTGGCGACTCCTGCTCTGCGGATGCCTGGCCATCGGCCTGCTGATCGCTTGCGACGATGCCAAGCCCCCGGCGCAACCCACCCCGCCGCCGCTCGCCAGGGAACTGATCTTTTACGACTGGGCCGACGACCTGCCCCAGTCGGTCATCGACGCCTTCACAGCGGAATATGGCGTCAAGATCAACTATCAGACCTATGAAACCACCGAAGAAGCCCTGCAAAACCTCCAGGCCGGCCAGGTCTACGATGTGGCGGTCATCGATAATCCCTTCGTCCCCGAGTTGGTGGCGGAAGGACTGATCGCCGAGATCGATCATCGCCACGTGCCCAATTTCAAATACATCTCCGCCAACTTTCGGGATCTGGTGTTCGATCCCGGTAACCGCTACAGCGTGACGTACAATTGGGGCCTCACCGGTCTGATTTTCCTTGGGGATCGGGTGTCGTCGCCAGTGACGCGCTGGGCCGATCTGTGGGATCCGCGCTTTGCTGGCCGCGTCCTGGTATGGGATAACCAGCAAAGCCTGATCGGCATCGCCCTGCAATCGCTGGGGTTCTCAGTCAACTCGGAAAATCCCGCCGAGCTGGAGGCGGCGCTGCAACGCCTGCTGGCGCTCAGGGGTCACGCACGCGCGTCCGGCTACATCCCGGAAAAGGGCGAGCAAGGCCTGGCGAGCGGCGAGGTGGTGCTGATGTATGGCTGGGCGGGCGACGTACTGCGGGCGCGCGCCCGCAATCTCGATGTCCGCTACGTCCTGCCCGCCGAGGGCACCATCCAGTGGGGCGACAATTTCGTCATTCCCACCGCCAGCCCGCGCAAATATACCGCCGAGGTGTTCATCAACTTCCTGCTGCGGCCGGAAATCAGCGCGCGGATCGTCAACGAACAGCACTACGCCACGGCCAACGAAGCGGCGTATCCGTTCATCAAGCCCGAGATCCTGAACGATCCGGTGATCTTTCCGCCTCTTGAGGAGATGCAGCGGGCGGAGGTTTACCTGCCGCTGAGCCCGGCGGTCCGGGCGCTCCACCAGCGCGTTTGGGAACGCTACCTGGCGGGTCCCACCGGCGCCGCGAGTCGAAGCGAATGATGGCGCGCCATGCCCGGTCCGCGGCGGCGGTTCGCCAGTCTGAGTGGTTGTCTCGCGGTCGTCTGTGGTTGCAATTGCTGACGATGTTTGGCATCGCCCTGCTGGTGGTGGTGCTGGCGAGCGTGCTGGGAGTCGCCTATTTGGTGAACCGCACCGAGCAGGAAGGTTGGCGAGGTCGCCAGCAGGAAGCGACGTGGCGGGCCGCCGAGACCGTCGGCGCTTTTCTGGAACGGGAGCAGCGAGTCTTGCTGCTCGTGGACGTATTCGGCCGCGATGAATTGGCTGCCGAACGTTCGACCGAACTGGAGGATTTTCTGCGCCGTCATCCTGTCTTTCTGGAAATCGTGTACCTGGATGCGACCGGCCGGGTTTTGGCGCATGCGCCGAAGGACAGCGCGGTGCTGGCTAATTCGTTCACCATTCCGCAATCGAACTGGTTCGTCACGGCCCGGCAGGGCCAGCACTACATCGGCGACGTGCAACTGTCGGCCAGGGATGAACCCTACCTGGTTCTGGCCCTGCCCGCCGGACAAGGCGACGTCATCGCCGCTCGTTTGCAAATGGAAGTCCTGCGACGGGTGGTGGCCGGCCTCCATTTTGGCGCGGCCGGCCTGTCGTATCTGGCCAACCGGAACGGTCGCATCATCGCCCACTCCGACCTCGCGGTCGTCCTGGCGAATACCCGGCTGGACGATCAACCCGAATTGCTCGCCCTGGTGCGCGGGTCCAACCAGACCTGGGCCGGTGAATACCGGGATTTACAGGGCCGGCCGGTGGTGGGCACGGTCGTGCCGGTGCCGGGCACCCCCTGGATCATGATCACGGAAATCCCCCAGGCCGAAGCCTACGCCGCCAGCCGGACCGCCTGGTTGGTGCTGCTGGGGGGCGCGCTGATCGTGAGCCTGGTCCTCAGCTTGATGATCTCCACCCTGCTGTCGCGCCAGCTTCTGCGGCCGATGCAACGCCTGCGCGCGGGCGTCCATCAGATCGGCCAGGGAGATTTGAGCCATCGCATCGGCCTGGATGCGCGCAATGAAATCGGCCAGGTCGCGGTGGCCTTCGACGACATGGCCGCCCGCCTGCAAGAGCGCGAACGCCAGGTAGCGACGCAGACCGAGGCCTTGTTGCAAAGTGAGGCCCGCTATCGCGCCATCGTCGAGGATCAAACCGAACTGATCTGCCGTTGTGCGCCGGATGGTGTCATCACCTTCGTCAACGAAGCCTACTGTCGCTATTTCGGCAAGCGGCGCGAGGAGTTGGTCGGTCAGAGTTCCATGCCGCTGATTCCACCGGAAGATCAGCGATTGATGGCGGCGCGGATAGCCGCTCTTGGCCGGGAAAATCCCGTGACCGCCATCGAACATCGGGTCGTCATGCCGGATGGCGAGATTCGCTGGCAGCACTGGACCGCCCGGGCGATCTTCGACGGACGGGGTCAGCTCAGCGAATTCGCCGGCGTGGGGCGGGACATCACCGACCACAAGCGGGCGGATGCTGAATTACGCTACCGTTCCGAGTTGGAGGGTTTGTTAATCGCCTTGTCCATGCGCTTTATCAATATGCACGATGAAGCCCTGGATCAGGGAATCGATCTTGCCTTGGAGACCGTGGGGCGCTTTGTCGGGGCCGACCGGGCTTACCTGTTCAAGTACGACTTCGCCCGGGAGATCATGATCAACACGCATGAATGGTGCGACGAGGACATCACTTCGGAAAAGGACCATTTACAGGCGGTTCCCAACGATGACCTGCCCGATTGGGTGGTAGCGCATCGGCGTGGTGATCCCATTCAAATTGTCGACGTGGGCGCAATGCCTCCCGGTGACAGCGTGAGGGTCATCCTGGAACCCCAGGGAATCAAATCGCTGATCACCATTCCCTTGCGCTATGGCGACGAGTGTCTAGGTTTCGTCGGTTTCGATGCCGTGCGCGAGCATCGACTGTGGATGAGTACGGAAATCGCGCTCCTCAAAATCCTGGCCGAACTGTTGGTCAACGCCGAGCTGAAGCGCCGCCATGAGTTCGGGATCCATGAGGTCCAGCGGCAACTGGAAGAGTCCAGCCTTCGCGCCAACGAGATGGCCCGCGCCGCCGAGGCGGCCAGTCGCGCCAAATCGGAATTCCTGGCGGTGATGAGCCACGAGATTCGCACGCCCATGAACGGCGTGCTGGGCATGGCGGATCTGCTGCTGGGCACTTCCCTCAACGCCCAGCAACAGCGGTTTGCCAATACGATCCTGGGTTCGGGCCGGGCGTTGCTGGCGATCATCAACGATATTCTGGACTTTTCCAAAATCGAGGCCGGGCGGCTGGAACTGGAGGTGACGCCGTTCGACCCGCGGGAACTGGTGGAGGATACGGCGACGCTGCTAGCCGGGCGGGCGTACGAGAAGGGGCTGGATTTGATCAGCGATCTGCCGTTGAGTCTGCCACTCTCGGTGCGGGGCGATCCGGTACGGCTGCGGCAGGTTCTGGTGAACCTGGTGGGGAACGCCATCAAGTTTACCGAACAGGGCGAAGTGGTCGTCCGATTGCGAGTCCTGGACCAGGACGCAGCGACGCCGCAACTGCGCTTCGAAATTCAAGACACCGGTATCGGCATAGCTCCGGAGGCGCAAGCTCGGATTTTCGATTCCTTCACCCAGGCGGACGGTTCCACCACCCGCCGCTACGGCGGCACTGGCTTGGGATTGGCCATCAGCCGGCGACTGGTCCAGTTGATGGGTGGGGAGATCGGGGTGGACAGCGCGCCGGGCGCGGGTTCCCGGTTCTGGTTTACCCTACCGCTGTCCGAGCGGGTAACCAGCATGCAGCCATCGTGGTCGGCGCGGATCGACCTGCCGGGCGCGCGGGTTTTGATCGTGGACGACAACGCCACCAACCGCGAGATCCTGCGGCGGCAGACGACGGCCTGGGGCCTGGCGAACGACGAGGCGGAGAACGGCCCCCAGGCGCTGGCCAGCTTGCGAGAGGCCGCGCGGGCGGGCCAGCCCTATGATTTGGCGCTCGTGGACATGCGGATGCCCGAGATGAACGGCCTCGAACTGGCGCGGCAAGTCCGCGCCGATTCCGTGCTGGCCGGGCTCGATCTGGTGCTGCTGTCCTCCAATGGCGGGGACACCCTGGCCGAGCAGGCGGTGCAAGCCGGGATGCAGGGCCTGCTGCACAAACCGGTGCGCCAGGCCGAACTGTATCATACACTGGACAAGCTGCTGAGCCGGGCGGTCGAGCCGGTCAGCCAGATCCTGGTTTCGCCCGCCGCCGCCCAGCCCCGGTTCGCCGGCCGGATTCTGGTGGCCGAGGACAACCCGGTCAACCAGGCCATGGCGCTGGCCGTGCTGGAAACGCTGGGCTGCCAGGCCGATGTGGCGGCCAACGGCCAGGAGGCCGTCGAAGCCGTGACCCGAAATTCGTATGACCTGATCCTGATGGACTGGCAGATGCCGGTGCTGGACGGTTTGGCCGCCACCGCCGCGATCCGCCGCTGGGAACAGGCCCAGGGTCGGCCGCGCCTGCCCGTCGTCGCCCTCACCGCCAATGTCGTCAAAGGCTTCCGGAAAGAGTGCCTGGCGGCGGGGATGGACGACTATATGAGCAAACCGTTCGAACAGGGCCAATTGGCCGCCATCCTGGAGCGCTGGTTGCCGGTGAATGGCAGCGCCACGCCCGCGCCCACCGTGCCCTCTCCTCTTGTTTTCCCACCCCCGCAAACGGCTGACGCGGATGCGACGGCATTCGGCGAGGAGCCAGCGGCAAAGCCGAACCCCGCGCCCGATTCAGCCACTTCCACGCTGGACCAGCGCGCCCTGGAGCAAATCCGCGCCTTGCAGCAGCCCGGCGCGCCCGACCTGCTGGGCAAGATCGTCGGTCTGTATCTGGAAAGTTCGGCGGGTTTGCTCCAGCAGATACGGGAGGCGGTCGCAGGGGAGGATAGCGAGGCGCTGTGGCAAGCGGCGCACAGTCTGAAATCGAGCAGCGCGAACCTGGGGGCGACCCAGTTGGCGGACGCGTGCAAGGAGTTGGAGCAAAGAGGGCGGGAACGGCGGATGGCGGGCATCGCCGACTTGCTACAGGAGCTGGAAACCGACTACGGGCAGGTGCGAGAGGCGCTGTTTTTGGAGTTGCGGGCGGCCGAGTAATCCACGGCGAGCGGTTCCATGGAAGTAACCCTGTTCGCCCTTCTTGCCGGCTTGCGGGAGAAGGGTCGGGGAGAGAGGGCGTTAAATTCAGCGGCTTACCTCCTTGGATAAGAAGGGGTAGCGCGCAGCGCCGAGGTGGTTCGATCCCGCGAGTTTACCCCCTTGGCCCAGCCACCCCCCCTTGGCAGGAGGGGAAGGGATGATATTGCTCCTTAACCCGCCCCCCCATGAATATAAGGAGAGAGGACCGAGTGGTTACAACGATATTTTTCGAGTGGTTCAATGATAATAATTTGGAGCAAGGGGATAAGAATCGCGCCGGCGCTGATTGTGTTGACCGGTCTGGGCATGGCGACCGGTCCGGCGCGGGCCGCCGCGCAAGACGATCTGACCCAGCTCAGCATCGAGGAATTGATGAATGTGAAGGTGGTTTCGCCCACCAAGCAGGCGCAACATCTGGCGGACACCGCCTCGGCAATCTTTGTGATCACTCAGGACGATATCCGCCGCAGCGGCGTCACCAACATTCCGGATGCGTTGCGGCTGGCCCCCGGTGTCCAGGTGGCGCAAATCGATGCCAGCAAGTGGGCGATCACCATTCGAGGCTTTGGCGGACGCTTCGCCAACAAGTTGCTGGTCCTGGTGGACGGGCGTTCGATTTACACCCCGGCTTTCGCTGGCACATATTGGGAAATCCAGGACCTGTTGCTCGAAGACATCGACCGGATCGAAGTCATCCGGGGACCGGGAGCGAGCTTGTGGGGCGCCAACGCGGTCAACGGCGTCATCAACATCCTGACCAAACGAGCCGCCGATACCCGAGGGCTGGTCAGCGTGACCGCCGGCAACCCGGAGAACACCATCGTCGGCCTTCGCTACAGCGGATCGCTGGGCGACGATGTCCGCTACCGGCTGTACGGCAAATACCTGAATCAGGACGGCCTGCTGGATGCGCGGGGGCGGGATGCCGAGGATGACTGGCGTCTGAGTAGCGGCGGCTTTCGGCTCGACTGGACGCCTTCGGGCCAGGACAGCGTTTCCCTGCAAGGCGGCCTGTACGACGGAACGTTGCAACAGAACTTGCTCGCGCCTTCCCTGACGCCCCCCTTCTCGCAACTGGAGCGGGATGCGGCGGCGGTGTCTGGGAGTTACCTGCAAGGCCGCTGGGAGCGGATTTTGTCGGACACTTCGCGACTATCCTTGCAGATGTATTACCAGAACCAGCAGCGCCAGGATGCGATACTGGGTTTGGACATCGATACCTTTGACCTGGATTTTCAGCACACTTTCGCGTTGAACGACTGGAACGCGCTGATCTGGGGTTTGGGCTACCGCCGCTACCGCGACCATTACCAGCACACGACCTTGGGTTCGATGAACCCCGCCGAACTGGATTACGCGCTGTTCAGCGCCTTCGTCCAGGATCAGATCAGCCTGATTCCCCAGGAACTCGAACTGACCCTGGGCGCCCGGCTGGAGCGCAACGATTTTACCGGCTGGGAATTTCAACCGAACGCGCGGCTGTTGTGGAAACCGCATCCGCAACATCGGGTATGGGCGGTGGCGTCCCGCTCGGTGCGCACCCCCTCGCGCGGCGATGACGGTGTCGGGCTGAACCTGATGGTCTTGCCGCCCCAGCCGCCTCTCGATCTTCCCGCGCTGATCGTGTTCCAGGGCAATCCCGACTTCGGTTCGGAGCAACAGACCAGTTACGAACTGGGCTACCGGACTTGGCCGACCGAGGGGCTGTCGCTGGATCTCACCGCGTTTTATAACGATTACGACGACTTGCGCGCCGTGCAACAGCGGAACGATCTCGCGACCGTGGTGGACGGCTACCTGCGGATTCCCGCCATGTTCGTCAACGCCACGCAGGGTCGGACTTGGGGTTTCGAGCTGGCGGCGAACTGGCGGGCGGCGGACGACTGGCGGCTGCAACTGGCTTATTCCCATCTGCGCGTCGATCTGCAAAACCAGCCGGGATTTTCCGAGTTGATCCCGGTCGTGCGCGAAGGCTCGCAGCCACGGAATCTGATTTCGCTATTGTCGAGCCTCGATATTCGCCCGGATTTGGAGTTCGATCTGTGGCTGTATTACGTGGACGAAATGCCCGAGCTGGCCATCGGCACGCTGGCGAACGCGACGGCCGTTGGCTCCTACTTCAGCGCGAACGCCCGCCTTGGCTGGCGGCCGCGTCGAGATTGGGAACTGTCGCTGGTGGGAACCAATCTCCTGGGGGCGCCGCACGTGGAATACGTGCAGGAAACCTATCCGTTCCCGGAGCAGGTGGAGCGCGCTATTTACGGGCAGATCAAATGGTCGTTTTAAGAACGTGCCCGCTTGCGAATGATGGAAAAGACCGGCCGAAATGAACGGGGGGTAACCGTTCGCTCCCCTCGCTCGCTTGCGGGAGAAGGGGTGGGGGTGGGGGCAGCAGTTTCAAGGACTGACCTCCTCACCCCAATCCTCTCCCCCATGAATGAGGGAGAAGGGACTGAATTACAGCGGGGGAGCTTGACGAGATGAATTCGTTGGGATCGGTAAGAGCGATGCCCGTGCTGGCTGCATTGGCCTGTCTGGACATGATGATCGGTCTGGCAAGAGCCGACGTACCGGATTTGACCCAGTTCAGCATCGAGGACCTGATGCAAGTGAAGGTGGTGTCGGCAGCCAAGGTCGAACAGGCCGTGGAAGACACGGCGGCGGCGGTGTTCGTCATCACCGCCGACGATATCCGCCGGTCGGGGGTGACCAACGTGATGGAAGCCCTGCGGCTGGCGCCCGGCGTGGAAGTGGCCCGCATCGACTCCAGCCGCTGGGCCATCACCATACGCGGCTTCAACGGCCGGTTCGCCAACAAATTGCTGGTGCTGATCGACGGTCGCACGATTTATAACGCCCAGTTTTCCGGGGTGTATTGGGAACTTCAGGATCTGTTCCTGCCCGACATCGAACGGATTGAGGTGATTCGCGGTCCCGGCGGCAGCCTGTGGGGCGCCAACGCGGTCAACGGCGTCATCAACATCATCACCAAAAATGTCAAGAACACCCAGGGCGGGTTGGTGACGTTGACCGCTGGCAATGAAGAGCGGGCCATCGCCGGCGTTCGCTATGGCGGCAAGCTGGGCGATGACGCCCGATACCGGATTTATGGACAATTCACCGAACGCGATGGTTTGGTGGCTGTCGACGGGCGCGATGCCGGAGATGATTGGCGCATCGGCCGGGGCGGATTTCGTCTGGATTGGGCGCCATCAGCCCGGGACACGGTCGCGGTGCAGGGCGATTTGTACGACGGAAAATTCGATCAAAATTACAATTTTCCCACCTTCGTTCCGCCGTATGCCGAACGGCGACTGTCTTCCGTCGATGCTTCGGGTGGCAGCTTGCAGGCGCGCTGGGAGCATCAATACTCCGCGACATCGGGGATGGGTCTGCAAGTGTATTACCAATATGAGGACCGTAATGATCCTCTTTACATGGTTGACGCCGACTCATTCGATCTGGATTTTCAGCACAATTTCGCGTTGACCGATCGCCAGGAGATCGTCTGGGGATTGGGCTACCGCCAAAATCGAGATCGGTTCACCGATACCGAATTCAGCAAGGTCAGACCTAATCAGGATACGACCCAGTTATTTAGCGCCTTTATTCAGGATCAAGTGGATCTGATTCCGGAGCGCTTGCGCCTGACCGCCGGGCTCAAGGTCGAGCACAACGATTTTACCGGCTGGGAATGGCAGCCCAGCATCCGGATGCTCTGGACGCCGCGGCAAGACCATCGGCTGTGGGCGGCCGTATCGCGCACCGTCCAAACGCCCTCGCGCGGGTTTGTGGACGCACGGGCGAATCTGGCCGTCTTCCCGCCTTCGCCCATCACGGGCAACCTGCCTGTGCTGGTTTCGGTTTTCGGCTCCGACAGCCTCCAATCCGAGAATCTCATCTCCTATGAAATCGGCTACCGGGCGCAAGTGGCGGAACGGTTCTCCGTGGACGCCACGGTTTTTTACAACGACTACGACCAGGTTATCGGCACGGCTCCCGGCACGCTGTTTCCAGAGGCGCAGATCTTCCCACCGCATTTGGTATTGCCGATGGAGTTGCGGAATATCGGATCGGGCTATAACACCGGCTTCGAATTGGCGGCGGACTGGCGCCCGACGCAAGACTGGCGGTTGCAACTGGCCTACTCGTATTTATATTCGGACATCGAAGACCAGAATGGCGACCCGATTTATAACCACGGCAACCAAAACCGGATTTCGCTGTTTTCATCGTGGAAACTGCGTGATGATCTCGAACTGGATGTCTGGTGGCGTTACGTCGACGAAGGTTCCATACCAACGATTGCCACCGGCCGAACTGAGGTCGATTCCTATTCGATCGTGAGCCTGCGCCTGGGCTGGCGACCGCGCAAGGATTTGGAATTATCGCTGGTCGGCGCGAATTTGTTCGGTGGCACTCACTTGGAGTTCGTGCAGGAAACGCTGGCATTCCCGGTTGAAGTCGAACCCAGCCTCTACGGGCAAGTAAAATGGAGTTTCTAAGAGATTCGCCAACAAAAGCGGCTCCGTCCGCCAGGGGCGAGACTGGAAGCAGGGCATTGGCCGCCCGTGGTTGCCACCTGGCAGCTTGCCTGTATTGTGGATTGGCGATCTTCATCGCGCTCGTGCTGGGCGGTCCGTCGGGCAACGCCCGTGCGGCCGAATTCGACGAATACGCCGTCAAGGCCGCTTATCTGTACAACTTCGCCAAATTTGTGGAGTGGCCGCCGGGGGCATTCGCCAGCGCCGACGCGCCGCTGTTGATTTGCATCGTCGGCGTCAATCCCTTCGGCGGCGCGCTGGCGGCGCTCGTTGGCAAGACGGTGGACAGCCATCCGGTGGAGGCGCGCCACATCCCTGTAGCGATAGGCCTCGAACCCTGTCACGTCGTTTTCATGAGCGGAATGGAACAGGTAAGGTACAAAGCGTTGCTGGCCAAACTCGCCCGCCAGCCGATTCTGACGGTGAGCGATATCAGCGACTTCGCCCAGGCGGGCGGCATGATTGGTCTGATTGAGGCCGACCAGCGCATCCGGTTCGACATCAACCTGAACGCCACCCGGCGGGCCAATCTCAAGCTGAGTTCCCAATTGCTCAAGCTGGCGACCATCGTGGAGTAAAACGGCGGAATCCCTGAATGATCTCCTTTGCCAAGTTGTCGATAAAAAGCAAATTGATGGCGGTCATGCTGCTGACCAGCGCCCTGGTGTTGCTGGTGGTTGCCGTGGCGCTCGTCGTTAATGAAACCGTTTCCCAGCGCAAGGCGGCCCAGGCGCAACTCGAGGCACTGGCCAGCGTCATCGGCGCCAACACCGCTTCCGCGCTGGTTTTCAACGACCTCAAGGCCGCCGAGCAAAATCTGGCGGTGCTGCGCGCCAAGCCCGATGTGCTCCATGCCATTATCGACGATCCCCAGGAAAATATCTTGGCCGAATACCAGACCGGGGGGTTGGCGGACGAGCAACGTCACCAGCTCCTGAAATGGCGTGAGGAGCTGGAAAGAGATTACAAAAAGCCGGCAATGGCAGCCGGGCCAGCAACACACGTCGAAAGCGAGTTGCTCGGCGCCCAGGGCCGAATGCTGGCCGTCAAGGCGCCCATCAGGCAGGATGGCCAGTTACTCGGCCACGTCGAGATCTACTCGGATTTGCGGGAACTCAGCGAAAACCTGCGCCGCTATTACTGGCTCATCGGTGGACTGATGCTGGCCTCGCTGGCGCTGACGGCGCTGCTGGCCGCGTGGTTCCAGAAATTGATTTCGGGGCCGATCCTGAACTTGCGCGCGGCCATGAGCGAAATCACCGATACCCGCGATTACACGGTTCGAGTGACGCGCGCCAGCCAGGATGAATTAGGCACACTGGTGGACGGCTTCAACGACATGCTGGCGCAAGTCCAGCGGCGCGACGCCGAATTGGCGACCTACAGCGCCCGCCTGGAAGCCGAGGTCGCCGCGCGCACCCAGGATCTTTCCGCGGCCAACACGGAATTGAAGATGCTGGTGCGGGAACTGAGCGTGGCCAAGGAGCGGGCCGAGGCGGCCAGCCAGGCGAAATCACAATTCCTGGCCAACATGAGCCACGAGATCCGCACGCCCATGAACGGCGTGCTGGGCATGGCCGAGCTGCTGTTGGAAACGGATTTGCAACCCAGGCAGCGCCGCTTCGCCGAAGTGATCCAGCAATCCGGCGTGAGCCTGCTCGGCGTCATCAACGACGTGCTGGATTTTTCTAAGATCGAGGCGGGCAAGCTGGCACTGGAGACGATTGACTTCGACGTAGGCGCGATGGTGGAGGAGGTGGTGACCCTGTTCGCCGAAAGCGCGCGGCGCAAGGGGCTGGAACTGCTGTGCGACCTGCCGCCGGCGCCCATCGCGGTCCGGGGCGATCCGGGGCGGTTGCGGCAGGTGCTGACCAATCTGGCGAGCAACGCGGTCAAGTTCACCAAACGGGGCGAGGTCGTGGTGCGGGTCACGATGCTGGAAACCACCGGTGCCGCGCACGTGCTGCGTTTTGAAGTCAGCGACACCGGCATCGGTATTCCGGCCCACTTGCAGGAGCGGATCTTCAACGCCTTCGACCAGGCCGACGGGTCGATGACCCGCCGGTTTGGCGGAACCGGCCTGGGCCTGACCATCGCACGGCAACTGGTGGGACTGATGGGGAGTGCCCTCACGGTGCGTAGCGGGGAGGGACAGGGTTCGACTTTCGGGTTCGTCCTGCGACTGGCGCGCGCGACCCATGTGCCGGAGGAGCCGGAAGACGCGAATGTCCTGCGAGGGATACGGGTGCTGGTGGTGGACGACAACGCGACCAACCGCGAGATTCTCCATCACCAATTGCAAGCCTGGGGCGTGCGGGACGACGGCGTCGCCAGCGGCCGGGAGGCTCTGGACCGCCTGCGGGTCGCCCAGGCCGGCCACGATCCCTACGCCATCGCGCTGCTGGATGGAGTGATGCCCGGTATGAGCGGGCCGGAACTGGCGCTGGCGATTCACAATGATCCCGGGTTGCGCGGCGTCAAGCTCGCCCTGTTGACCTCGGTAAGCTTGCACGGGGCGTCGGAACAACAAGCCTCCCAGGCCGGCGTGCGCCAGCACGTGTACAAGCCGGTGCGGAAGCATCAGTTGCTGCGCTGTCTGCGCAAGCTGCTCCAGGACGAGATGACCACGCGCCAGCCGAATCGCGCCGAACCGGTGCCAGCGCGGTGGGATGCCCGGGTGTTGCTGGTCGAGGACAACATGGTCAATCAGAAATTCGCCACGGCGGTACTGGAACTCCTGGGCTGCGCCGTGGACATCGCCAATCACGGCCAGGAAGCACTCGACCGGCTGGAGCAAGATTCCTACGACCTGGTCTTGATGGACTGTCAAATGCCAGTCCTGGACGGGTTCCAGGCCACGGCGCGGATTCGCGAGCGCGAGCGGCAAGCGGCGGAGACTGGCCAGCCGGCCAGACGCCTGCCCATCGTGGCCTTGACCGCCCATGCCATCAGCGGTGACCGAGAACGGTGCCTGGTGGTCGGCATGGATGATTACCTGAGCAAACCGTTCGCGCGCGCCGACCTGGCGGCGATCCTGCGGCGCTGGCTGCCCGCGCCGAACCCCGTTGACGCGCCGGCCGCCACGAACGATCTCCCGGCATCGAGCGTCGAGCTGGAATCGCGCATCGATCGGGGCGTGCTGGACCAAATCCGGACGCTCGAACGCCAGGGCGCCACCGGCTTGCTCGTCCGCCTGATCGAACTGTATCTGCACGGGACGCCGCCGCTGATCGAACGGCTGAAGGAGGCGGTCGCCACCAGCGATGCAGAGTCGTTGCAGGCGGCGGCGCATGCGTTGAAATCCAGCAGCGCCAACGTCGGCGCCATGAATCTGCACGGTTTGTGCCGGGACTTGGAGTCGCAGGCCCGGCAGCGGCAGCTTGCGGACGCCGCCGCGCGGATCGCGCTTGTCGAACGCGAGTTCGAGGCCACGCGGGTCATCCTGCGTCAGGAACTCCCGGGGGATTCGGAATGAATTCGGTGTCGGAACCTCAGAAAGAATCAGAAGGAATCAGAGTAACCATTCACCCCCCTCCCCCCAACCCCCTCCCGCGAGGGGAGAAGGAGTTTAGCAACTGACTGTTTCGCAAGGCTCCCACCCCCCTTGTGGGGACTGGGGTGGGGGGGTGAATGGTTACCACCCGAGTTCTTCTGGTTACAATAATTTACGTTCGCTCAATCATCGCTTAACAGACCCGCTTTAAGATCGATCTCCAATCGCCAGGGTGTGTAATGGCTGCATCGATGATGGGGCGGCAAACCACTCTGGTTTTTGACAGGATTGCCGCCGGTCTGCTCAACCAACCAGCAATATCCAGCATCCCATACTTAATACGTTATACCAAATCCCGATAGTGCGAGAGTCCACCTGTTGATAATAAATATTTGAATATAAAGTAAAATAACATCAAATAAAGATCAAAACCTATGCGGAAATGGTATTACTCACTGATCGAGTGGAGTGAACGATTATGATTGACATAGCGGGTTCCTCAATAGAATTTATTATTGAATTCCAACGGTTGCATCAATAACATCGTACCGGGATGCTATTTATTTCAGGCTCCAACCGGACGGTGGTGGTTCGGATGAATATGGAGGCCGGCGAGATGGTGTATGCCGCCTGTCAGGGAAAGCGGGGCAGGGATGTAATCCCTTTCTTGCAAGGGATGAGCGATGGCAAACTGCGTGTTGTCGAGGGGGACCATTCCGGCTTTACATACATGGCGCCATGAATTAATTCCAACTAATTTGTCAAATTGAAAATTACGGAAAGTTTTTCGTTACCGGCGAATGCCGATATTTTGGCCGCGCTCGGTGGCGCCTGAAACCTACCATCATCGTCTTACTATCCATTACTTTATGCTCGATTTTCAATCACCGAAGAGATCATGGCCGCACCGAATAATGGGACGAACGAAATTCGAGAGGTAGGCTCAATGAAATCATTACGCGAGCAGCCATTGGTTCTGGTGGTGGATGACGATGCCGGACAACGGTTGCTGACCAGCGCCGCCCTGTTGCCGGGTGGATTCGCGGTCCTGGAAGCGGCGGATGGCGAACAGGCCCTGAATCTGTTCCAGCGCGAGCAGCCCGATCTCATGCTGCTGGACGTGGTCATGCCGGGCCTGGATGGCTTCGCCGTCTGCGAAGCGCTGCGGCGGCTGCCCGGCGGTCGCCATCTGCCCATCGTCATGGTCACGGCGCTGGATGATCTCCAATCCGTCGAGCGGGCGTATCGGGCTGGAGCGACTGATTTCATTACCAAGCCGATCCAGTGGACGATTCTGCGCCATCGGGTGCGGTACATCCTGCGCGCCAGCCAGGCCTTGCTGGAATTGCGGGAAAGCGAAGAACGGTTTCGCACGCTGGTGCAGGCCGCGGGCAGCGTGATTCTGGTGCTGAGCCGCGACTGGCGGGTGCTGGAATTCAATCCGGCGGCGGAAAGGTTTTATTCATTCCAGCGGGGCGAGCCAGCAGGACCGGACTTCCTGGCGTCGTTGCCGTGCGCCGGCGACTGGAGCGAACGGGAGTCATCGTGGAGTGGCGAAGGCGCGCTCCAGGCCCTGGATGGCGGCGAACATGCGCTGCTCTGGAATATTTCGCCCTTTGCCGACGCCGAGGGAGCGCTCGCCGGATGGGTGGTGGTCGGGCAGGACATTACCGCGCGCCGGCGGGCCGAGCAGAACATGCGCAAGCTCTCTTACGCGGTCGAGCAGAACCCGATTTCCATCCTGATCACCGATATCGACGGCGTCATCGAATACGCCAACCGCAAGTTCGTCGAAGTCAGCCGCTACGCCCTGGAAGAACTGGTGGGCAAGACGCCTGACTTTTTGCAGACCAGCACCCTGACCACCGAGGAATACCAGCGCCTGCAACGAACCCTCGCCGGGGGCGATATCTGGCAGGGAGAGTTGTGTACCCGCCATAAGGATGGTGAGTTGTTATGGGAGTCGGCGCTCGTTTCCGGCATCCGCGACGAGCGTGGCGTCGTCACCCATTTCGTTTGGCTGCGCGAAGATATCACCACCCGCAAGCAGGCCGAGGAGCGGATTCGATTCCTGGCCTATTACGACCACCTGACCCAGTTGCCCAATCGGGTTTTGCTCCAGGAACGGCTGCTGGACGCCGTCGAGCTGGCGAAAGTCCGTTCCCAGGCGCTGGCGGTGCTGTTTTTGGATCTGGATCAATTCAAGCGCGTCAATGATTCCTTGGGGCATCGCGCCGGCGACTTGTTGCTGCAGCAGGTGGCGATCCGTCTGCAGGATTGTTTGCGCTCCGCGGACTATGTATGCAACGCCTTGCCCGATCTGCTCGCGCCGCAGGATATTCTGGCGCGACTGGGCGGCGATGAGTTCGTGATCCTGTTGGCGGAGATCAGTCATCCCGACGCGGTCGTCAAGGTAGCCCAGCGGATTCTGTCAGTGATTGCCCAGCCGTTCACGCTCGAAGGCAATGAGGTGTTTAGCGGGTGCAGTATCGGCATCGCCCTGTATCCCTACGATGGCGACGACGTGGAAGCGCTGTTGAAAAACGCCGATACCGCGCTGTATCACGCCAAAAGCGTCGGGCGAAATAATTATCAGCTCTTTTCGGACTGGATGCATGCCGCCACCATCCAGCATGTTGAAATGGAGGGCTTGTTGCGCAAGGCGCTCGACCGCCAGGAACTGACGCTGCATTACCAGCCGCAAGTGGATATCGGAAGCGGATGGATCGTGGGCGTTGAGGCGTTGCTGCGCTGGCAGAGCCCGGAACTGGGGAGCGTGGCGCCCGCCGACTTCATTCCGCTGGCCGAGGAAACCGGTCTGATCATTCCCATCGGTGAATGGGTGATCCGGGCCGCCTGCACTCAGGCCCGGGCCTGGCAGAACATGGGGCTGCCGCCGTTGCGGATAGCGGTCAACCTGTCGCCGCGGCAGTTTGTCGACGCGGAGCTATCGACGCTAGTTGCCCACGTTCTCGAAGAAACCGGCTTGCGGCCGGATTTGCTGGAACTGGAGATCACCGAAAGCCTGCTGATGAAGGAGGACGCGATTAATACCCTGCATGCCTTGAAACGGCTGGGCGTCCGCTTGGCGATTGATGATTTCGGCACCGGGTATTCCAACCTGGGTTACTTGAGACGGTTTCCAATTGATCGCCTCAAGATTGATAAATCCTTCGTCCGAGATATCAAGGGGGTGAATGATGATGCCGCCATCGCGGCCGCGGTCATCGCCATGGCTCGCTGCTTGCGGATGGACGTGATCGCCGAGGGCGTCGAGACCGAGACTCAGTTAATATTCCTGCGGGAGATGAATTGCGATGAGATGCAAGGCTTTTTTTTCAGCCGGCCCTGTCCTGCCGAGCACATCACCGCCCTGCTATGCGGTCACCTCACCTTGGGAAGGTGGGCTGGGGTAGAACAGGATGGTCTGCCTGGCGGGAACCATGGCCAAATCCAGCGTCATCGCTATTCCCGGGTATCCGCGTTTAACCCGTCCCATTAGCTGGCGTCTAACCGGAAACCCACAGCGTAGGTTGGGGTGACGAAGGAACCCCAACATTAAATTCCGGCCCCGGCAATCCGTTGGGGTTCGCAAGCTCACCCCAACCTACGAGGTTTCAGGGTTTTCGTTCGGACACATAATAGCAACAAACTTATAATATTTTTTATAACAACATGATTTAAAATATAAATCATGTTTTCGGCCAGAGGGTGCGCATGACATACCCCACGACATCGCGCCAACTGATATCACCTTGGGGTCGCCGGCGAGCGGCGGACGTGAGTCCGCTGTTTCCGCAC
>JAVMKH010000112.1:0-4002 GCA_031732935.1 Candidatus Contendibacter sp.
TCCTTCGTGCATCAGCCGTCACTTCACCCCATCCCGAGCGCATCATTCGCGCGGCCGAACAATGTGGCTAATCAGGTGCTATCATGACGCCCGCACGAAACATTCCCGAAAATAATCCATGAAACCGCAGATTCCCCCATTTGAGCCGGCCCGGGTGCTGATCGCCGGCGATGTGATGCTGGACCGCTACTGGTATGGCCCCACCGCGCGCATCTCGCCGGAAGCACCGGTCCCGGTGGTCAAGGTCGAGGCGGTCGAGGAACGGCCCGGCGGCGCGGCCAACGTGGCGGTCAACATCGCCACCCTGGGCGGCCGGGTCCGGGTGCTCGGAGCCGCTGGCGCCGACGAGGCGGCGGCGGCGCTGGAAACCAAGTTGCGCCGGCTGGGCGTGGCTTGCGAGCTGATCCGCCAGCCCGGCCAAGCCACGATCACCAAGCTGCGGGTCTTGAGCCGCAACCAACAGTTGCTACGGCTGGATTTCGAGGACGGCTTCCCCGACTTCGAACCGGCCGCCCTGCGAGAACGCTTCGCCGCCCACCTGCCCGACAGCGACGTCGTGGTGCTATCCGATTACCAAAAGGGCGCGCTGCGCGAGGTCGAGGCGTTGATCCGTGTCGCCCGCGCCGCCGGCAAACCGGTGCTGGTGGACCCCAAGGGCCGCGATTTTGGCCGCTACCGGGGCGCCACCCTGTTGACGCCCAATCTGGCCGAATTCGAAAGCGTGGCCGGCCCCTGCCGCGACGAAGGTGAACTGGCGGAGCGAGGTCAGGCGCTGCGCGAGCGGCTGGAACTGGAAGCCCTGCTGATCACCCGAGGCGAGCAGGGCATGACCCTGTTGCGCGCCGGCGTCGAACCGCTGCATCTGGCGGCCCGCGCCCGCGAGGTTTACGACGTGACCGGGGCGGGCGACACCGTGATCGCCACATTGGCCACTGGACTAGCCGCCGGGATGGATTTATCGGCGGCGACGCCGCTGGCCAATCTGGCGGCCGGCATCGTGGTCGGCAAGCTGGGCGCGGCCAGCGTCACCGTGTCCGAGCTGCGCCGGGCACTGTACGAACACGAGGAACCCCCGCGCGGGGTACTGGACGAGGCGCAACTGCTGCGGACAGTCGCCGACGCCAAGGCCCATGGCGAAACCATCGTCATGACCAACGGCTGCTTCGACATTCTGCACGCCGGGCATGTGACCTATCTTGAACAAGCCAAACGGCTAGGCAATCGATTGATCGTGGCGGTCAACGCCGACGCCACGGTGCGCCGGCTCAAGGGTCCCGACCGGCCGGTCAACCCGCTGGCGCAACGGATGCGGGTACTGGCGGGACTGGCGGCGGTGGACTGGGTCGTTCCCTTTGTCGAGGACACGCCGGAGCGGTTGATCCGCGCGGTCCAGCCGGATTACCTGGTCAAGGGCGGCGACAACGACCCGACCCACATTCCCGGCAATCGCGCCGTTTGGGACGCGGGCGGTCAGGTGGTGGTCATGGATTACCTTGAAGGCTGCTCAACCACCGGCACCATCGCTCGAATCCTGCGCCGGCCATGAAATCGCTGCATCCGGTCCTGAGCGTGGACATCGCCATCGTCGGCGGTGGTATCGCCGGCCTATGGTTGCTGGCCTGGCTGCGCCAGCGCGGCTTCGGGGCGCTGCTGATCGAAAATCAACGGTTGGGCGCAGGGCAGACCCTGTGCGCGCAGGGCATCATTCACGGTGGCGCCAAATACAGCCTGAGTGGCCAGATCAGCGATTCCGCCGCCGCCATCGCCGAGATGCCGGAAGCGTGGCAGCGCTGCCTGCGTGGGGAGAGCGACCCGGATCTCCGCGCCGCGCGGCTGGTGGCCGATCATCAATACCTGTGGGCGACCCGTGCCCCAACCTCGCGGCTGACGGCGTTCTTCGCCAGCAAGTTGATGCGCGACCGCATGGAGAAGATCGCCGAGGCGGACGCGGCCGAATATCCGCCCGCGCTGCGCCATCCCCGCTTTCGGGGCGCGGTGTACCGGCTGGACGAGCCGATCGTGGACGTGGCTTCAGTGCTGGCGGCATTGGCCGAACCCCACCACGAGGCGATCATTCTCCATCAGGGACCAGCGATGCCGACGGCGGACAGCACGTTCACCCTGCGTTACGCGGGTCAGCGGACGTGGGCGATCCGGCCAGCTTACACCGTATTCACCGCTGGCGCGGGCAACGCGGTATTGCCGTGGGCGACGCTGCAATTGCGACCGCTGCACATGGTCATGGCACGCGGTCCGACCCTGCCTGGCCCACTCCACGCGCACTGCCTGGGTGCCAGCGACGTACCGCGATTGACCGTGACCAGCCACCACGACCTCGGCGGGCGACTGATCTGGTATCTCGGCGGTGGCTTGGCCGAGGAAGGGGTCCAGCGCGACCGCTACGACCAAATCCAGGCAGCGCGGCGAGAACTGAAAGCGCTGTTGCCGTGGGTGGACTGGTCACCCGTGGAGTTTGCCACCTTCACCGTCCAACGGGCTGAAGCGCATCAACCTCGGGGCGGTCGGCCGGCCGAACCGAATATTTGCCGCAATGGGCGGGTGCTCTCTGTCTGGCCCACCAAGCTGGCGTTCGCGCCACTGCTGGCCGAACGCGTTGAGACCATACTGCGCGCCTTGGGCGCGCGGCCCCGGCCAGTGAATTTGCTACCGCTGGCAAGCTGGCCACGGCCGAAGGTAGCGGTTCCACCCTGGGATCGGGAGGATCTGGAATGGAGCTGAGGCCGTTGGGCACGACCGGTCTCAAAGTCAGCCCGCTGGGGCTGGGCACAGTGAAATTCGGCCGCAATCAGGGCGTCAAATATCCCCGATCCTTTGAACTTCCTCCGGACCGGGAGGCTCTGGCACTGCTGGAACTGGCCTGGGAACTAGGGATCAACCTGCTGGACACCGCGCCTGCGTATGGCGAAAGCGAGGAGCGGTTGGGCCGGCTGTTGCGCCAATGCCGACGAGATTGGGTAATCGTGACCAAGGTCGGTGAGGAATTTCACGCCGGCGAATCCCATTTCGATTTCTCCGCCACCGCCACCCGCGCCAGCGTGGAACGCAGCCTGCGGCGACTGGGCGTCGAGGCGCTGGATACGGTGCTGATCCATTCCAGCGGCGACGATTTAGCGATTATGGAGCGGGAAGAAGTATTGCCGACCCTGCTTGATCTTAAACAGGCCGGGTTGGTACAGGCTGTCGGAATGTCCAGTAAGACAGTCGCCGGCGGGCTGCGGGCGGTGGAATGCTGCGATGTGGTGATGGTCACCTACAACCCGCGCCAGCGGGAGGAACTGTCGGTGATCCGCGCCGCCGCCGCCGGCAAGGGTGTGCTGATCAAGAAGGGCCTGCTCAGCGGTCACCTAGATCGGGTATCGGAAGTCGACCCGGTGCGGGCCTCGTTGCGGTTGATCTTCGCCGAGCCGGGGGTCAGCAGCGTGGTGGTCGGCACCCTGAATCCGGATCACTTGCGAGCGAACGTGGCGGCGGCGAAAGACGTGTTGGGGCTCAATCCCGCGCGCGCGACGGCGGTGCTTCCAGGCAAGATGATGTGAATGATCCATCAACGCTCCCCCTACCCATGAAATCCCCCCAACCCCCTTTTTTCAAAGAGGGGTTCTCATCATTCGATGCGCGGGACTACCCAAGACTACCCCGCGAACGCACCTCCAGTACCGAACAGACCAGCTCCCAGGGACGGCGAATCGTTGTGGTGCGGGATTAAACATCAACGATATCAAAAATATGGAATAACGGGGGGTTCCCGTCGAACGCGACCACCTTGGCCCGCGCCAAAATGGACCGAACGGATCATTCTGACGTGGAAAACTCCCGCTCCGACCCTGACATCGTCGAGTCCGTCGTGATGATCGACCACGCGCGGATAACGAACCAGACGTGGCACGCAGCGTGCCTCAACCATCGTTGGCATGAGCATGAATCACCGTGGAGATCGCTATGGCCGCCCGATTTGCGGAAGTTCGCCCGAACGATGGTTTC
>JAVMKH010000113.1:0-3977 GCA_031732935.1 Candidatus Contendibacter sp.
ATGAAGCAGCGCATCTCTATCTACAGTCCCGTGGGGTGTCCGACATCGCCAAGGCCACCGGTGCCGTGCTGATCCACAACAAAACGATCCTGCTGGCGCCGATGAGGGACGCGGCCGGCAAGCTGTGGAACCTGCAACGCATCGCTGGCGACGGACGCAAGCGATTTCTCGATCACGGCCGCACGGCCGGACTGGGGTGTTGGATACCCCATCCGCCGACCGCTGGGCGGTGGTGCGTGGTCGAGGGCCTCGCCAAGGCGCTAGCCGTACACGGCGCCACCGATGCGCCGGTGTTGTGCGCGTACTCGGCCAGCAACCTCGTGGCCGCTATCGAGGAGCACGGCAACGGCCGCGATCTGAACCTGCTCACCCTCGCCGCCGACAACGACCCAGCCGGTCGGACCGTGGTCGAGCAGGCCCAACGGCGCTGGCCGATGATCCAGGCGATCTACCCGCCGGACGGCGCCGGCGACTGGAACGACATCCTGGTCCAGCACGGGATGGACGCGCTCAAGGCACGGCTGGCCGGTCCGGCGCTGAGGCAGGAACCCGATCCGTTGCGCCGCGATCCGCTGCCCGCCGAACCGTTTCCGGTAGACGTGCTCGGCACCGTGCTCGGCGGCGCGGTGGCGGCGATTCGGCGCATCGTGCAGGCCCCGGATGCCCTGATCGCGCAATCCGTGTTGGCCGCCGCCGCGTTGTGCGTCCAACCGCACGCTAACATCCTCATCGACGGCCGGGTGTCGCCGCTGGCGCTGTTCTGTATCACGGTCGGCGCGAGCGGCGAACGCAAGACCGCCGTGGACGCCCTGGCGTTGAAACCGGTGGCCGACCGGCAACGGGAATTGGTGGCGCAGTACCGGGATGACGACCGCCTGCACAAACGGGAAATCAAGGAATACGAGCGCATCGAACGGGAAGCGATCAAGGAAAAAGTCGTCGATCTGGCCGCGATCAAGGCCAATCGCGAACAGAAAAAAGCAGCGACGGATGCGCTCGGCGAACCGCCGCAGCCGCCGCTCTTACCGAACCTGCTGGCCGCCGATCCAACCGCCGAGGGATTGTTCAAGTTGTTCGCCAACGGTCAACCGTCGCTCGGCCTGTTTTCCGACGAGGGGGCGCTGTTCGTCGGCGGCGCGGCGCTGATGAAGGAAACCCGGTTACGCACCATCGGCGCGTTGTCGAAGCTGTGGGATGGCCGGCCGCTGGATCGGGTGCGCAGCGGCGACGGCGCCAGCGTGCTGTTTGACCGCCGCCTGTCCCTGCATTTGATGATGCAACCGCTGGTCGCCGCCGAACTGTTCGGCGATCCGATCTATGCCGACCAGGGTTTTCTTTCGCGGGTGCTGTGCGCCTGGCCGGAAAGCACGGCCGGCACCCGGCGCTACGTTTGCGAGGATGCGACGCAAGACCCGGCGGTGACGCGCTACTGGGCCACACTCAAGACCCTGCTGGAGCGGCCCTGCCCGCTGCGCGAGGGGACTCGCAACGAACTGACCCCGCGCAACCTGCCGCTGACCGAGCCGGCGAAGGCGGCCTGGATTCGCTATAGCGACGCCATCGAGGAACAACTGGGCGACGGTCAACCGCTGGAACCGATCCGGGGCTTTGCCAACAAGGCCGCCGAGCACGCGGCGCGCATCGCGGGCGTGTTGGCGGTGATCGAGAATCCAGACACCGCCACCATCGGCCTACCGCACATCGAAGCCGCTATCGCGCTGCTGGATTATTACTTGACCGAGACGCTGAGGATTCAGGACAGCGGCGCCGGGAGTCCCGATCTACGGCTGGCGGAACGGTTGTTGCTGTGGGCGCGGGACAAGGACACCGTCCATCTGCGGCAAATCTATCAGTACGGTCCGAATGGCATCCGCGACAGCGACACCGCGCGCCGTATCACCGGCATCCTGGAACGGCATCGCTGGTTCGTCAAAAAACCGGACGGTGTGGTCGTGGACGGCATCCGCCATCGAGAAGCGTGGACGGTGTGGAGGGAGTTCCCATGAAATTTTCCGCCCGTGCCACGGCTGCCGTCGCTCCAGTCCCGCAACCCGAACGAAGCCCGTTTCTACCTGCTTCGCTGGCTACAGTCGCTACCGTCGCAGTCGCTACACCCCAAACAGTCTGTAGCAATGGTAGCGACTGTAGCAACGACCTTGCCGCGTTTTCATCGGATTCAACCGCCGATCAAACCTGCTGGTGGAACATCACCGTCGCCGGCAAGCGGTATCGGGTACAGTTCGAGGAACCGCAAACGCTGGCCGGATTGCGCGAGCAGCACGCCCGCCGCCGTCCCGGCGAATGGATCGAACTGGAGCCGGTTTTTTCGCCATCGACCCCTGCTACAACCGCTACCGTCGCTACAGTCGCGCCGGACTGTAGCTATCGTAGCGACTGTAGCGGGGGGCTAAATCGTAAAACAACGATGGACTGTAGCCATCGTAGCGATGGTAGCAAAGGCGCATCTGGCAAAAATGAGGATTTCGTGCTGGCCGGCGTAGCGGTCAAACCGAACCCCGGCGACGCCGCCAAGGGGCTGCTAGCCGCCGCTGGCGTGGAGGTGGAGGTGATCCGCGATTCGGCCGCCGTGCCCGCCGCCGTGTCGGCGCTGTTGGCGTATCGCGGTCCGGTCGGTTTCGACATCGAGACCGCCAAAGCAGGGCCGTATCGGCACGCGCCGAACGCCGGGCTTGACCCGCACCTGTCCACCATCCGGCTGATGCAGTTCGCCGCCGACCATCGCGCCTTCGTGTTCGATCTGGCGGCGATCCAGCCGGCGTTGCTGGAACCGCTGTTCGCGCGGCCGCTGGTGGCGCACAACGCCGGTTTCGAGTTCAAGCATTGCCTGCACGCCGGCATCGCTCCCGCGCTGCTGCACTGCACGCTGCTGATGGACCGGGTGTTGTCCGGTCGTCGCCGGTCGCTGGCGGAAGTCGCCAAGACCGCGCTGGGCTGGGAACTGGACAAGACCTTGCAGACTTCGGACTGGTCCGGCGTGTTGACCGCCGCGCACTACGACTATGCCGCCCTGGACGCCGCGACCGCCGACCGGCTGTTTCCGCTTCTCAAGGCGCAGTTGCAGCAGCAGGGACAGGGCGATGCGTATAAGACCCTGGCCGCCGCGCAACGCTTCATCGCCAAGCTGGAACTGGCCGGCTGTCCGTTCGATGGGGAGGGACACCGCCGATTGATCGACCGCTGGCAAGCCGACGCCGAACACGGCCGGACCCAACTGGCCGCCGCGCTCGGTCCCGGTATCGATCCGAACAGCCCGACGCACCTGTCGGCCTGGCTGGAACGGCAACTCGACCCGGATACCCTGAACCGCTGGCCGCGCACGCCGAAAGGGTGGTTGAGCACGGGCAAGGACACCCTGGCCGCGTTCGCCGATCTGCCGGTGGTCGCGCCGCTGGCCGCGTACAAGACCGCCATCAAGCGGCTGAACACCTATGGCGAGTCGTGGTTGAAGCATCGCAGTCCGGCCACCGGCCGCATCCATGCCGGATTCCTGATCGCGGAGACCAAACCCGGCCGCTTCAGTTGCCGGAACCCGAACTTGCAGCAGTTGCCCAGGGACGCCGCGTTTCGGGCGCTGGTCAAGGCGACACCGGGCTATCGGCTGGTGGTCGCCGACTACGGTCAAATCGAACTACGTACCATCGCGCTACTGTCCGGCGATCCGACCCTGCTGGCCGCCTACCGGGATGGGAAGGACCTGCACCGGCTGACCGCCGCCGCCGTGCTGGGCATCGAAACGGAGCAGGTCACAAAGGGACAGCGGCAACTCGCCAAGGCGATCAACTTCGGCCTGATCTACGGGATGAGTCCGGCGACGCTGGTTTCCCATGCCAAGACCCACTACGGAGTGGCGATGACCCTGCCGGAGGCCCAGCAGGCACACGCCGCGTTTTTCCGCACCTACCCACGACTGCGGTACTGGCAACGGGTGACCGCCGCCGAAACCGAACGGACGTTGA
>JAVMKH010000114.1:0-3936 GCA_031732935.1 Candidatus Contendibacter sp.
CGATGTTCAATTGCTGGAAAGCAAGGGCTCGATGGAAAATCTGGAACGGCTGGCAAAAGGCGAGGCGCAATTCGGGTTCGCGCAACTGGATGCGTACGGGCAATATCTGAAGACCGGTGGCAAACCACTGGAAATCGTGGCGGGCTTGGGTAAGGAGTGCGGTTATCTGGTGGTCAAGAAAGAGGGCAAGGTGACCAGCGAGAAGGATCTGCGGCGGGCCAAGGATGCCACCATCGCCATCGGCGAGGAGGGTTCGGGGAGCGCGATCACATGGCAGTACATGACCCGTCTGGTGCCCGATTACAAGAACGCCAAGATCGTGTTTCAGGGTGGCACGCGCGCGATCAACCAGCTTGACACCCCCGGCGGACCTGATGCTTTCCTGTTCGTCGCCGCGCCCGGCAACCTGAACAATCAACTCTTCCAGGCCGTCAACGCCAACAAGAGCTTGAAGTTCGTGGATATCGACAAAGGCGGGCTGGACGAGCAACTGCCCGGCGGCAAACCGGTTTACCAATTCGAGAAAGTTTCGGTCTGTTCCGGTTGGGGTTGCGGGATCGAGACGATCTGCACAGCTTCCTATTTGTTTGCCGGGCCGACGGCTACCGATAAAACCATCCAGGCTGTCAGCGATGTCATGGCCATGTCACCCAAGACCATTACAGAACCGAAGTGAGAATGGCACCCCTGATGGTTCCTGATCGAGACAGGGGGCGAGCCCATGCGGCGTGATCGTCGCCCCCGCTTCCCCTTGGGAAGGGCCTGATAGCAGATCGATCTCACTAATCGATCAGTCGTCCATCCCCCTATCATGATGAAATCCGATGCGCGATCCCTTTCCGTCGCCCACCCTGCTAACGTGGTCGCATCTGCCCAACCACTGGGACATCCTGCTGCTGCCGCTGGTGTTCGGCGGCTTGTTCCTGCTGGCCTGGGGCAGTCGCGAGATGGCCGTCCCCTACGAGTTCGGCGCGCCGCTGCCGATAGTGCTCGATCCTGCCATGCTGCCGGAATACGCCCTGCGCACCACCCTGCGGATGGGTATCGCGCTGCTGTGTTCGCTGCTGTTCACCTTCGTCTACGCCAAGATCGCCGCCGGCAGCCGTCGAGCGGAACAAATCCTGATCCCGCTGCTGGATATCCTGCAATCGGTGCCGGTCATGGGGTTTCTATCAATCACCGTGCTCTGGTTCGTCCAGTTGTTCCCGGGCAGCCTGCTGGGACCGGAATGCGCGGCCATTTTCGCCATCTTCACCTCGCAAGCCTGGAACATGGCGTTTAGTTTTTATTACTCGCTGCGGATGCTGCCCAAGGATTTGCATCAGGTCGCCAATCTGTTCCAACTGTCGACCTGGCAACGGTTCTGGAAACTGGAGGCGCCCTACGCCATGCCGGGGCTGGTTTGGAACGCGATGATGTCGGTCTCCGGCGGCTGGTTCTTCGTGGTCGCCTCGGAAGCCATCACCGTTTCCGACCGGACGGTGCTGTTGCCAGGAATCGGCTCCTACATCGCCGTGGCCGTCGACCAGCGCAATCTACCGGCGGTCGGCTACGCCATTCTCGCCATGCTGGTAGTGATTCTGGTGACCGACCAACTGTTGTTCCGACCGCTGGTGGCTTGGGCTGACAAGTTCAAGTTCGAATTCGCCGAAAGCCAGGATGCGCCACAGTCGTGGTTTCTGGATCTGCTGCGGCGCACTCGACTGTTGCGACTGCTGATGGCATTGCCGGTTTGGGTATGGGAACGGATGCGACCGTTCGCGTCCCGGCGACAGGCTTTTCGATTGCCATTGCCCAAATTGCGGAACTGGCGTCGGGCCGGTTCATGGTTGGATTACCTGTGGATGGCCTTGCTGGGTGGTGCTGCGGTCGCCAGCATCGTGCTGCTGGCGCGGTTCGTGCTGACCGAAGCCAGCAACGACGAGGTCGCGCACGTGTTCCTGCTGGGCCTGTACACCCTGGCGCGGGTGGTGATTTTGACCGCCCTGGCCAGCCTGATCTGGGTACCGATCGGGGTCTGGATCGGCCTGCGGCCGCGACTGGCGCAACGGGTCCAGCCGCTGGCGCTGTTCCTGTCGGCATTCCCGGCCAATCTATTGTTTCCCGTGGTGGTGTCGTTCATCGCCGTCCGTCGGCTCGACCCGGAAATCTGGCTTAGCCCGTTGATGATTCTGGGCACCCAGTGGTACATCCTGTTCAACGTCATCGCCGGGGCCACCGCCCTGCCCAGCGATTTGAAGGAAGCCGCCGCCAATCTGGGCCTGCGGGGTTTGCTGCTGTGGCGGCGGGTGCTGCTGCCGGCGGTGTTCCCATCCTATCTGACCGGCGGCCTGACCGCTTCCGGCGGCGCCTGGAACGCCAGCGTGGTGGCCGAGGTCGCCAACTGGGGCACGACGACGCTGACGGCCAGCGGCATCGGCGCCTATATCGCCCAGCAGACCGTTCGGGGCGACCACCCGCGAGTGGCGCTGGGCATCGCGGTGATGAGCCTGTATGTGGTGGTATTCAACCGCTTGTTCTGGAAACGCTTGTACGCCTTCGCCCAGCGCCGGCTGGCCCTGGCTTGAGGAAAGTACCGTGAGCGATGCTGAAGCCCTGATCGAACTGCGCCAGGTCAGCAAGCGCTTCGTCGCGCCCGACCGCGGCGAGGACATCGTGGTGTTGAAGGGTATCGATTTCAGCCTGCGTCCCGGTGAAATCGTGGCGATGCTGGGCCGGTCGGGCTGTGGCAAGTCGACTTTGCTGCGGATCATCTGCGGCTTGACTCCAGCCAGCGACGGCCAGGTTCTCTATCGGAACCAGCCGGTATCGCGACCGGTGGCGGGCATCAGCATGGTATTTCAGACCTTCGGCCTGTTTCCCTGGCTGACGGTGCTGGAGAACGTCGAATTGGGCTTGGAGGCGCAGGGCATTCCGGCGACGGAACGGCGGCAACGGGCGCTGGCGGCCATCGACATGATCGGGCTGGACGGGTTCGAATCAGCCTATCCCAAGGAACTGTCCGGCGGGATGAGGCAGCGAGTCGGCTTCGCCCGCGCCCTGGTGGTCAATCCTGACGTGCTGTTGATGGACGAAGCCTTCTCGGCGCTGGACGTGCCGACTTCGGAGACTTTACGAGGCGACCTGCTGGACTTGTGGCTGGAGCGGCAAATCCCGACCCGCGCCATTCTGATGGTGTCGCACAGCATCGAGGAAACGCTGATGATCGCCGACCGGGTGGTGATCCTGGACAGCAATCCGGGGCGGATCAAGGCGGAATTGCCGATCACCCTCAGGCACCCCCGCGATTACACCGCACCGGCGTTTCGGCGTCTGGTGGATCGAGTCTACGAGATCATGACCGCGGCGGCCAGCGAGCAGCGGGCGGTGGGTATCAGCCACCGGCTGCCGTCGGCGCACGTGGCTCAGTTGTTGGGCGTGCTGGATGAGATCAGCCATCCCACCCATCGGGGGCTGGTTGATCTGCCGGCACTGGCCGACGCGCTGGAACTGGAAGTGGACGATTTATTTCCGATTCTGGAAGCGTTGCAGTTGCTCGATTTCGCCCAGGTCGCCGATGGCGACGTCCGCCTGAGCCCTCACGGCGAGGCCTTTCTGGAGGCCGACATCCAACGGCGCAAGATGATCTTTGGCGAACATCTGCTCAAGCGGGTGCCGCTGGCCGGGCACATTTGCCGGGTGATCGACGAACGGCCCAACCAGCGGGCGCCGGAAAGCCGCTTTCTGCGCGAACTGGAGGATTCCCTGAGCGAGGATGAGGCCGAGCGAGTGTTGCAGGTCATCGTCGACTGGGGCCGCTACGCCGAGCTATTCGCCTACGACTATGACGCTGGCGTGTTCAGCACCGAGAATCCGGAGGTGGCGGAGGAGTAGCGGGATTCTCGGCGATCTCCAGCGTGATCTTCCGGGCGAAATCGGGGAAATCGATCATCGGGC
>JAVMKH010000115.1:0-20542 GCA_031732935.1 Candidatus Contendibacter sp.
TATGAGCTTTGTGTGGGATACCAAAAAGGCCGCAGCAAATCACCGCAAGCACGGTGTCAGCTTTGAAGAAGCATCTAGCGCGTTGCGTGATACTTTTTCTGCTACTGCGCACGATCCTGATCATTCGGAAGATGAAGACCGTTTTGTGACATTTGGCGTTTCCGCGCGGGGCCGTTTGCTTGCAGTAGCTCACACGGAGCGCGGAAATTCGATTCGAATCATATCCGCACGATTAGCAACAAATGCTGAGAGGCAAATTTATGAAGAAGGTTAAGTCAGAAATGGCGGACGAGCTTCGCCCCGAATATAAAAGGTCGGACTTTGGGGAAATTGTGCGTGGCAAATACGCGAATCGCATCAAAGAAGAAAGTAATGTTGTCCTCCTTGAACCAGATATTGCACAAGCTTTCCCAAACGACGAAGCTGTCAACAAAGCTCTTCGTTATCTGCTAGAGATAGCCGAAGCTTCAAACCGCCTAATAAGGCGCTCCAGCCGACCGGCTGACGCCGACGGCTGAGCTGATGGTTATGCCTATACCCCCACCAACCTCAATGAGGAGTGCTTTATAATGTTGAAATGTTTTAGTTTGTTCTTTGTTGTTGTGGCTCTTACAGGCTGCGCATCAAACCAAGTCGCTCAGAACGGTGCGCAAAGCTCTCGCGTAGAGAGCTGCAAAGCAATTTCTGAGGCGGAAATTGCAGCGCTTTTCGACCGCTGGAACCAGTCGTTGCAAACAGGTGATCCGCGCAAGGTGGTCGCTAACTACGCGGAGCACTCAATTCTTTTGCCCACGGTTTCAAACAAGCCACGGCTCACACCAGCGGAGAAGGAAGATTATTTCCATCGCTTTCTGAAGAGCCGCCCTTCCGGAAAGATTGACTTGCGATTTCTTGAACTCGGTTGTAATTCTGCCGTTGACGCAGGTCTTTACACATTCACGTTTGCAAAGACAGGTGCGTCTGTCAGCGGACGCTACAGTTTTACCTATCGCTGGAATGGTTCAGAGTGGTTAATTACAAGCCACCATTCCTCGGCAATGCCTGAGAAGAAATAACTCAAAGAGACATCACAAATCATTCCAGCGAACGGGCGGAAAATCGCCCGCCGCTGACCTCCAATGTTCGGTACTCTTAGGAATAGAAGTGATACACACCACCAATTCAAAAACATTGCCATATCCCGCAGAGGAGATCTGGGGGGTGCTGACGGATTTCGCAAACTATCCAAAATGGTGGCCTTCTTCCATAAAGATAAAAGTCGCCCGCGTAGAGCCAGAACTCGTTCATTCACAAATTGAGGTCAAACCATATGGAGGACAGAGCTTCACATGCGAAGTGATCAACTATTTGAACAATTCAGAACTACAAATGAAATACTCTGGCATATACAGTGGCACCGGGACATGGACACTATCCGAGATCAACGGACAATGCAGTGTTACCTACGAAATACTGCTTGAAATAGAAAGCGCGTGGATTCGTCTACTCTCACGCATATTGCCGGTCACCAAGATTCACTCTAAATTGATGGATGAAGTCCTTTCTGGATTGGATAGGCATGTTGGATTGATAAGAGGCACACCGAACCAGGCATTACGACCGACCCGTGGAGTCGGCGGCTGAACTCATTCCTTGCACCACCCACCCATTTCTCACATCACCGACCCAGCCCCTCACACGGCTTGCCATCCTTATCCCCACCCAGCGACTTTATCCCGCACTGCGGGAGATGAAACCGCGCCTCCTCGCAATTCGTCATCTCGCGGCGGGTGCGTTTCGCCCCTCGCGCCCCGCCAATTCCACGTTGGCTGATGCAGCCCGCCCCTTCATTTTCCAGCAAGTCCAGGACTTCACCCGCTTTCGAGCGCCCGGATACGCTATTGTTATAGTGGCGCTCGCGATGCGGTTTGCCACCCGCGCAAGCCTGTTCCCACGATGCTTTCCTCGCCCCCATCCAGGAACCGCCGATGCCCCTGACCGTTCCCCTGTCCGCGCCGCGTCAGTTACCGCTGCGCGTTCACATCGCGACCCTGTTCATCGCCCTGATCCTGTTGCTCGGCGGCGCGGTGATCTGGAACAACTACACGGAAACCACCCGGCTGATGCTGCGAACCGCCGACGAGCGGTTCGAACGGATCGCCGATCAAACTGCCCGCCAGATTCGGAGACTGGCCATGCCAGTCGCCATCACGGTCGATCTACTGGCCTGGCAACGGCTGACCTTCGCCACTTCGCTGACGGAACGCCTGGATAGCCTGGGTTACCTACATGAATCGCTGACGGAATCGGAACATGTGTCCGCCCTGTTCGTCGGTTACGACGACGGCGATTTCTTTCTGCTGCGGCGGCTGCCGGCGGATTCCCCGCTACGCGTCCCGCTCGCCGCCCCGGATCAGGCCCACTATCTGGCGCAGAGCGTGGAACGCGACGCAGGGGGCGCCATCACGGCCACTTTCCTGTTCCTCGACGCCGATTTGAACCTGCTCCGCCGCGACGCCAAACCCGACTATACCTTCGATCCCCGTACCCGCCCCTGGTATCGGATGGCGCAAACCCGGCCCGATCAGATCCGCACCGATCCCTATCTGTTTTTCACGACCCGCGAGGTGGGCATCACGCTGGCCCGTCGCGCCACCACCGGCGCGGCGGTCGTGGGCGCCGACCTCACCTTGCGCGATCTCTCCGCCACGTTGGCCGCCAACCGCTTCCTCCCCAGCACGCAACTGGCGTTGTTCGACCATCAGGGTCAAGTCATTGCCTATCCGGACGCCGCTCGGCTGCCGCGCGAAGGCGACGGCGAACCGCGCCTGGCCCGGCTCGCCGAATTGAACGAGCCGGTGCTGACCCAACTGGATCAGGACTGGCGCGATCCGGAGCGGCGCGCGGCGCGGCTGGACCCCATCGGCTTCACGCTGCGAATCGCCGACCAGCATTGGCGCGGAGTGGTAAAAACCCTGCCGTTCCAAGGCGGAACGCCGTTATCGTTGGCGCTGGCCGTGCCCGAGCGCGAACTGTTGGCCGACGCCGCGCGCATCCGCGATCAATCGGTCCTGATCGCCATCGGTCTGGTGTTGCTGGCGTTGCCGGTCACCTGGCTGCTGTCCCGCCGGATCGCCCGCCACTTGCACAGCCTGGTCGGCGAGGCGGCCCGCATTCGGCGCTTCGACTTTCATGAACCCGTCGCGGTCCATTCGATCATCACCGAGGTCAACCAACTGGCCCAGGCGATGGGACTGATGAAATCCACGATTCGCCGTTTTCTCGACATCGGGTCGGCGCTAGCGGCCGAACGTCATTTCGAGCGTTTGCTGGATCGGGTACTGGCGGAAACCCTGGCGCTGGCCCAAGGCGATGCCGGCATCCTGTTTTTGGTCAGCGACGACGAGCGCGAATTGCGACCGACCGCCGCTCGGTTGCGGAGCGAAACCGGGGCCGTGGCGGTCGACCGGCTGGCCGCCCTGTCCCTGACCGAACCCCAGCCCCACCCCCTGGTGGAGACAGCCCAAGCGACGACTCCTCAAATCCGACCGCTCACGCCGGGCGAGCCGCTGGCCGACTATCTGGCGCCCCTGTCCGATCCGCCCCTCGACGCCGGCCACCTCATGGTCGTGCCGCTGCGCAACCGCCAACGGGAATTGGTCGGCGTGTTGGCTCTGCTCAAGGCGGGATCGGCCGGCGCCGAAAACCCGATCGCGCCGGAATTGCTCGCGTTCATCGCCGCACTGTCGGGCACATCGGCGGTCTCCATCGAAAATCAGCGGCTGCTGCAAGCCCAGAAGAATCTGTTCGAGGCGTTCATTCGCCTACTCGCCGACGCCATCGACGCCAAGAGTCCCTACACCGGTGGCCATTGCGCCCGGGTGCCGGAGCTGACCAAACTGCTGGCTCAGGCGGCTTGCGCTGACCCGGTGGGACCTTTTCGGGACTTCACCTTGAGCGAGGCGGAATGGGAAGAACTGCGTATCGCCTGCTGGCTGCACGACTGCGGCAAGATCACCACGCCCGAATACGTGGTGGACAAGGCCACCAAGCTGGAAACGATTTACGACCGCATTCACGAGGTGCGCATGCGCTTCGAGGTGCTCAAGCGCGACGCCGAGATCGCCTACTGGCGGCAAGTGGCCAGCGGGGGCGACCGCGATGCGTTGCGGGCCAGGCTCGACGCGGAATGGCGAACGCTCGATGACGACTTCGCCTTCGTCGCCCACTGCAACCAGGGCGGCGAATTCATGTCCTCGGAACAGATCGCCCGGCTCCAGCGCCTGGCCGAACGGACCTGGCTGCGCACCCTCGACGACCGCATCGGTCTGTCACACGAAGAGCGGACCCGCAAGGAACGCGCGCCCGCCTCCCCTCTCCCAGCCGTCGAACCACTGCTGGCCGACAAGCCGGAACACCGGTTCGAGCGCGCTCCCCAGGATCGAATCGAGGCGGACAATCCTTGGGGCTTTCGGCTGAACGTGCCGGAATTGCTCTACAACCGGGGCGAAATCCATAACTTGCGCATCGGTCGCGGCACCCTGACCGACGAAGAGCGTTACAAGATCAACGAGCACATCGTCCAGACCATCGTGATGCTGTCGCGACTGCCGTTTCCCAAGCCACTGCGGCGGGTACCGGAGATCGCGGGCGGCCACCACGAGAAGATGGACGGCAACGGCTATCCCAAGCGGTTGCGGCGCGAGCAGATGAGCGTGCTGGCGCGGATGATGGCGATTGCCGACATTTTCGAGGCGCTGACCGCCATCGACCGACCCTACAAGTTGGGCAAAACCTTGTCGGAAGCGCTGCGGATCATGGGCCGGATGTCCCAGGAGCAGCACATCGACCCAGAGCTGTTCGAACTGTTTCTACGCGCCGGGGTTTACCAGCAATACGCCGCACGCTTCCTGCGGCCCGAACAGATCGACGCGGTCCACATCAAGGACTATCTGACGCCGGCGGCCTAGCGATTCGCGGTGTTCCAAAACCCACAGGATCGCTAACCGAGGCGACCTTGCCGTTACCACCGGTGGTCAAGCGGGACAGGAAGTCGGTCGTCCAGACTTCCATGGTGCTGGTGGTGGGACTCGAACCCACAAGCCCGGTCAGGGGCGCAGGATTTTAAGTCCTGTGTGTATACCATTCCACCACACCAGCAGGGAGAGAGTTTCAATCGAATCCGGCCGGGGGATGCCCTAAGAAAACCACCGGAATGATCGACGGGGCCTAGGATAGTGCATTCACACCGCCACCGACAAGATGGACCCGGCCCAGCCCATTGAGTTTTCCCGCCCGGCGCGCGCTATATGCGCCAGTCGATAAGAACAGTATAAGTGTCTCAATGGAGACCAGAAATTACCCGCGCGCATGGGGCGGATCGGGTGCATTCACCGCTTGTTCGTACCACTTGAACATCTCGGAGAAAAAGAACTGGCCGAAGCTGGGATCGGTTTCGGTTTTGGCCATGAAGCTCAGAAATTCATCAGCGTTGCTGAGGAAGGCGTCCTCGATGCCGCGATTGAGCTTGTCGCGGCGAAGATGCTCGATCTCATTGGTTTTGAACGCGGCCCGCAGCCTCGTAATCCTTGGCGTCGTAGTCGTCCTTGATGAGATCGGCGATTTTCCAGAGGAACTCGACGATTTCGGAGTGGTTTTGCATGACGTTCTGATCCTTCGCCTGAATTTCGGGTGGGGACCATGGAACCAGCCCATGGTGGGCGGTTTCGATGCGATGCGACACGCGGCAGGTCAAGCACGATAGCGCTTTGGAGCGGACGGACACCCCGCCACGGAAAACCCGCTCCAGGCGGGTCCGCGACGGGGAAAAACATCGTTGAAACCTGATTTGGAGGCTAGGGTCGGGATCGAACCGGCGTCCACGGCTTTGCAGGCCGCTGCATAACCACTCTGCCACCTAGCCCTGTACTGAGGGGTTCCGGCCACCAATCTCGCCGGGGGTACAAAAAAGCCCCGACGATTCGAGGCTTGGGGAATCTGGAGCGGGAAACGAGACTCGAACTCGCGACCCCAACCTTGGCAAGGTTGTGCTCTACCAACTGAGCTATTCCCGCTGTATGAGGAGCAGCGATTTTAGCGTAAAAAACCCGCTCGTCAAGCCTTTCAACCCCGCCCGCTCCGCTGGAATACCGGCCACGCCGCCAGCAGGTAGTGCAGCATGGACCAGAGCGTCAGCACCGCCGCGACCAGCAACAACCCTAACCCGACTTCCAGCGTCGGAAACCCGCCCACGGGCTCCCGATACAATAACAGCAGCACGGCGACCATCTGGGCGGTGGTCTTGAACTTACCCACCATGGATACCGTCACGCGGCCATGGTCGCCGATTTGCGCCATCCACTCGCGCAACGCCGAAATCGCGATCTCACGGCCGATGATGATCGCCGCCGCCACCGCCATCACCGGCGTGGGAATCGCCTGCACCAACAACACCAGTGCCGCCGCGACCATCAGCTTGTCCGCCACCGGATCCAGAAACGCGCCGAAGGCCGAGGTCTGATCGAACCGCCGCGCCAGATGGCCATCCAGCCAGTCGGTGAGCGCCGCCAGCCCGAACAGCGCTGCGCACAGCATGTTGGCGCCGCGCACCGGCAGGAAGAATACCCCCACGAACACCGGGATCAGTGCGATGCGCAGCAGAGTTAGCCAAGTGGGCAAGTTCAGTTGCATGGGCTGGATCGCGATCAGGTCTCGCCATGAAAGGCATCATAAATCCGTTGCGCCAGCTCGGCGTTAATACCGTCCACGCCAGCCAGATCCTCGACGCCGGCCCGCGCGAGTTGCTTCAAACCTCCAAACTGTTGGAGGAGGGTGCGGCGGCGCTTGGGACCAATGCCGGGAATCTGTTCGAGAACGGACGTGGCGCGGACCTTGGCCCGGCGTTGGCGGTGGCCGGCGATGGCGAAGCGGTGCGCCTCGTCGCGAATCTGCTGCACCAGATGCAGAGCGGGCGAATCGGGGGGCAGTATAAGGGGGCGGTTTTCCCCGGACAAGAACAGCGTTTCCAGCCCCGGCTTGCGCTCCGGCCCCTTGGCGACACCCACCACCGCCACCCCGGCGACCTGTAATTCCTCCAGCACCGCGCACGCCTGGGCCAACTGCCCCTGGCCACCGTCGACGAACAAGAGATCGGGCAGGCGGTCCTCTTCCTCCCGCAGTCGGGTATAGCGCCGGGTCAGCGCCTGGCGCAAGGCGGCGTAATCGTCGCCGGGAGTGATAGCTTCGATATTGTAGCGGCGATAGTCGGCCTTGATCGGTCCCTCCACGCCGAACACGACACACGCCCCGACCGTGGCCTCGCCCCGGGTATGGCTGATATCGAAGCACTCCAGCCGATCCGGCGTCTCCTCCAGTCCCAGCACGTCCCGCAACGCTTCCAGCCGCTGGCGCATTCCAGCTTGACTGGACAGGTGCGCGGCTAGGGCGTGTTCGGCATTGCGCCGAGCCAATTCCAGCCAGTGGGAACGCTCGCCGCGTGGATGCGCGACCAGGGCGACCCGTCGGCCAGCGCGCTCCCGAAAGACCCGCGCCAGGAGCGCGGCGTCCGCCGGTTCATGACTGACCAACAGCTCGGCCGGGATTTCCCGATCCAGGTAGTATTGGGCCAGAAAGGCGCCGAGCACCGCGCCGGCGTCCTCCTCCTCGGGCAGGCGCGGAAAGAACGCCTTGTTGCCCAGCAGCCGCCCACCGCGAAACACGAAAACCTGAACACAGGCCGAACCGCCGCGCGTGGCCGCGGCCAGCACGTCAAGCTCGCCGCTCTCGCCCTCAACATGCTGGCGCTGCTGAATCTGGCGCAATTCGGCGATCTGGTCGCGATAGACCGCCGCTTCCTCGAAATTCAACGCCGCCGCCGCCGCTTCCATGCGCCGCGCCAAATCGTCGATGACCTGTCCGCCGTGCCCCTCCAAGAACAACAGAGCGTCGCTCAGGCAGCGTTGATAACCGGCGCGGTCGATCAGGCCAACGCAGGGCGCGGTGCAACGTTTGATCTGGTATTGCAGGCACGGACGACTTCGCGCGCGGAAAAAGCTGTCCTCGCACGAGCGCAGCCGAAACACCTTTTGGAGCAGACTCAGGGTCTCGCGGACGGCGCCGGCGTGGGGATACGGCCCAAGATAACGCCCCGGCGCGCGTTTGGCGCCGCGATGCAGCGCCAAGCGGGGAAAATCGCCCTCGGCGACGTGGATGTAGGGATAGCCTTTATCGTCGCGCAGCAGGATGTTGTAGCGCGGCTGAAGTTCCTTGATCAGCCGGCTTTCCAAGATCAGCGCCTCGGCCTCGGTGTGGGTCACCGTGACCTCGATGGCCCGGATTTGGGCAACCAGGCCGCGCGTCCTGGTGGAAGGGTGATGCTCCCGAAAGTAGCTCGATACCCGCCGCCGCAGGTTGCGGGCCTTGCCGACGTAGAGCACCACGCCACGCTCGTCCAGCATCCGGTAAACGCCGGGCAGGGTAACGAGCGTCTTAAGGAAGGATCGTGGCTCGAACGGCGTCGTCATACTGCCGGGGGACCGCGCCGGAGGGCTGGCTGTAATCCGCGGCCCAGCCCGATTCGAAAAACGCCGGCCCGAGCCGGCGTTCCCCATTCATCCGCTTCGGGGCGCCCTAAAGGCTGTCGCGCCGGATGTCGTACTTTTCCATCAATCGGTACAAGGTCATGCGTGATACGCTCAACTCCTGGGCGGCGCGGGCGATGTTGAAACGGGTCCGCAACAGCGTGGCCTGAATGACTTCGCGGTCGGCCGCCATCCGCGCCTCGTCCAGGGTGACGAAGCCCCGCCCCAGCGAACGCCGCTCCAGTTCTAGGTCGGCGGGCGAAATATAAGGGCCCTCGCTCAACAGCACCGCGCGGCGTACCCGGTTCATCAATTCGCGGACATTGCCCGGCCAGTCGTAGCGATTGATCACCTCCAGCGCATCCCGGCTGAACCCCTTGGCGACCGTCTTGACCTCGGCGGAAAACTTGTTGAAGAAGTAGCGAGCCAGCAATTCCACGTCGCCCCGGCGCTCGCGCAGGGTGGGGACCCGCAGATGCAGGACGTTCAGACGATAGAAGAGATCCTCGCGAAACCGGCCGTCGCGCAGCGACTGCTCGATCTTGGTGTGAGTAGCGGCGATCACTCGGACGTTGGTGGGAATCGGTTTGGTGCCGCCGAGCCGCCGAATTTTCTTTTCCTCAAGAAAACGCAGCAGATTGGCCTGCACCTCCGGCCCGAGATTGCCGACTTCGTCCAGGAACAAGGTTCCCCCGGCAGCCGCCTCGATTTGTCCGATCCGGCGTTCGCCGGCGCCGGCGAACGCGCCCTTTTCGTGCCCGAACAATTCGGATTGAATGAGATCGATGACCAGCGCCTCGCAATTGACCACCACGAAAGGCGCCGCCGCCCGGGACGAATTTTCATGGATCGCCCGCGCCGCTTGCTCCTTGCCGGTGCCAATTTCGCCGGTGATCAGGACCGGTACATCGACTTCGGCCGCCTTTTGAATGCCTCGAAACAGAGCCTGCATCACCGAGCTGTTGCCCGTTAGACCATACTGAGTATCGGCTTCGCGCTGTTGGCGCAAATGGGTTTCGGTGAGTTCCGACATGCCGTAGGCATGGCCCAGCGTGACCGTCAGGCGTTGGGCGTCGACGGGCAGCGTGTGATAGTCGTAACAGCGTTCGGCGATGATGCCGGAGAGCAGCTTGCGCTCCACGCAAGGTCGCGGCAGCGCCACGACCCACTGCATCTTGCGCCGGGCCAGCATCAGATCGATCACCCATTGGATGGACCGCTCCGGTTCGCAACTGAACAACAGCGCCAAACCGACCCGGAATGACTGTTCAGTCAACAGAACTCGGGCCTGGCCCGGGTCCTGCGTCCAGTAAACCTCCCAATCCGCCGCGGAAATCTTTTGGACAAATTCTTCCTCGACGGCGGCGGTGCTCAAAACCAACAGCTTGCGCATTATTTCTCTACCCAGGCCAGTTTACTCATCCGCTGGGGCTGCAAGACCCAGCGGCTCCGAAAATTGAAAGGAAGTGAAAATCGTATGAATGGTACGGACCTTCGCGCCCCGCAACGATCAACGATCCTTCGACCGACGGACTCGATGGTGGCTATCCTGAGAAACAGTTAAACCGCGCACTCTATCGAGCGATCCATTTTCCAGACAGCCTACCACTTCATGTGACATTCTTGACCATTAAACCACAGGTGATGTTGTCGTTCACAGCATGTCAAATCGCATACAATGATAAGCTTTAGATTCATGGTATCAGGATTATTGCCGACTGTCACTATATTAAACTACGACGCAAGTTTGACCGTCCGCAAATATCCTTTCAATTCCCTACCTCCAGGATTTTTCATGGACTACTACCCGCCGCTCCGCGCGCTCCTGTTTCAACTGGATCCCGAGACCGCCCACGATTGGACTCGAACGCTACTGCGCCTGCCGGGCGCCGGAATGCTGGCTCGAATCGCAGCCCTCGGTATCCCCAGCGCTCCGCGCCGGGTCATGGGCATCGACTTTCCGAACCCGGTGGGCCTGGCGGCGGGGTTGGACAAGGATGGTGAATGCATCGCGCTTTGGCGGGCGTTGGGCTTCGGTTTCGTCGAGATCGGCACCGTCACTCCCCGCCCCCAGCCCGGTAACCTCAAGCCTCGCATGTTCCGTCTGCCGCGCGCCCAGGCGTTGATCAACCGGATGGGCTTCAACAACCAGGGCGTGGATCGGCTGGTGGAGCGGGTGCGCCACACGTGCGGCCGGGGCGTGTTGGGCATCAACATCGGCAAGAACGCCGATACCCCGGTCGAGCGCGCCGTTGACGATTATCTGCTGGGTCTACGCAAGGTCTATCCCTGGGCCAGTTACGTTGCCATCAACATTTCCTCGCCCAATACGCCCGGGTTGCGCGACCTGCAATATGGCGCGGCGCTGGATCGGTTGCTGGAAGCCCTGAAGACCGAGCAGGCTCGGCTGGCGGCCGAGCACGGGCGCTACGTGCCGCTGGCGCTCAAGATCGCCCCGGATATCGCCGACGCCGACCTGCCCATCGTGGGCCAGGCATTGATTCGGTACGAACTGGACGCCGTCATCGCCACCAACACCACGTTCTCCCGCGCTGGCGTGGAAAACCTGCCTCACGCCCAGGAAGTGGGTGGACTTAGTGGAGCGCCACTGATGGCCCGCTCCACCGCCGTCGTCGCGCGGTTGCGGGAGGTTTTGGCGGACCAACTGCCGATCATCGCCGTGGGCGGTATCCTGAGCGGGGCCGACGCCGACGCCAAGATCGCGGCCGGGGCCAGCCTGGTGCAGTTGTACACCGGCTTTATTTATCGTGGCCCCGAATTGATCCGGGAAGTCGTCCAGGCATTGCGCTGAATGCGCGGCGGGAACTTGTCGCCGCGCCAACCCACTCCAACTCCCTACTCTTCACCACCGAAAGGAGCCAACGATGCTACGCGCGTTACTGTTGCTGCTATTGAGCGGGCTGGCGCCGGCCCTGGTCCAGGCCGCCATCGAAACTAAAACCGTCGAATACCGGCAGGGCGATACCCGACTGGTCGGTTATCTGGCCTACCCCAAGGACGCCAAGGGGCCGCTGCCGGGCGTGCTGGTTGTACATGAATGGAAGGGATTGAACGACTACGCCAAGCGCCGCGCCGAACAACTGGCGGAACTGGGTTACGTGGCCTTCGCCGCCGACATCTACGGTGACGGCAAGATCGCCGCCGATGTCAAGGAAGCGGGCGCGCTGTCCGGGACCTACAAGAAGGATCGGCCCCTGCTGCGGGCGCGGACCGTCGCCGGTCTGGCGACGCTCAAAGCCCAGCCGGGTGTGGCGAACGACAAGGTCGCCGCCATCGGCTACTGCTTCGGCGGCACCGCCGTGCTGGAACTGGCGCGGAGCGGCGCGGACCTGGCCGGCGTCGTCAGCTTCCACGGCGGTCTGGATACGCCCGCGCCCCAGGACGCGAAAAACATCCGCGCCAAGGTGCTGGCGCTGCACGGGGCCGACGATCCCTACGTGCCGGCGGACCAGGTCGCGGCGTTCGAACAGGAAATGCGCGCGGCGGGCATCGACTGGCAGTTGATCGCCTATGGTGGGGCGGTGCACGGCTTCACCAATCCCGCCCATGGCGGCGACAACAGTAAGGGGGCGGCCTATAACGCCGCCGCCGACGCGCGATCCTGGGCGGCGATGCGGCAATTCTTCACCGAGCTGTTCGCCAAGCCTTGATGCGGCCTCTCGACCGCCGGATCGCCGTCGCCCCGATGCTGGACTGGACCGACCGGCACTGTCGATATTTCCTTCGCCTGCTGAGCCGGCATACCCTGCTGTACACCGAGATGGCCACCACCGGCGCGGTGCTGCGCGGAAATCCCGAACGGCTGCTGGCTCACAACCCCGCCGAGCATCCCCTGGCACTGCAATTGGGCGGCAGCAATCCCGCCGAACTGGCTGAATCGGCCCGTATCGCCGCCGAGTTCGGCTACGACGAGGTGAACCTGAACGTCGGTTGTCCCAGCGACCGGGTGCGGTCGGGTCGGTTCGGCGCTTGTCTGATGGCGGAGCCGGAGGTGGTGGCCGAGGGCGTGGCGGCGATGCGGGCGGCGGTGAGCCTGCCGATCACGGTGAAAACCCGCATCGGCATCGACGACCGCGATTCCTACGAAGCACTGGTGGATTTCGTCGACCAAGTCGCCAATGGCGGTTGCGAGGTTTTCATCATACACGCTCGCAAAGCCTGGCTGCGCGGCCTGAGTCCAAGGGAAAACCGGGAAATTCCGCCGTTGCGCCACGAGGTCGTTTACCGGCTCAAGCGGGATTTTCCCAACCTGACGATCATCCTTAACGGTGGTTTGACCACCCTGGAGCAGATTGCGAATTCGTCACGGGGGGTGGATGGAGTGATGATCGGCCGCGCCGCCTACGAGAATCCTTATCTGCTGGCCCAAGTGGATCGGCGGTTTTTCGGCTCCAGCGCACCGCCGCCGAGTCGCCACCAAGTCGTCGAGGCTTTTCTGCCTTACGTGGAAGCCCAGTTGCGGCGGGGAACGCCCTTGCAGGCCATGACCCGGCATGTGCTGGGCCTGTTTCAGGGCATTCCGGGCGCGCGGGTCTGGCGACGGCATCTCAGCGAGCACGCTCACCAGCGCGGCGCGGGCGTGGAGGTGCTGACGGCGGCGCTGCGGCAAATCCCGGAAGCTGCATGAAACCGGTCCGTCCCACGACGCGGGCAACTGGAATTATCCAGACAGACCCACGCCATTCACCCTAAAATGTATTGAACCATCGCTCGACTCACGGGCACGATCTCGCCGTCTTGCCTTGTCCCAGGATCATCCGACCATGTATGAATTTCTGAAATACGAAGTTCGCGACGCCATGACCGCCGATCCCATCACCATCGGTCCCCATACCCGATTGCGCGAGGTCGAGGAACTGTTCGAACACCACGATTTCAACGGAGTGCCGGTGGTGGACAGCCAGCGCCGTCTACTCGGCATCCTGACCAAATTTGATCTACTCAAGGCGTTCAGTTTCGACGCTCACGCGCTGGCGCCGCACTACGACACCATCATGGAACAGCCCGCGGCGGCGGTGATGAGCCGCGATCTGGTCAGCGTCGAGCCGCGCCTGCCGCTCAGCCGTCTGCTGCAAAAACTGGTGGAGATGCGTACCAAGAGCCTGCCGGTGGTGGAGAACGGTCTGCTGGTCGGCATCATCGCCCGCCAGGATGTGTTGAAGGCGCTGCGCCGGGCGACGATTCAACACGAAATCCCGCTCCATAAGGACTCGCCGTCATGACCACCTTGCTCTACACTCATCCAGCCTGTTTGGAGCACGACACCGGCTTCGGTCACCCGGAATGCCCGGCTCGATTGACCGCGATTCTCAACGTCTTGCGCGCCGCGCCGTTCGCCGCCCTGGAGTGGCGGGATGTTCCCCAAGCCACCGCCGAACAACTGACTCGCATCCACCCCCAAGCCTATGTCGAACGGATTCTTGCTTGCGTACCCAGGCAAGGCAACTTCGCGCTCGATGGCGACACGATCATGTCGCCGCGATCGGGCGAGGCCGCCCTGCGCGCGGCGGGCGCGGTGTGCGCGGCGGTGGACGCGACTTTGCAAGGGGAAGCCAGCAATGCGTTCTGCGCCATCCGCCCCCCTGGCCATCACGCCGAGCCGAACCAGGCCATGGGCTTTTGCTTGTTTTCCAACGCCGCCATCGGCGCCGCTCACGCCCGCGCCGTTCACGGACTGGAACGAGTGGCGGTCATCGATTTCGACGTGCACCACGGTAATGGCACCCAGGCCGCGTTGGAACGCGATCCCGGTTATCTCTACATTTCCACCCATCAGGCCTACATCTACCCCGGCACCGGTCGCCGCGACGAACGCGGGGTCGGTAATATCATCAATATTCCGTTGCTGGCCGGCAGCGGTTCGACCGATCTGCGCCATGTTTGGAGGCACGAGATCGAACCGGCGCTGCGGGAGTTCAAGCCCCAACTGATCCTGATCTCGGCGGGCTTCGACGCGCATCACAGAGACCCGCTGGCGGAATTGAATTTTAACGAAGATGATTACGCCTGGCTGACCCAGCGAATCCTGGAGATCGCGGCGGACTACTGCGCGGGCCAAGTGGTGTCCGTCCTGGAAGGAGGCTATAACCTGTCGGCCCTGGCCGCCAGCGTGGCGGCGCATGTCAAGGCGCTGATGGAAACACCCCGCGCGGCGCGACCCTCCTCGATAAAAAAAGCGACCGGGTCTTGAGAAGAAGCCGCGTTCGGTAGCGCTATTCGACTTCCAATTCCAAGACCCGCAGTTCCGTACCGCCGCGCACCCGCGGGAAATAGCCCCCGCAATGAGGACAGGGATCCTCGCGGCTTCGTACCTCCACCACCGCGCCGCAGTCCAGACAGACAGCCCGGCCAGCGGGTTGCTCGATCTCCAGCACGGCATTCTCGGCCAGCGTGCCCTGGGCCGCCACCGTGAACCCGAAACGCAGCGCCTCGACCTCGACCCCGGCCAGCGCGCCCACCGCTAGCCGAACCGCGCGCACCCGGCGAAACGGCTGGCGGCGGTTCTGCTCCTCAATGACGCGAATCAACTCCATGCACAGCGACAGTTCGTGCATGGCGCGAACGCTCTCAGGGCAACAGCACGGTGGAACCCGTGGTCCGGCGTGCTTCCAGATCACGGTGCGCCTGGGCGGCCTCGGCCAGGGGGTAGGTCTGGCGAACCTCGATCCGCACCGCGCCACTGGCGACCACCTTGAACAGTTCGGCGGCGCTGGCCAGCAAATCCGAGCGCTGGGCGGTGTAAGTCATCAAGACGGGGCGGGTCAGGAACAGCGAACCCTTGGCGGCCAAAATGCCCGGTTCGAACGGCGGGACCGGCCCGGAAGCGTTGCCGAAACTGACCATCATCCCCAACGGCCGCAAGCAATCCAGCGACCCCATGAAGGTTTCCTTGCCCACCGAGTCGTAAACCACCGCCACGCCTTGCCCGCCGGTGATCTCGCGAACCCGTTCCACGAAATTCTCGCGGCTGTAGACGATGACGTGCTGGCAACCGTGAGCGCGGGCCAGTTCGGCCTTTTCGTCGCTGCCCACCGTGCCGATTACGGTCGCGCCCAGATGCCGCGCCCACTGGCTGGCGATCAGCCCGACCCCACCGGCGGCGGCGTGCAGCAGGATGGCGTCGCCGGGCTGCACCCGATACGTGCGCCGCAGCAGATATTGGGCGGTCAAACCCTGCAACATCATGGCGGCGGCGGTGCGGTCGTCGATCCCATCCGGCAAAGCCACCACCCGGTCGGCGGCGATCAACCGGACTTCGGCATAGGCGCCGGCCGGCGGGCTGGCGTAGGCCACCCGGTCGCCGGTCTTGAATTCGGTCACGCCCTCCCCCACCGCCTCGACCCGGCCCGCGCCTTCCATGCCCAGGGTCCAGGGCAGCGCCGGCAATGGATACAGGCCGGTGCGGTGATAGACGTCGATATAGTTGAGGCCGACGGCGCCATGACGAACCCGGAGCTGACCGGGGCCAGGATCGCCAACCTCGACCTCTTCCCAGCGCAGCGCCTCGGGGCCGCCGTACTGATGAATGCGAATTGCCTTGGACATCGTGTTCTCCTCGACCGTGAACGCACCGGGGACGCGCGCGATTCAGGTGGCCCCCTCCTACAAATAATAGGTGGTCAGCGGCGGAAAGCCATTGAATTCAACGGAACTGTACGAGGCGGTATAGGCGCCGGTGGACAGCCAGTAAATCCGGTCGCCGATGGCCAGGGACAGCGGGAGTTGATATTTGAAGTGTTCGTAGATGATGTCCAGGCTGTCGCAGGTCGGCCCGGCGATGATCACGTCCCCGGCCTCGCCGTCCCTGCCGGTATAAACCGGGTATTTGATGGATTCATCAATGGTTTCCATCAGGCCGTTAAAGACGCCGACATCGGTGTAGACCCAACGCTTCAGATCGGTTTTGGATTTTTTGGCAATCAGCACTACTTCGCTGGCCAGCACGCCAGCGTCGCCGACCAGGCCACGGCCCGGCTCCAGATAGATTTCCGGGATGGCGTCGCCAAAGTGCGAGCCGAGATAGCGGTTGATTTCCTCGGCGTACACGGAAAGCGCATTGGATTTGATCAGGTAATCCGCCGGGAATCCGCCGCCCATGTTGATGGCCTTCAGATGAATATCTTTTCCCTTCATCCGCTCGAACAACCCTTTGACCTGGGTGATCGCCGCGTCCCAGGCCGGAATTTCGCGCTGCTGCGAGCCGACATGGAACGAGACGCCATAGGGATCCAACCCCAAATCGGCCGCCAACGCAACCAGTTCCGTCAACATGCGCGGCTGGCAACCGAATTTGCGCGACAGTGGCCAGTCGGAATCGGAAGTGACCGCATCCATCAGCAGCCGAAAAAAGATCCGCGAACCGGGGGCTTCCCTGGCCAAATTGCGGATATCCGCCTCGCAGTCCGTCGCGAAGAGTCTGACCCCTTTATCGTAAGCCTCGCGAATGTGTCGCGCCTTTTTTATGGTGTTGCCGAAACTCAATCGTTCTGGCGACACTTCAAGAGCCAGCACCTTGTCGAGTTCATAGATCGAGGCGATATCGAAATAGGACCCCAAATCCCGAAGCAGGACCAGCAATTCATCGCCAGGATTCGCCTTGACCGCGTAATAAATTTTCGCGCCAGGAAAGCCCGCGCGGAATTCCTCGAATTTCCGTCGAACCCTGTCCAACAGCACAACGAGAAAGGGGGTTTCCCTGGTCGCCGCGAAAGTCAGAATCTTGTCCCACTCGGCGGGGGAGTAGTAGCTGAGAGGCATATTTTTCCCTTGTCGAAAACAGGAAATTCGATGGCCTAAAATCGGGAAAGGCTATTCAACCCGGTACGGGTCGAATAGCCCTCCCACCTCATGATAACAATGGTGTCAGCTTTTACGTCGATCCAGTCGCTGGCCTGGGCGCCAGAGCAATCATCGGATTGGCCGCCGAAACGGTCACGGTCGCAGTGGACTCCGCCAATTCGGTTTCCAAACCCCTGACCGTGCCGTCGAACGACATCTGACTGCCCGGCTCGATTTCCTTCACGTCGGTCGGGAGGCCGATCCGATCCAGCAGGGCGATAAACGGTTCCGGATCCAGTTCCTCGACGTTCACCATCGTCTTCGGGTCCCAAATACCTTGAGCCACGAGCATGGCCACCGCGACCGGCGGGACGCCGGCGGTATAGCTGATGCCTTGCGACTCGACTTCCTCATAGCATTTTTTATGGTCGGAAACCTGATAGATGAAGACTTCCCGCGCTTTTCCGTCCTTCCAACCCTTGACGAAATTGCCGATGCAGGTCTTGCCGGTATAGCCTGGGGCGAGAGTTTGCGGATCGGGCAGGAGTGCCTTGACGACCTTGAGCGGCACGACGTCCTGGCCCGTGGCTAGTTTCACCGGCAGATGCGACAGGAACCCGAGGGTGCGAAGCACGGTGAAGACGTTGATGTAGTGGTCGCCGAAACCCATCCAGAATCGAATGCTGTTCGCATCGATGTTCTTCCACAATGAATGCAATTCATCGTGCCCGTTGAGATAGATGGGGCGCGGTCCCACCACCGGAAAATCGTAAATCCGCTTGACCGAATGGGTCGGATACTCTTTCCACTGGCGGTCAATCCAGGTCCAGACCTTGATGAACTCGCGGAAATTGATTTCCGGATCGAAGTTGGTGGCGAAGTATTTGCCGTGGCTGCCCGCGTTGACATCCATGATGTCAATGGTATCGATTCGGTCGAAATACCGCCTCACCGCCAACGCGCAGTAGGCGTTAACCACGCCCGGATCGAATCCCGCGCCCAGGATGGCGGTCAATCCCTTTTCCGTGCAGCGATCCTTGCGTTTCCACTCGTAATTTGCATACCAGGGCGGAGTCTCGCAAACCTTATCCGGTTCCTCGTGAATCGCGGTATCGATATAGACCGCTCCCGTCTCCAAACAAGCTTCCAGAATCGACATGTTCAGAAACGCCTGCCCGAGATTGATCACGATCGTGGAATGGGTTTCCCTGATCAATTGGATGGTTGCGGGAATGTCGAGCGCGTCGATTTGTCGCGAATACAACTTGTTCGCCGGGTTCTGAATATGCCCCTTGCGCTTGACGCTCTCAATGATTTCGTCGCATTTCGACAAGGTCCGCGAGGCGATGCAGATGTCGCCCAGCAGGTCATTGTTCATCGCGGCCTTGTGCGCCGCCACGTGAGCGACCCCGCCAGCGCCAATGATCAATACGTTTTTTTTCATCTCGATTTGCTTCCTTCACTTACGAAAGACTGCGTTTGAAATCCTGGTAGCCGAACTGGCGAACCACCTCCACGGTTCCATCCAGCCTGCGCACCACGATGGAGGGCATGGATAATCCGTTGAACCAGTTTTTCTTCACCATCGTGTACCCCGCCGCGTCCGCGATACGGACCTCGTTGCCGATCTCCAACCGGGTCTTCAAAGCATACTCGCCGAATATGTCACCCGCGAGACAGGTTCGACCGGCGATCATCATTCGATGGATGCCCGGTTCGGGCGCCGTAATCCTTGGCGTGGTGCGATAGATCAGATGGTCCAGCATATGGGCTTCCACGGAGGCATCGACAATCGCGATATCGATTTCATTGTGCACCACGTCCACCACCGTGGTCACCAATTCCGCGCATTCGGTGATTGCCGCCTCGCCCGGCTCCAGATAAACCTGAACGCCGAATTTTTCACCGAAACTTTTCAATTTTTCGCAGAATGGATTCAGTGAATAGCCCTCCTTGGTGAAATACAGGCCACCGCCAAAACTGACCCACTCCATCTTCTCCAGCAGGGCCCCATAATTTTGACCAATAACGTCAATAGCCACGCGGAAATTATCCACGTCGTCATTTTCACAGTTGAAATGAAACATGACCCCGCTTAGAAGGGAAGCCACTTTCATGACAGCGTTCTTATCGGAAACACCCAGTCTTGAATATTTTCTAGCCGGATCGGCCAGATCGAAGTGCGAGTAACTGATTCCCGGATTGACTCGCAATCCCAGCTTCATTCCGTGAACAGCGTCATGGTACGCGGTCAACTGGGAGATGGAGTTGAAGATCACCTTGTCGGCGAACTTCCTGACAGCTTTGATATCCCGCGCGGAAAATCCCACGCTGTAGGCGTGAACCTCCTTGCCGAACTTTTCATATCCTAGCCTGGCTTCGAACAGCGAGCTGCTCGTGGTCCCGTCCAGGTATTGCCGCATCAGATCGAACACGCTCCAGGTTGAAAAGCATTTCAGCGCCAGAACGGATTTGGCTCCCGAAGCCTCGCGCACTCGCTGGATGATGCTCAGGTTTCTCAACAGCTTGGTTTCGTCGATCAAGTAATAGGGCGTGGTCAATGGAGTCATCGGTCACGGGGCTCGTCAGAAATTCCAGGAAATTTTAATCGGGCTTGCCATCCCAACCACTGCCGGGCGTTGCGGAACAGCCGCAGCCAGGGGCCGGATGCGTTGTCGGGCACCGCTATTTGTGCTGTTTCATAGGACCACCCATCTCTTCCGACCCAAGGGCTTCAAGCCGGCAAGGGCGGCGTCTTCGACGATGAATTCGGCACAGGACATCACGCGACCGCCTCCGCCAGCGCCTGTTGGAACACCGCGAAACTGCGCGAGCGACTTCGCGCCGGATCGACCCAAGTCCCCACGGCGCACGCTGCCTCGATCTTGGCAAGTCCGCCCTTGAAGTACCCATGCCTCTGCATCATCCGCTCGAAAGCTTCACAGGTGCCGCCAGCGATGGCATCGGGGTCACGGAAACCTTGGCGATGGGGGATGTTCGACGGCACACGTGGATAAGCCGCCCTTACGGCCTCCCAATCAGCGAAGTACCAAGCCTCCAGCTCCTCGATGGCGATGCGGTTGACGAGTTGCCACGGCAAGCCGCCCGCGCGGCTTCTGGATCGCAGCCTCGCCCGTTGCGCGATGGCCTCCAAGCGCTGCTTGAGGTCTCGGCAGTCGTCATCA
>JAVMKH010000116.1:0-20410 GCA_031732935.1 Candidatus Contendibacter sp.
CTGCCGCAACAGGGGAGTGGCGATTTCCTCGACCTGTTCCAGCAGGGCGCTGATACGGCCGATTTCGGTCCGCTCGCCGGTCGCGACCACCACGCCGGTGGCTTGGCCGTGGCTGACCAGCGTGCCGGAATAGGCCATGTTGGCGCGGTCGCCGATAGCCGCCTCGGCGGATACGGGCGTGACCGTTTTATCGACCGCTTCCGCCTCGCCGGTCAGCACCGCTTCCTGAATCCGCAGATTCTTGACCTCGACCAGCCGCAGGTCGGCGGGCACCTTGTCGCCCGATTGCAGCAACACCCAGTCGCCCGGCACTAGCGTCTCGGCGGCGATTTCCCGGCGTTGCCCGTCGCGCAGCGCCAGTGCCCGCAACGACAGCATCTTGCGAATGGCCGCCAGCGCCGATTCCGCCTTGCCTTCCTGGACGAACCCGACGAGGGCGTTGATGATCGTCACCCCCAGAATGACCCCGGTATCCACCGCATGACCGAGCGCGGCGGTGATGGCGGCCGAGGCCAACAACACGTAGATCAGCACATTGTGGAACTGAAGCAGGAAGCGAGTCATCGGCCCGCGTTGCTTGGGGGGACGCAACCGGTTGGGACCGTGGACCTCCAGTCGCTGGGCGGCTTCGGTCTCGCTCAGCCCGCCCGGCGCGGTGTTCAGTTCCCGCAAGACTTGCTCGACAGCCAGGGCATGCCATGCGAGAGATGGAGGAGAGTAGGGCGCTTTCATGATTGTGTCCCCTATTGCGGCAAGCGATTGACCATCACCCGCGCGCAAAGCCCGTTTTCCCTATGGACTCCATGGGATAGGGACGGTTCCTGGTGATCCGCTGATTTGAAAAAGCTGCATGGACTACCAGCAAGTGATGCCGCGCGGCCAAACCGCCCGCGCGACAAGGCGTCGGTGGATTAGAGCAAACGCCGGACGGGGAATTTGGAACCGGAAGTGGCTGTCTCGACGATCAGGACCGCCTCGTGCAGCGCTCGATCCGCCTTGGTGGGACCTTCGTATTCACACAGGGCGACATACGCCAGATTGACGATCCGGGTGAGTACGGTTTCGGGAATGGGCACGGCGATTGGTTGCCGCTGACTCAGCCAGGCGCGAATGGCGTTCAGGATCGGCTCGGGTTGTTTCAACTGTTTCAGATGATCGAGCAGGTATCGGCGGACGCCAACGCTCTCGTCGTGGGGCGGGCGGTCGATCAAGGTGTCCACCAGCAGGAAACAGACGTGAATGGCGTCGTCATGGTTTTCTTCGATGATGCTGGGATGGGTGGTTTGGCCCTGAGACTTGAAGATTGGATCGGGCAACTTGTTCAGGGCGCGAATCAAGCTTTGCAACACCTTGGTGCGCGGGGCTGTCAAGCCGGCGCTTTCGTAAAGCTCGTTGACGAAGCGCACCAGGGCGAAGACCGGGTCGCCAGCGTACTTCAACTCCCACAGGCGCAGGGCGTATCCCAACGGTTCACCGTTGAGAAAGGGCGTCAACCCTTGCTCGATGGCTGTTTTCTTCTGCTCAAATTCCATGCTTGCTTCCAATGGATTGTCATGCGCCCGATTCGGGAACGACCATTTTGATTTGTCCGCGCAGCCGCCGATGAGCCGCCGGGAATAGATATCCTAGCGGTGCAAACTGTCCGGGTTGAAGGTCTGCATGTGTTGAAATTCGGGGTAGCCGATCTCTGCGTGCTCGGTAAAGTCCAGTCCCCGCTGTTCGTGCAGGGTAGTGGAACGGATGCCGATGGTGCGGGCAATCAGCATATAGGTAAGCCAGGCGGTGCCTAATCCCCAGACGAAGGCGGCGAGGACGCCAACGGCTTGTACGGCGATCCGGTTTGGGTTGAACAAATCACCGTTGTAGAACAGGCCGGCCGCCAAAGTGCCCCAGACGCCGCAGAAGGCATGGACGGAAACCGCGTCCACGACGTCGTCCCAGCGCATCTTGGCTACCAGCGCCGGTCCGAGGGTGGCGATGACGCCGGCGACGAGACCGGTAAGAATGGCGTAACCGGGTTCCATGGTGGCGCAGCCAGCGGTGACCGCCACCAATCCACCGATGCTGGCGTTCACGGTGGCGGTCAACAACACGCGCTGTCCCAGAGCGGCGCTGAACAACGCGGACCCGACCGCGCCCGCGCAGGCGCCGAGGTGGGTATTGACCAGGATTTTGCCAACGTCTCCGTCGGCGGTCAGCGTGGAGCCGCCGTTGAAACCGAACCAGCTGAACCAGAGGATGAAACCACCCAACGCCACCAGGCTTAGGTTATGGCCGGGCATGGGACGGGATTCGCCCCGTGGCCCGAATCGACCCAAACGCGGCCCCAGGACGATGATGCCGGCCAGCGCGCACCAGCCGCCGATGGAATGCACCACGGTGGAGCCGGCGAAATCGACGAAGCCCAGCGCCTTGAGCCAGCCGTCGCCGCCGCCATGACTACCCCAGGCCCAACTGCCGAAGACGGGGTAAATCAGCCCGGAAATCACGCAGGCGCCGATCAGATAGGCGCGGAAATGAATACGCTCGGCCATGGCACCGGAGGCGATGGTGGTTGAGGTTGCGGCGAACATCATCTGGAAGAACAAAAACACCCAGTCCCAGGGGGTAGCGCTGTTCGGGGCGAAGTGGCTGGCGCCGAACCAACCGGTGGCGTTGTGACCGAACATCAGGCCGAATCCGACCAGCCAGAAAATGAGGCCGCCCACGCAGGCGTCCATGTAATTTTTCATGAGTACGTTGACGGCGTTCTTGCTGCGCGCCATGCCGCCTTCCAGCAGGGCAAAACCTGCCTGCATGAAAAACACCAGCGCGGCGCTGAGCGCCACCCAAAGGGTATCAGCGGCGGTGTGCGCCGGAGCGTCGGCGGCTAACGCCATGGGGCCGATCAACGCCGACGCGGCCATGAACGGAAATCGCCAACGGTGGAAGGGTCGCGACGCCATGGCTTGATCTCCTCGGTGAACGGTGGTTTGAACGAGCTGGATTCAGCAAAATTCAAGCCAGGGTGTTCAAGGAAGTCCCAGGCGGGTCCAGGTACGGGATGTTGCGGCGCAACATAGGCGTGTCGCACGCGCTCTGTCAAAAGACTGTTCCAGGTAGCGAGCACCAGGAAAGGGCGAAACCATCACCCTTGCGCCATTTTGGGGCGAGCGCTGCGGTTGGCGTCGAAAAAAACCAAGGCCCCATGGCGGTTCGCCACAGGGCCTTGTTCAGGCGGGTCGACGGTGGGTGTTTACTTCTTCAGCGCCATGATGCTTTGGTTCAGCGCTTCGACACGCTTGGCCAATTCCTGAATGTCTTCCTGGGTCGGCACGCCCAGCCGGCCCAGCACCTGGGCCACCCGCTCCTGAAACAGCTCTTCCAGCCGGTCGAACTGTTCGTTGGCTTTGCCGCGGAACTCGATAACCTTGCCCTTGGCTTCCTCAAAGCGGGCTTCGGCGCCGGCCTTGGCGCGCTTCTCGACGGCCTCGCCTTCCTTGATCAGGGACTGGAACAGCTTTTCGCCTTCTTCCTGGGTTTTGGCGAAGGCGCCCAGTCCGGCTAACCAGATGCGATTGGCCGATTCGCGGATGTTGGCGGCCATGGGGGCTTCGATGATGTTTTTCAGCGCAACGTTTGCCATGATGACTTTCCTCGACTCAAGATGTTGATCGAAATGCCGGTTTCCATCTGACCCGGCGGCGTTTCCACCTTTGTTGAGGCGCACTGTAGCAACGAAAATTAGAGTGAACACACTACCCGTGTTTATGGTAACCGTTCAGATCCCCTGGCGGTTTCGCCCCGTATTGATGGGTTTCGTTCCTCAACCCATCCTACAACCCAATTTCATTTTTTTCGTAGGATGGGTTGAGCGTAGCGAAACCCATCGCTGTGCGGAACGAGGGGGGCTTGAACACTTACCGTTTATATTTCTATCCGCCAGCCCAGCATTTCCCCGGCCCGTAACGGGATCAGTTCATCGTCGCCGAACGGGAAGGATTCCGGAGCGGGGGTCGGTTGGCGGTTTAGGGTGACCGTTCCCACGTTGCGCGGCAGGCCATAAAAATCCGCGCCGTGGAAGCTGGCAAAGGCTTCCAGCTTATCCAGCGCCCCAGCGGCGGCGAAGGCTTCGGCGTACAGTTCCAGCGCGGCGTGGGCGGTGTAGCAGCCGGCGCAGCCACAGGCGGTTTCCTTGTCCCGGCGCGGGTGCGGAGCGCTGTCGGTGCCGAGAAAGAATTTGGGATTGCCGCTGGTCGCGGCTTGAATCAGCGCCTGGCGATGGCGTTCGCGCTTGAGGATCGGCAGGCAGTAGTGATGCGGGCGAAGGCCACCCTGAAAAATCGCGTTGCGGTTGTAGAGCAGATGATGGGCGGTGATCGTCGCCGCGACCGTGACCGGTGCTTCCCGCACGTAGTCCACCGCGTCCTCGGTGGTGATGTGTTCCAGCACGATTTTCAATTCCGGAAAATCCCAGATGAGGGGAGTGAGGACCTGGTCGATGAAAACCGCCTCGCGGTCAAAGACATCGACCGCCGGGTCGGTGACCTCGCCGTGAATCAACAGAGGCAGGCCCCGCGCCTGCATCGCCTCCAACACCGGATAAATTTCCTCGATGGCGGTTACGCCGGAGTCGGCATTCGTCGTCGCGCCAGCCGGGTAAAGCTTGCAGGCGACGATGTGGCTGGATTCCCTGGCGCGGGTGATTTCGTCCGGTGGGGTGTTGTTGGTCAGGTACAGCGTCATCAGCGGTTGGAACGCCCATCCCTCCGGCACGGCGGCCAGGATGCGCTCCCGGTAGGTCAACGCCTGCTCGGTGGTGGTCACCGGTGGGCGCAGATTGGGCATGATGATGGCGCGGGCGAACTGGCGGGCGCTGTGTGGGACGACCGCGCGCATGGCCGCGCCGTCGCGGACGTGTAGGTGCCAGTCGTCGGGTCGGGTGAGGGTGAGGGTGTCCATGGCGGTTTTCAGCGGCTGGGAGGGGATGTGACGATGGATTAGATGTGATGATGGATTATACGCCCACCGCGCACGCCTTGACGCATGGGGGTAAAACCTTAAGCTAGCGGTCTATGACGGCTCGGGCTGAAGAGTGTCCGGGCCGTTCTCGTTGCTCAAACCATCGGCGTTCGTGGGGAATGTTATGTCCGACGTGAAGAAAGTCGTGCTGGCCTATTCGGGTGGCCTGGATACCTCGGTGATTTTGAAGTGGTTGCAGGACGTGTATCAATGCGAGGTGGTGACCTTCACCGCCGACCTGGGGCAGGGCGAGGAACTGGAACCGGCGCGCGTCAAGGCGCTCAAGCTGGGCATCAAGCCGGAAAACATCTTCATCGATGATCTGCGCGAGGAATTCGTGCGCGATTTCGTGTTCCCCATGTTCCGGGCCAACGCCATTTACGAAGGTGAATACCTGCTCGGCACCTCCATCGCTCGCCCCTTGATCGCCAAGCGCCAGATCGAAATCGCGGTGGCGACCGGGGCCGACGCCGTTTCGCACGGCGCCACCGGCAAGGGCAACGATCAGGTGCGCTTCGAACTGGGAGCCTACGCGCTCAAGCCGGATATCAAGATCATCGCCCCCTGGCGGGAGTGGGATCTGCTGTCGCGCGAGAAGTTGCTGGCCTACGCCGAGCAGCACGGCATTCCGGTCGAGATGAAGCGCGGGACGAAATCGCCGTATTCGATGGACGCCAACCTGTTGCACATTTCCTATGAAGGTGGGGTGTTGGAAGATCCATGGAACGAGCCAGAGGAAGAGATGTGGCGCTGGTCGGTGTCCCCCGAGAAGGCGCCTGACGAGCCGCGCTATGTGGATCTCGCCTATCGCCAGGGTGACATCGTCGCCATCGACGGCGAGGCGCTGACGCCCGCCGCCGTGTTGACTCGGCTGAATCGACTGGGCGGCGAGCACGGCATCGGTCGGCTGGACCTGGTGGAAAACCGTTATGTCGGGATGAAATCACGCGGTTGCTACGAAACCCCCGGCGGCACCATCATGCTCAAGGCGCACCGGGCGATGGAATCGTTGACCCTGGATCGGGAAGTTGCCCATCTTAAGGACGATCTGATGCCGCGTTACGCCAACCTGGTTTACAACGGCTACTGGTGGAGCCCCGAGCGGAAGATGTTGCAAACCTTGATCGACGCCTCGCAAGCTCCGGTCAATGGGGTGGTGCGGGTGAAGCTGTACAAGGGCAATGTGATCGTAGTGGGCCGCAAGTCCGATGACAGCCTGTTCGACATGAACATCGCCACGTTTGAGGATGATGCTGGCGCCTACAATCAGAAGGACGCCGAGGGCTTTATCAAGCTCAACGCCTTGCGGATGCGCATCGCGGCGCTGAAGGGGCGGCGATAATCGGTCCGTAAGCCGGCGCGTTTTTTCCAAGCGCGCCGGTTTCGATGTTAACCGCGATTCACTCGACGCCAGTCGCCACGGGCCGACCAGGATCGCGAATCCACTCGCTCCACGAGCCGGCGTATAACCACGAACCGCGCAGACCAGCAACTTCCATCGCCAGCAGGTTGTGGCAGGCGGTCACGCCGGAACCGCAACTGTGCGCCACCGTGGTCGGCGGCCGTTCGCCCAGTGCCGCCGCGAACCGCGCTCGTAGCTCGGCGACCGACAGAAAGTGACCTGCGGCGGTTAAATTGCCCTCGGTCGGCAGGTTGACCGCGCCCGGAATGTGGCCGGCAACCGGATCGATGGGTTCCATCTCGCCTCGAAACCGCGCCGCCGCCCGCGCGTCCAGCACCACATTCTCCGGGGGCAGCGTCAGGACCTGCGCCGTGGTCAACCAAAGCCGATCATCCGGTTGGCCATGGAATAGGGTCGGCTGCACGGTGGGCAATGCGGCGGTGAGTGGCAGTCCGGCTCTTTGCCAGACGGGAAAGCCGCCGTCTAGCACCGCCACCGCTTCGTGTCCCAGCCAACGCAACAGCCACCACAGCCGCGCCGCCGCCAGCATCCCGCCCAGGTCGTCGTAGGCCACGACCTGAGTTCCAGGACCTATGCCCCATTTACCCAGCTTGTGCGCCAGTCGCGCGGGATCGGGCAGCGGATGCCGGCCCGTGGCCGGCGTGATGGGGCTGGACAGGTCTTCGTCGAGATGGGCATAGCGGGCGCCGGGCAAATGACTGTCCTGGTGAGCGCGGCGGCCGGCTTCAGTATCCATCAGACTGAAACGGCAATCCATGATCACCCATTGGGGATCGTTGAGATGGGTGTGCAAAGTGGGAGCGTCGATCAGGGTGTCGTAGCGCATGGGTTTTGAGCAATCAGGGGTTGGGGGTCAGGGTGCCGGAGTCAGCCATTCCAGCCGGGTTTGGCCGTGCTCGCCAACGCGCAACCAGTGCAGCAGCTCGGGCAACAGACGGCCCAGCGTCTCGTCCAGTTTCCACGGCGGATTGACGAGGATCATGCCGCATCCATGCAGGCCCGGTGGACCGTCGTAAGGATACAGCCCCAGTTCCGCGCACAGCATCGCTGGAATCTCCAACTGTTGCAGGGTCCGTTGAAAGCGCAGACTGGGCGTGCGGTCGAGAATGGGATACCAGAGAGCGACGATCCCGGTTGCCCAGCGGCGGTGAATGACTTGGACCGCTTCAAGCAAACGGTCGAATTCATCCTTCATCTCGTAGGCCGGGTCGATCAGGATCAGTCCGCGCCGTTCCGGCGGCGGTAGCAATGCCTTGAGCGCGGCGTAGCCGTCCTGGTGGTGAACCGCGACTTGGCGGTCGCCGGCGAATTTGGCCTTGAGCGCGGCGTGCTCGGTCGGATGAAGCTCGGTCAGGATCAGCCGGTCGTCGGGGCGCAGCAGCGCGCGGGCAATGCGTGGCGAGCCAGGGTAGTACCGCAACCGTCCATCCGGGCTCACCTCTTGAACCCGCGCCACATAGTCGGCCAGTTCCGGACTCAGCCCAGGCTGATTCCACAACCGGCCAATACCACCGGCGAATTCACGGTTCTTTTGCGCCGGCGGCGAATCCAGATCGTAACGGCCGGCGCCGGCGTGGGTGTCGAACAGGCAGAACGGTTTGTCTTTGCGCCGCAGGGCGCGGATGAGCTGAATTAGCAGGACATGCTTGAACACGTCGGCGAAATTGCCAGCGTGAAAGGTGTGGCGGTAGCTCAACATCGCGCTTGCTTGATCTCCCGTCTCTCCCTTAGTGGGAGAGAAATTGGGATTGAGAAGTCAATGCAGCGGACCCGTCGGCGCGTTAGTCGGCGTACTGTCGAAGGCGCACCGGGCGCCGCCGCGCGCCCCAGGTTCCCGGTCGGGTTTCGAACACGCCGGCGCAGGGTGTTCCACAGGATTTGCAACGCCCGTCAGCGGTCAGGTTCCATTCGCCGAGCGTATACCAGTCGCGGCCAATCAGCTTTTGTCCGCATTGGTGGCAGTAGGTGCTGCCACCTTTTTCGTCGTTGACGTTGCCGGTGTAGGCGTAATGGATGCCGTTCTTCAGCGCGATCCGCCGCGCCCGGCTCAGGGTCGAGGGTGGGGTGGGAGAGTGGTTCAGCATCTTCCAGTCGGGGTGGAAGGCGGTGAAGTGAATCGGTACATCCGGACCCAGGTTTTCCACCACCCACTGGGTCAGCGCCTCCAGTTCCGCATCCGAATCGTTCTCGCCGGGAATCAGCAGGGTGGTGATTTCGAACCAGACATTGGTTTCGCGCTTCAGATATATCAGGGTATCGAGCACCGGTTGCAGGTGGCCGCCGCAGATCTTCCAGTAGAAATTCTCGGTGAAAGCCTTGAGGTCCACGTTGGCGGCGTCCATGTATTTGTAGAATTCCCGGCGCGGTTCGTCGCACATGTAGCCGGCGGTGACCGCCACCGACTTGATGCCGTAGTCCCGGCAGGCGATGGCGACATCCATGGCGTACTCCATGAAGATCACCGGATCGTTGTAGGTGTAGGCCATGCTGCGACAGCCCAGTTCGTGGGCCACCCGCGCCAGCTTGTCCGGCGAGGCGGCATCAGCCAGGGTGTCCATCTCGCGCGACTTGCTCATGTCCCAGTTCTGGCAGAACTTGCAGGCCAGATTGCAGCCAGCGGTGCCGAACGACATCACCGAAGTGCCAGGCAGAAAGTGGTTGAGGGGTTTCTTTTCGATCGGATCGATGCAGAAGCCGCTGGACCGGCCATAGCTGGTCAGCACGATCTGGCCGTCGTGATGGCCGCGCACGAAGCACAGACCTTGTTGACCTTCGTGCAGCTTGCAGAAGCGCGGACAGACATCGCATTGGATCCGACCGTCGTCGAGGACATGCCAGTAGCGGGTAGGGAAAAACTCGGTGACTTGATTCATATGGCCTCCTGGATAAAGGCTCTCGTCGTTTTTTAGCTAGCGGAAATATGGGTTGCCGTAAGGGTTAGACCACTCAATTCGATCTTCGCCGAACGAATTTACGCCCTATACTCTAACTGATCGATATTGGCAAACTTATCGGGAGGGCGTCGTTATGCAAACCGTGCGCACACCCGCCGTGGCGGGATTGTTCTATCCAGCCGATGCCACGGAGCTGCACGCTCAGGTGCGGCACTTTCTCAGTCAAGTCGAACCTTCGACCGAACCACCGCCCAAGGCGATCATCGCCCCTCATGCGGGCTATATCTACTCCGGACCCATCGCCGCCTCGGCCTATGCCCGGCTGCGGGCAGTCCGCGATGTCATCACCCGGGTGGTCTTGTTGGGGCCCAGCCACCGGGTCGGATTTCGGGGCATCGCGGTCAGCGGGATGGTGGCCTTTTCGACTCCACTGGGCCAGATTCCGGTGGACCAGGAGGCAGTCGAGCAGATTCGGAGTCTGCCGGAAGTGGGCTTTCTGGAACAGGCTCACGCCCAGGAGCACAGCCTGGAAGTGCATCTGCCCTTCCTGCAGGAGGTGCTGGGCGATTTTAAGCTGGTTCCGCTGGTGGTCGGCGACGCCCGGCCGGCGGAAGTCGGGGCGGTGCTGGAAGCGCTGTGGGGTGGGCCGGAAACCCTGATCGTCATCAGCTCCGATCTCAGCCACTATCAGGACTACCAGACCGCCCGCAACCTGGACAGCGCCACGTCCCAGGCCATCGAGGCGCTGCGCTACGAGGACATCGGCTACGACCAGGCTTGCGGGCGCAATCCGGTCAACGGTCTGTTGTGGATGGCGCGGCGCAAGGGTCTGCGCGGTGAAACCATCGACTTGCGCAATTCCGGCGATACCGCCGGCTCGCGCGATCAGGTGGTGGGGTATGGCGCATATGTGTTCCACTGACCGGAATTGGAACCTTCATGTCCACCGATAACGTGTTGTCGATGGCGGATCGGACCACGCTGCTGGAGGTGGCGCGCGCCTCGATCCAGCATGGCCTGCGGCACCGACGGGCGCTGACGGTCAATCCGGACGATTATCCAGAAACCCTGCGGTTGCTGCGGGCCACCTTTGTGACCTTGGAAATCGGTGGTCAGTTGCGCGGCTGCATCGGCGCGCTCACCGCCTATCAGCCGCTGGTGCGGGATGTCGCCGCCCATGCCTACGCGGCGGCGTTCGAGGATCCCCGCTTTCCCGAACTGCGGCCGGACGAATTCCCCAAGCTGGAGATTTTCATCTCGGTGTTGTCGCCGCCGGAGCCAATGCGTTTCGGTTCCGAAGAGGACTTGCTGGCGCAAGTACGGCCAGGGGTGGACGGACTGATCCTCCAGTTTCGTCACCACCGCGCCACTTTCCTGCCTTCGGTTTGGGAGAGTTTGCCCGACCCCTACGTCTTTCTGGCGCAACTCAAGCACAAGGCTGGGCTGCCGCTCGATTTCTGGTCGCCGGAACTGCGGGTGGAACGTTACACGACCGAGTATTTCGGCGCTGGCGATGCAGGGTGATGGAACGGTTTGACCCGCTCTACGCGCCACTGAACGGTCTCAACCTGATCGAGGCCAGCGCCGGAACCGGCAAGACCTATACCCTGGCCACGCTGTATCTGCGTCTGGTGATGGAGGCGGCGATTCCGGTCAACCGGATTCTGGTCGTCACCTACACCAACGCCGCGACCAAGGAACTGCGTGACCGCATCCGCGAGCGGCTGGGGCAAATCCGGCGGGCGTTCCAGCATGGCCGGGCCGGGGAGGACGATGAGTTCAGCCTGCGGATGCTGGATGTGCTGCCCGACCGCGATCTCGCCATCCGCCGGCTGAACAATGCGGTGCGTGGCTTCGACGAGGCCGCCATTTTCACCATTCACGGCTTCTGCCAGCGGGCGCTGGGCGACAGCGCCTTTGAAACCGGATTGTCGTTCGAGACCGAGTTGCTGGCCGACACCAGCGATCTGCTCCTGGAAATTGTCGAGGATTTCTGGCGACGGGAGTTTTACCCGGCCTCGCCGATGGTGGCGCAATACTTTCTGGATAAAAAATATAGTCCGGCGAAGTTACTCGCCGACATCAGCCCGTATCTGGGCAAGCCCTATCTTCAGGTGGTCATGCCGGAAGGCAATGCTGATGGGGTGGCGCTTGAACAGACGTTTCTTCTGGCTTACCGGCAGGCACGGGAAATTTGGCAGAGTCATCGCGCCGAGGTCGAGGATCTCTTGCTCAAGGCTCCCGGTCTGAATCGACAAAAGTACAGCTTGAAATCGCTCCCCGGCTGGCTGAGCGACATGGATGGTTATCTGGCCGCCGAAATTCCGAAGCTTGAACTGTTCCCAAAGTTTGAACAGTTCACCACTTCCAAGCTGCAACAGTCGCGCAAAGGCGATCAACCCGCGCCCCGCCACCCGTTCTTCGACGCCTGCGAGACGCTCAAAACCGCCTGCGAAACCCTGGCTGACTACTGTCGGCATCGAATTCCGGTGAAGTTGCTGGCGTACTGCAACGCCGAGCTGGCGACGCGCAAGCGGCGGCAACAGCTTCAATCCTACGATGATCTGCTGCTCAACCTGCGCGAAGCCCTGACCGATCCCCGGCGGGGTGTGGCCCTGGTCGACACCCTGCGCCGCCGTTACGCCGCCGCGCTGATCGACGAATTCCAGGACACCGATCCGGTGCAGTACGACATTTTCCGACGCATCTACGCTGAGGCGAATCAGCCGGTGTTTCTGGTCGGCGATCCCAAGCAGGCGATCTACAGCTTTCGCGGCGCGGACATCTTTGCGTACCTGGCCGCCCGCCACGATGCTACCCGCGACTATACCCTCGATGTCAATTGGCGTTCCGACCCGCGTCTGCTGACGGCGCTGAACGCGGTGTTCGGCGCGGCCAAAACGCGACCCTTCCTGTTCGATGCCATCGGTTTCCAGCCGGCGATTCCGGCGGAAAAGAAACACCACGAGCCGCTCTGGATTCACGGCCGGAACGAGTCCCCGCTGCAACTGTGGTGGCTGGAGCCGGACGGTGATCAACCGCTAGCCAAGGGTGTTGCCAGCGAACGGGCGGCTCGGGCGACCGCCGCTGAAATCGCTCGTTTGCTAAACCTGGGCGCACGCGGCCAGGCGGGCATCGGCGACCGACCGCTGGCCGGCGGCGACATCGCCGTGCTGGTGCGCAGCCATCGGCAGGGTCGAATGCTCCGCGAGCAGTTGCTGCGCTTGCGCGTGCCTTGCGTTCAGCAGGTGGACGACAGTGTGTTCGCTTCAAAGGAGGCGCGACAACTGGAAGGATTGCTGGCGGCGGTGCTGGAGCCAGGCGATGAAGGCCAGGTGCGCGCGGTTCTGGCCGACGACCTGTTCGGCTTGAGCGGCGAGGCGCTATACCGATTGCGCGACGACGAACAGGCCTGGGCGCGGTGGCTGGAAACCTTTCAGGGTTACCGACAACAGTGGCGAGACGAGGGTTTCATCCACTTTTTCCGCGCCTGGCTGAACGAGCAAGCGGTGGCGTCGCGCCTGCTAGCGTTCCAGGACGGCGAGCGGCGCCTGACCAACCTGCTGCATCTGGCCGAACTGCTGCATGTCGCCAGTCGCGGTCATCCAGGCATGGCCGGCCTGCTCAAATGGCTGGGCGACCATCGCCGCGCGCCGGCCAACCGGGACGAGGAGCAACAAGTGCGGCTGGAAAGCGACGAGAATCTGGTGCGAATCGTCACGGTCCACAAGAGCAAGGGATTGGAGTATCCGGTCGTGTTTTGCCCGTTTCCGTGGGATGGCAAGCTGCGCGCCGACGAGAATGATCTGCTGCTGTACCACGATTCCGCGTGTCCGGCTCGAACCGTGCTCGCCGTCGGCGCGGCCGAGGACGCCCCCGCCCGACAGTTCGCCCGCCGCGAGGAAATGGCCGAAAACCTGCGGCTGTTCTACGTGGCCCTGACCCGCGCCAAGCAACGTTGCACGCTGGTTTGGGGTAAGTATCAGGTCCGTGGCAAGACGGATGAAAGCGGAACCGCGCCACCGGTTTGGTTGCTGCATCGCCCGCCGGTGATCGGGCCGTCCCAGGATGCGCTGGAAGTCACCCAGCAACGGTTCAAGACCTTGGAGCCGGCGGTGTTGCGGGCCGAACTGCAAGCCGCGTTCGCGGTGGCGGGCGAGACCGTCGCTATTACCTCTCTGCCGCGCGAGTCGGGCCAGATTTACCAACCGCCCGCCGTGGCGGAGCCGGAATTGCGGGCGCGCGCCTTTGTCGGACCCCTGCCGGAATCCTGGCGGGTGGGCAGCTTCACCGCGCTGACCGCTGGCCACGCGGTCGAAGCGCCCGATTACGACACGGCCGTCGCTGTTCCCGCCGCTGAAACCGAACCGGTCGCGGATTCAATCCAGGATGTATTCGCCTTTCCACGCGGCGCGCGGGCGGGAACCTGCTTGCACGCGCTATTCGAGCGGCTGGATTTTACCCAACGGGATCGGGAGCGATTGGAAACCCTGGTCGGCCGAACGCTGACCGGGCATGGCCTGGACGCGGCGGCCTGGACGCCGACGGTAGCGGACTGGGTGGAGCGGGTATTGGCGACGCCGCTGGACCAAAGCGGTTTGACGCTGGCGACGGTCGCGCCGGAACAGCGGCTCGATGAATTGGAATTCACCTATCCGGTGAGCGCGTTGCGCGCCGAAGCGTTGCGGCGGTTGCTGGAGCGGCACGGTTACGTCGCCGGCCCGTTCCGGGAACGGATCGAGAATCTGGAATTCAGCCCGTTGCGCGGTTACATGAAGGGCTTCATCGACCTGGTGTTCGAGGCGGGTGGGCGGTTCTACCTGGCCGATTACAAATCCAACTGGCTCGGCGCGGGATCGACGGCTTACCGGCGGGAGCGTTTGGATGAAGCAATGGCTCGCGAATCCTATCTGCTGCAATACCTGATCTATACCGTGGCGTTACACCGTTATTTGCGGCTGCGCGTGCCGGATTACGACTACCAGCGCCACTTTGGCGGCGTGTTCTATCTGTTCCTGCGCGGCATGGACCCGGCGCTGGGGCCGGATTTCGGGGTGTACCGCGACCGGCCCGCGTTGGCCCTGGTCGAGGCGCTGGATGATTTGATGGTGACCGGCGCCGCGGTATGAACGATCCACTGCGAATTCTGTTCGAACGCGGTCTGCTGACCGACCTGGACCTGCATTTCGCCCGGTTCATGAACCGGTTGGCCGAGGGTGGATCACCGGAATTGGCGTTGGCGGCGGCCTTGGCCAGTCACGCCACCGGCCAGGGTGACATCTGCGTCAACCTGCGGCAATGGGCACGGCGCTGGACCGTCATGGCCGAGGAGGCACCCTTCACGCCCACGCCGATCGGCGACTGGCTGGGAATCCTGCGCGCTAGCCCAGTGGTCGGGCGACCGGGCGCGCGTCAACCTCTAATTCTCGACCGACGCGGCCGACTGTACTTGTACCGCTACTGGGAATACGAGCACCGGCTGGCCGAGGATTTGTCGCGGCGGGCTGGGGAACCCGTGGCGACCGTGGACGAGGCGCGGCTGCGGGCCGATCTCGACCGGCTGTTTCCCCGCCATCCGCAACTGACCGGGCCGGACTGGCAGAAGGTGGCGGCGGCGGTGGCGGCGCTGAAGCGGGTTTGCATCATCTCCGGCGGGCCAGGCACCGGCAAGACCAGCACCGTCCTAAAAATTCTGGCGCTGCTGACCGGTCAGACCGACGGTCGGCCGTTGCGTATCGCCTTGGCCGCGCCCACCGGCAAGGCGGCGGCGCGTTTGCAGGAAGCGATCCGCGCGGCCAAGCCCACCCTGGGATTGGAGCCGGAGCGGCTGGCGCAAATTCCCGAGGAAGCATCCACCCTGCATCGCTTGCTCGGTGCCCGGCCGGATTCGGTGTATTTCCGCCATAACCGCGATGACCCGCTGTCGGTGGACGTGCTGGTGGTGGACGAAGTGTCCATGGTCGGGCTGGCGCTGATGGCCAAGACCGTCGACGCGCTGCCGTCCGCCGCCCGACTGATCCTGTTGGGTGACAAGGATCAACTGGCCTCGGTGGACGCGGGGGCGGTGCTGGGTGACCTTTGCTTTGGCGGTGGTCGGTTTTCGCCAGAGTTTCGGGCGCGACTAGCGACATTGACCGGCGAAGCATTGCCGCGCGGGCGGATCACGCCCCCGCCGCTGGCCGACGCCATCGTGCTGTTGCGGCACAGCTACCGCTTCAGCGCAACCAGTGGCATCGGCGCGCTGGCCCGGGCGGTGAACGGCGGCAAGGGAGAGGCGGCGGTGGTGTTGTTGACTGGTTCGCCCCGCGAGGACATCGCCTGGCGGACCTTGGCCGATCCCGTCGAGTTGCCGGACCAGTTGGCGGAACCGATTGGAGAAGGTTTCGCGCCCTATCTGCGGGCGGCGCGGGAGGGCGCCGAACCGGCGACCGTGTTCGAGCACTTCAACCGATTCCGGGTATTGAGCGCCTTGCGCAACGGACCCTTTGGGGTGGAAGCGTTGAACGACCTGTGCGAGGCGGCGCTGCGCGATCGAGATTTGATTCAGACTCGCCGGGACTGGTATCTAGGCCGACCGGTGATGATCGTTCGCAACGACTACAACCTGCGACTGTTCAACGGCGATATTGGCATCGCCCTGCCAGACCCGGACCATTCGGAACGGATGCGGGTGTTTTTCCTGGGCAGTGACGGCGCGTTGCGCGGTTTCGCCCCAGCCCGCCTGCCGGAGCACGAGACCGTCTACGCGATGACAGTGCATAAAAGTCAGGGGTCGGAGTTCGACCGAATCGTGATGGTCATGCCGAACGAATCGTCACCGGTGTTAAGCCGCGAACTGATGTACACAGCCTTGACGCGCGCCAGGCAAGGGGCGGCGTTTCACGGGCTGCCGGAGGTGCTTATCGGCGCGGTCGAACGGCGGCTTCGGCGGTCCTCGGGTCTGCGCGACCGGCTGTGGGTGGAGCCGAGGGTTGGCATCGGTTGATGGAGGGTTTTGGTCGAAATGGGTTTGGATCGAAAGCGAGGTTATTGAGCGGGAGAACCGAGTCGGATGGACTTGACCTCGAAGTATTCGCTCATGCACTGATTCTTGAAATCTCCAGGGTCAGTTTCGAGATAGGCGGCGAATAAGGTCAGCGGTGGCTTTGAGATACTGCCGACGATGATCTCCGTCTCTCCCCGGTTCTTGGCGGCTTGGATCGCGTCAAACCGAACACGCAATTCCTTAGCGTAGCGATAGCCCCGATAAACGTCCTTGTAGGCTTCGAAGATATTGGGCGATCCCAACAGGCTAATCATGAGCAGCACGATGGCTGGCTGGATGAGGCGACGGTCATCAAACGGGATGTTCTGGCCCACCGTAAAATGTGCCAGGATGATGAAGGAAGGATACCAGCCAAGCAAAAAAAGCAGCCAGACGACGCTTTCCGCTCGATCCGGTAGTGGATATCGATTGATCAGGAACCCAATTCCATTCAGTACGAAGATCATGATTATCCATAGAGCCGGAAAAATTAGGAACGAACGTTTAAAATTTCCATCGGAGTAGAGCCGAGTTTTGGCGATGGGAAATGTAATAACTAAAACAATGAGCGCCGATGCCCATAGTCCCAGATTGGAAAGCCAGTACAGCAGCCGCAATATGACCCAGGGCGGATAAAGGAGCATGGCAAATCCGGGTGTGAGTATCAGCCGCAACTGGGTTACGCTATCGAGGGTGGCGTAGCGCTCATAATTGCCGGGCGCCAGTACGCTGACGAGCGCGGCTCCGATAGCGATCAGCAACAGTCCTGCCCAGAAGACGCGGGAATCTCGCCGTGTCCACAGCGCGTGGATGGTACCGCAGAAAAGAATCACGCTCGTCAACAAAAGGGATATTTCGTTCGCGCCGATGATGATGATTGTTAACAGACTGGAAAGGAAGAAAATCAGTATCCGCGTATACTTGCCAATCGCGGTTGTTTCACGCCAAATTAGCAATCCCAAAAGAAAAAGCAGAAGAACATTGGGTATCTGGTAAGTAAAGCTTCCGCCGGGCCAATAAAAAGTCTGAGCAATGTTTGGAGTGCCGGATATAAATAATACCGTACATATCCCTCCTGTAAGAAAAATAAACGATTTTGAGATTTTACCTCGGGATACCTTCGTCACCATAAAGCAGAATCCGAGCCAGGTCGATAGCAGGAGAATAATGGGTGGAAAATGGTATATTTTAAAAATGTCTCCTAGTAGTGAGAATGTGGTGTAGGCAAAATTCAGAGTGTATCGGCCCGACCAGTTTTTGTACCAGAATTCTTGGGCGCCAATGAATCCGAAGTGCCTGGATTTGGTGGCATAGCAAAAATCATCGGCGGATGGGTAGTCAAAGAACGATAGTGCGACGAAAAGAGCGATGATCGCGCTCACTATAAGAGCTAATAGGCCAATTAGTGCCCTGTTCGAGAAAAGCTGCTTGGAATGATTCATCTTAGATTTGCCCTAGTGGAACGGGTCTCGGCTTTTTAGATCTGGCTGGAGTTTCAGAATGAAACATGCGGCAACGAGCCTGTTGCAAAACTTCACGCTGGATCGGTTGCTTCCTGTCATCATACCCTTTGGTTGCTTGTTGTTCATCACTCCATCTCCTTGATTAACCAGCATACCGCGGCTGAAACCCTTGATCGCGCGGGAAGTCAGTTTTTCCAAACAATTTGGTCTGTTATTTGCATAATATATGTTAGTTTAGTTTATTTTATGTTAGCTTATCTTTGAGGAGGCTACCTCAGTTCGGCCCGTTCCAAAAAATGCCATAACTGGTGAGGAGAAGAAGTCAATGCTTACGCGCAATTTGAATCTTGCTTTTATCCTGTCAGTGGTTATCGCAACTGGTGCTGTCGCCGCCGAATCTCCGCGTGACCATATCAGCATGGCCGGTGCAACCACGATTTTTCCCTTCGCGACGGCGGTGGGCGAGCGATTTAGCCAGGCAACTCAATTAAAACCCCCACAGATTCAAGCCATCGGCTCGGGTGCCGGTTTCAAATTGTTTTGCGCGGGAACCGGGGTCGGCACGCCGGATATCGCGGTCGCGGTGCGGCCCATGAAGCCGGAGGAAAGAGAGTTATGCGAGAAAAACGGCGTCAAGGATATCGTTGAAATTCAGTTTGGCTTGGTGGCTACCGTCATCGCTCAATCCAGCGCGGGGGCGAAGTTCAACAATCTGAACCGCAAGGAATTGTTTCTGGCGATGGCCAAGGAGGTTCCCGACCCGAAGGACGGCGCCAAGATGGTGCCCAATCCCTACAAAACCTGGAGTGATATCAATCCTGCCTTGCCCAATACCAAGGTTATGCTGTGGGTACCCGCCGAAATGCACGGTATTCACGATATCGTGCTGAAGCAAATCATGCTGGTCGGTTGCAAGGAGGTCGCCGCGATGCAAACCCTGATGGCGAACGACCCCAAGGCGCTTGAGACGGCTTGCCAACGCCCCCGCGAGGATGGCGCTTATGTTGAGTTCAAGGAATTTAGCGCAGCCGTCAAGGAGTTGCAAACGAATCCCAATACTCTGGGCGTCATGTCCCAAACCCACTTCAAGCCGAATTCCGGGTTGTTCTCCATTCCTCTCGATAGCTACGAACCGTCGACCCTAAGCGTCTCCCATGGAGTTTATCCTGTCGTGGAGCCGCTATTGCTTTATGTCAAGAAAGCCAATCTAGATGTTGTCGCGGGCCTTAAGGAATATCTGACCGAGTTCACATCCGAGGAGGCTATCGGTACGAACCGGGGCTATCTGGGTCCAATGGGCGTGGTGACGTTGCCACTGAACGGTCGTAACGAGGCGCGGGCCCGCGTTGCGGGTCTGGGGGCAAAGTGACTTCCTTCCGGGATACGTACCCTGCGGCTTGCCGTGGGGTCGTTTATTTCCATCCTGCGCCTGACTCCAAGTAACCACGCGTAATAGGAGGAGAAGTCGATGCTTGCACGCAACTTAAGTCTTGCTCTCGTTCTGTTGCTAGCTGCCGCGATTGGTGCTGCCGCCGAACCGATGCGCGACTATATCAGCGTGGCGGGCTCGGCCACGATTTACCCCTTCGCGACGGCGGTGGGCGAGCACTTTAGCCAGGCCACTCGATTAAAACCTCCCCAGATTCAAGGCATCGGTTCGGGCGCCGGTTTCAAATTGTTTTGTGCGGGAGCCGGCGCGGAGGCACTGGACATCGCTATCGCAGTGCGGCCCATGAAGTCGGAGGAAAGGGGGGTGTGCGAGAAAAACGGCGTCAAGGATATCGTCGAAATCCAGTTTGGAAGGATAGCTACCGTCGTCGCTCAATCAAGCACGGGAGCAAAATTCACCAATCTGACCCGCAAGGAATTGTTTCTGGCGATGGCCAAGGAGGTTCCCGACCCGAAGGACGGTGCCAGGATGGTGCCCAACCCTTACAAGACTTGGAAAGACATCAATCCCGCTTTGCCCAACACCAAGATTATGCTGTGGGTACCCGCCGCGATGCACGGTACCCACGATGTCGCGATGAACAAAATCATGCTGGTCGGCTGCAAGCAAGTCGACCCGATGCAAGCTCTGATGGGGCACGACCCCAAGGCGCTCGAAGCGGCTTGCCAGCGCCCCCGCGAGGATGGCGCTTATGTTGAGTTCAAGGAATATAGCCAGGCTATCAAAGAGTTGCAAACCAATCCCAATACTCTAGGCATCATGGCGCAAAACCAGTACAAGCAAGATTCCGGTTTGGCCCCCATTTCTCTTGAGGGCTACGAACCTTCAGCCTTGAGCGTCGCCCATGGGGTGTATCCCGTCGTGGAGTCGCTGTTGCTGTATGTCAAGAAAGCCAATCTGGGTGTCGTCGCGGGCCTTAAGGAATATCTGACCGAGTTTACTTCCGAAGCGGCCATCGGTACGAACCAGGGCTATCTCGGTCCAATGGGGGTGGTTACGTTGCCGCTGACCGATCGCAACCAGGCCCAAGCCAGCGTTGCGGGGCTAGCAGTGAATTGATTGTTCGTGAGCGGGTTCAGCCCGCTTGAAGGGCGGTCGGCTGAAGTGGACCCCATGTCCAGACAATTTTGGGTCGAATTTAAGGTAGTGCCTCTG
>JAVMKH010000117.1:0-3836 GCA_031732935.1 Candidatus Contendibacter sp.
CGCACAGCCCGCAGCCGGTGCAGTCTTCCAGATACACTTGCAGGGTGTAGCGGATGTCCGGGAAACCACGGGCATCGATGGGCGCGGTCTTGAACGCCTGGGGCGCGCTTTCCAGGCTCGACTCGTTGTAGAACTTCGACCGGATCACGCCGTGCGGGCAGACCATGCTGCAATTACCGCACTGGATGCAGATGTTCGGCTCCCAAATCGGCACGAAGTTGGAGATGTTGCGTTTCTCCCACTTGGTGGTGCCGCTCGGGTAAGTACCGTCCACCGGCAGGGCGCTGACCGGCAATTCGTCGCCACGCCCGGCCATCATCATGGCCGTGACCTTTTGCACGAACTCCGGCGCGGCGGCCGGCACAATCGGCGGTAGTTGGTGGGCGCTGGTCGCCCGCGCCGGAACTTCGACCTGACGCAGGTTGGTCAGCGTGTTGTCCACCGCCACGAAATTCTTGCGCACCACTTCCTCGCCCTTGCGCGCGTAGGTCTTCTTGATCGAATACTTGATCTTGTCGATGGCCTTGTCGCGCGGCAGCACTTTGGAAATGGCGAAGAAGCAGGTTTGCATGATGGTGTTGATCCGCGTCCCCATGCCGTTGTCGCGGGCCACCTTTTCGGCGTTGATGCCGTAGATTTCCAGCTTCTTGGCGATGATTTCCTCCTGCACCGGGCGCGGAATCCGGTCCCAGGCCTCCTCGGGTTCGTGCGGACTGGTGTTGAGCAACACCACCGCCCCCGGCGCGGCCCGTTTCAGCACGTCGCCCCGGTCAAGGAAGTTGAACTGGTGGACGCCGATGAAGTTGGCCGATTGCACCAGATAGGGCGCGCGGATCGGATCGGGGCCGAACCGCAGGTGGGAAACCGTTTGCGAGCCGGATTTCTTGGAGTCGTAAACGAAGTAGCCCTGGGCAAAAAATTCGGGATCGTCGCCGATGATCTTGATCGAGTTCTTGTTGGCGCCGACCGTGCCATCCGCGCCCAACCCGAAGAACATGGCGCGCACTACTTTATGAGACTCGATGTCGAAGCTCGGGTCCACGTCCAGGCTGGTGTGCGCCACATCGTCGATGATGCCGACGGTGAAATGATTCTTGGGCTGATCCTTGCGCAGCTCGTCGAACACCGCCTTGCACATCGCCGGAGTGAACTCCTTGGACGACAGGCCGTAACGACCGCCGATGATCCGCGGCAGGGTCGGCGTCGGTAACGTGCCGGCGGACTGGGCTTCCACCAGCAGGTTGACGAGTTCCAGATACAGCGGTTCGCCGCTGGCACTGGGTTCCTTGGTGCGCTCCAGGACCGCGACGGATTTGACGCTGGCCGGCAGCGCCGCCAGGAAATGACGCGCCGACAAGGGCTGACAGAGACGGATCTGCACCACGCCGACCCGCTCGCCACGCTGGTTGAGATAAGCGGCGGTCTCGCAGGCGGTTTCCGTGCCGGAACCCATCAGAATGATAACCCGTTCGGCGTTCGGGTCGCCGAAGTAATCGAACAGGTGGTAGGCGCGGCCAGTGATGCCGGCGAACTTGTCCATGGCCGCCTGCACAATCCCCGGCACCTTGGCGTAGAACGGATTGACGGTTTCGCGGCTTTGGAAATAGACATCGGGATTCTGGGCGGTGCCGCGAATGAACGGCCGGTCGGGATTAAGCGCCCGAGCACGGTGGGCCAGCACCAGATCGTCGCGGATCATCGCCCGCATCTCATCGTCGGTCAGCAGGGTGAGCTTGTTGACCTCGTGCGAGGTGCGGAAACCGTCGAAGAAATGGATGAACGGCACCCGCGCTTCCAGCGTGGCCGCCTGGGCGATCAGCGCCATGTCGTGGGCTTCCTGCACCGAACTGGAGGCCAGCATGCAGAAACCGGTCGGCCGCACCGCCATCACGTCCTGATGATCGCCGAAAATGGACAAGCCTTGGGTCGCCAGAGAGCGAGCGGCGACGTGGAACACCGCCGAGGTCAATTCGCCAGCGATCTTGTACATGTTGGGGATCATCAGCATGAGCCCCTGCGACGCGGTGAACGTCGTGGTCAGCGCGCCGGTCTGCAACGCGCCGTGCGCCGCGCCCGCCGCGCCGCCCTCGTGCTGCATTTCCATGACCAGGGGCACGGTGCCCCAGATGTTCTTGATGCCTTCCGCCGCCCACTGGTCCGCCAGTTCGGCCATGGTGGAAGAAGGAGTGATGGGATAGATGGTACAGACTTCGTTGACCCGGTAAGCGACGTAAGCCGCCGCTTCGTTACCGTCAATGGTGGTGACTTGCCGTTCGGTCATTGTGCTTCTCTTCTCTAGGCCCGACGCAGACGACGGGCAATGGATACTGGATCATGGACGCCTTCGCCCGCTAGCGGGCGAAAGGTCGGAGGTCTGGGGCGGTTACTCTCCCGCCGCTGGTTCGGGGATCATCTCGATGGCGTGGCACGGGCACTGCTCGAAGCACACCGCGCAGCCGGTGCAGAGATCGTAGTTATAGCGGTAGCGCCGGCCCGGCCCCAGCTTGATGATGGCGTCCTCCGGGCAGGCGCCGTAGCAGCCGTCGCACTCGTAGCTGTTACCGCAGGACAGGCAGCGCTTGGCCTCGTACAGCGCCTCTTTCTGGCTCAGGCCCGCCACAACCTCCTCGAAGCCGCTGATGCGTTTCTTCATGTCCAGGTGGCCTTGCGGGCGCTGGGCGGCGTCGGTGTAGTACCAGACGTGCAGCTTGTCGAAGGTGGCCAAGTCGTGCTTGGGCGGCTTGGCGTAGGCATCGCCCCGCAACCAGGCGTCGATGTTGCGGGCGGCCTTCTTGCCGTGACCGACCCCGATGGTGACGGTACGGTCGGACGGCACCATGTCGCCGCCGGCGAACAGTCCCGGACAGCCGGTCATCATCCGCTCGTCGACCAGCACCACGCCATCTTCCTTAAATTGCAGGCCGGGCACCTTTTGCATGAAGCTGGTATCCACGTCCTGACCCAGCGCCATGATCAGGGCGTCGGCTTCGAGCGTCTCGAATTGACCGGTGGGACGGGGCCGACCCTTCTCGTCCACCTCCATCACTTCAACGGTGAAGGTGGTTTCCTCGATGTTCTTGATAGTGCGCAGCCAGTGGATCTTGACGTCTTCCTCGATCGCCTCGGTGGCCTCAAAGTCGTGGGCCGGCATGTGGGCGCGGTCGCGGCGATAGATGATCAAGGGCTCGTAGCCCAGGCGTTTGGCGACCCGGGCGGCGTCCATGGCGGTGTTGCCGCCGCCGTAGATGGCGACCCGGCGGCCCAGCTTGGGCGCGTTGCCGGTCTCCACGTCCTTGAGGAAACTCAGCGCGTCGAGCATCTTGCCGGCGTCGCGGGACGGAATGTCGGTGCGCTTGCTGATATGGGCGCCGACGGCGACGAAGACCGCGTCGAAATCGCCGTCGCTCTTCTCGGCCACCAGATCGACGACCCGGTGGTTGAGGACGATCTTGACGCCCATGTTTTCGATGCGCTTGATCTCGGCGTCCAGCACATCGCGCGGCAACCGGTAGGCGGGGATGCCGAAATGCATCATGCCGCCGGCCATCGGTCCGGCCTCGTGGATTTCGACCTCGTGGCCCAGTCGGGCCAGATGGTAGGCGGCGGACAAGCCGCTGGGGCCGGCGCCGACCACCAACACCCGCTTGCCGCTGGGCGGAGCGGTCACGGTAAACTGCCAATTCTCCTGAATGGCCAGATCACCCAAAAATCGTTCGACGGCGTGGATGCTGACCGAGGAATCCAGCCTGCCGCGGTTGCAAGCGGTTTCACAGGGGTGGTAGCACACCCGGCCGTGGATGGCTGGCATCGGATTGTTCTCGGTCAGGCTCTGCCAA
>JAVMKH010000118.1:0-998 GCA_031732935.1 Candidatus Contendibacter sp.
GTTGGCGTACAGGTAGCGCAATCCCAGGGAAGAATGGAAATAGCGGGCGTTCAGAGTCGAGAGCAGGATGGCGGGCATCGAATCAGGCGTGCATTTCCAGAATATCGCCATCCGCGACCGGATGGTCCGGGCCGACCTGCTGGCTGTGCGGCTGGCCGTGGCTCCACTGGCGGGCGTATTTGAGGGACTGGGCCAGATCGCGGTGGATCAGCCGGGCCACGTCGCGCACGGTCTGACCCCGGCGCACGGTAAAGGGCCGGCCCATGTCGGGCGGCTTGCCGGGCGTCTTGGTGTAAACCCGCGCGATGCCGAGTTGGCGAAACAGCCACGAGCCGATGGATTCCAGACCTTCACCCGTCGTCGCCGACGCCGCCAGCATCGGATAGCGCCAACCGGTCAATTCTCGAAACACCGCCCATTCATCCGCCAGCGCGGGAATGCGGTCGGCCTTGGCGGCGACGAGCAAGGTGGACAGGCGAACGGCGAACAGGTTGTCCAGCGTGGCTTCATCATCCTCGCCGGTCTCCGCCGCCGCGCCGATTTCCCAACGTTCGGTCAAGGTCACTCGTTTTTCCGCCAGTAGCGCGCGAGTTTCCAAAGCTTGATCCACGCATTCGGGGTCGGCCAAGTCCACCACGAACAGGCAGGCATCGGTCGGTTGCAGAGTTTGATCGATCCAGGTCACGGGTCGTTCGACGGCCAGCGGCGGCAAGTCCAGCAACTGGAAGGCGATGTCCTCAAAAGGCAGCATCCCCGGCTGGGGGAACTGGGTGGTGAAGGGGTAGGGCGCGACGGTGGCGTTGGAGCCGGTCAGGCGAGCATGGAGGGCGGATTTGCCGGCGTTGGGCGGACCGAGCAGAGCGATTTGCGCCGCGCCCTCCGGGCGGATGACGGTGAGCGGCCCGCCGCGGGCACCGCCTTTCTTCGGGCCGGCCAGTTCCTCGGTCAGGTCCTTGATGCGGCCCTTGATGTCGCCCTGCAGGTGGTCGGTGCCCTTG
>JAVMKH010000118.1:1008-3822 GCA_031732935.1 Candidatus Contendibacter sp.
CAGGCATTCCAAGCGTTCCCTGGGGTCGCGCGCCTGGCGGAAGGCGGCTTCGGCGGCCTTGAATTCCGGGGTCAGATTGGCGGGCATGGGGGGTGAGGAAATTCGATGAAGTCAAGCTACGCGAGGGCAAAGACAATCTTCAGGGCTTGATCCAGCGCGTGTAGAGTGGTCTGGTCCAACTCGCCGCGTATTTTGACCAGGCGAACCCGATGGTCGATGGGGCGGGTTTGCAGGCAATCCGCCACTGATGGCTTGCTCAGGCCATTGCCGGGGGATGGCTGGATTTCCACGTTGGTCCTGATCTGGGCTTTCTTGGGACTCCATTCCGTAATCGGCACCACTTGGATGACCGGGACGCGGGCGTTGTAAACGTCGTTGGTCACGATGATGCAGGGGCGGATTTTCCCGGTCTCCGAACCTTGGGCTGGATCGAGATCGACGTCGATGACCATGCCGCGTCGTAAAATCGTCATGCGGGCCAGCCCCCAATGGCGGATGCTGTCAACTCATGAAGTTCAGGATCGTCGTCGTAGACCTCCACGTACAGGTGCGCGGATTCCTGCAACCGGCGCTGTTCCAAGTCCTGGCGCAGGTGCTCCAAGGCGGCGCGGACCGCCTGGCTTTTGTCCTTGAAACCGTAAGCCTTGCACTGTTCGAGAAAGCGGAGCTGGGATTCTTCAAGACTGAACTTGGCCTGGATCATGGAAAATCTCTATCACTGGTGGCGAGAACAGGGACCAAATAAAGGACCCTGATATCAGGACATTATTTTAAGTGCTTCTCGAAGATACAACAACGCGCAGCTTCGGCGATCATAGCTCGGATAAGCTGGCTCAAAAGAAAACGGCGCGCGGAGCAGGGTCCGGGCACCGTTCTGAATAAAGCGTGGCGAGTTTCAATCCTTGTTGTATTGGAAGAAACATTGAATTGCATTCGCCACGGCAAGCGGAAAGGCGACGACAAGGGATTGACGAGACATGATTTCAAGTCATGTAGTCCCGCCGGCATTCGCCGCCGTGAATCGAGACCGCCCGGACCGGACGAGGAAAGTGACCGAGAGGGGTACGCTTAGCAGGCATGTACTCCCGGTCGGGCATTCCGACCCGGACGGCGTAACTGTGTTCCGAAATTATACCTCCACGGCTTCGATTTCACGTACCCAATGCTCGCCGTCCAACTGTCCGGCGGCGAATCGCGCCAGCACCTCGAACACGGCGTCCGAGAACCCGCCCACGTTCAACACGTCCTCGCGGGTTTGCGCCTGCACCGTCCCATACGGCTGGATGTCGATGCAGACCAGCCGCGCCCGTGGGTTGCGCTGACGAAATGCTTCCCATTGCCGCATCGTTTCGGTGCCGCGCCCGTGCTGCGGATCGGCCCACGATTCGTTGTCGGACACGTAAATCACCAGATCGCCCGCCGCCTTGCGTAGATTCAGCACCGCCAGCGGCAACCCGCAATCCGTCCCGCCGCCGCCGAATTCCGCCAGCGTCCGGGCCTGAGTCAGCACGCTGTCGCGCCGGTTCAGCCGGGGCGCGTGAACCTGGGTGTCGAACGGCAGAATCTCCGTCGCCGGGTTTTTCGCCGAAAGCGCCGCCGCCACCAGCGCCGCCACGTCCACGCACCGGACCTTGGAGGTCGCGCCCTTGCGGTGGCCGGTCACGGGAGAGGCCATCGAGCCGGATACGTCCAGCAGCACGTAAACCTGCCCCGGCAATTCCGGCACGTTCTCCAAGGCCACCTCCAGCGCATCCTGCAAGGCGTCGCGGACTGCTTCCGGCACGCCTTCGCCGGTCATGAAGTAGGCGCCGAGCAACTGGTACGGAAACACCCGAGCCCGCCCGATTGCCGCCGGATCGCGCAGCCGCTCGGCGATGCGCCGGGCCATGCCGCCAACCTTGAACACCTCGTGGCGGGCGAAGGTGTTGAGGTTCATCCGGGTCATTTGCCACGGCGCCTGACAGGCGATGGCGACCCAGTGTTGCGGCCGCAGGGGCAGTGCGGTCAACAGCTCGAACGGCACGTCCGGCACCGGCGCTTCCACGTCGTCTCTGAACCGCTCCAGTGCCTGGATCGCTTCCGGCAGCCGCGCCGCCTCGTGCGGTTTGCCGATCAGCCAGGCGTACAGCGCCGTCCGTTCCGGCGTCGCCGGCTTCGGGTGAACCATTTTCAGCACGTCCGCCAGCGACGGGTCGTTGCCGACCGAGGCGCTCAACAGTTGCGCGTCGGTACGCCCGTTCAGCCAGTTCTGCACCAGCCGCTTGGGCCGGCTGCCCAGCGATTTGCGGCCGACCGCGCCGGAGCGAAGGATTTGTACGAAGTTGCGCAGCATCCGGCCATTATCGATGACCTTGAAAAAGACCGGTTCCAGCCAGTCCGGGCCATGCTGCGCCAGCCACGCCGTCAGCAGCGCCGGCATGTCCTTCATCTGGCCGCGTCGGCGGGCGTAAATCGCCGTTTTGGCGACGAACGCGGGTTCCACTGCCGCGCACAAGCCCAGCACGGTGTCCAGTTGCGTTCCCGCGTCGGCGTAGAAGGTCGCGTTCAGGCAGCCGGTGGCGGCGTATTGCGCCAGCGCGGCCTTGGGGGAAAGCGCGTAGGCCTTGCCGCTGGCTTCATTGCGAGCGTTGGTTGCCGGCGGCAGGCGGCCCCGTTGCGATGTAAAGAGCTTCTTGTTGGCCATTGCGATGACTCCTTGTCCAGGACAATCCGAGACATCGGATGCAGGGCTCGGGTTCCGTGTCCGCTCGAAACGACTGCCCGAGCCCTGTCGGCCCAATCGCCTAGAACGCGGTGATGAACTTGAAAAGGAAT
>JAVMKH010000119.1:0-3804 GCA_031732935.1 Candidatus Contendibacter sp.
CAAGTGCAGCATAAAACGGGCGGTGTTGCGCACCGACAGGCTGACGTCGCAGATCACCGCCAGCCGGGATTTTTCGTCGCGGTAGCGGGTCACCACCGGCTGAAACGGTATCCCTTCGTATTTCATATTGCGGCGCAGCGTGAGCGGAACGCTGATTCGGCCACGGTGGCTAATGCGGCGGCGGTAGGAACGGGCGCCACGCATCCGCCGACACAGGCGCTGCACGATTTCGGCCATTTCCCGGCGTTCCTGTTCCGAAAAGCGGTAGTTGGGCGCGGCACGGAGCGGCTGGCTGGGAGCGTTTCGAGGTTGTTGCCGCAACGCCAGTTCCCGTTCGAGATAGCGCTTTAGCAGTTCCGATAGATTGGCGATGCCGCCAGTCAACTGGCTGGACAAACGCTGGATCAGGCCCTCGTCTACATCCATGTCGCTGAGTTCATCCAGCAATTCGGTCACCGCGTCGGTGATCACATCGGCGTCCAGCGCCGCGATAGCCTCGCTGAAATTCAACTCGCCCACCCGTCCGGCGTTCTTCATCCGCCGTACATTCAGCAGTTGCGCCGCCTCGCGCATGACTGGGTCGAGCAATTCCCGATTACGGCTCAGCAGCAAATTCAGGCCGAACTCCGCCAGACAGAGATCGTTGGCGCCCTGGTGCGAGTTGAAATGGGTTGCCATCGACTCGTCGTCGAAATAGTCCCGGATGTCGAGAGCGTCTTCGTGAGCATTGTCGCCGTCGGGCTGGCCGATGATCTGGGCCTGCTCCGCGCTCGATTCCGGCGGTTCTGGCTCCGTTTCGCGCCGAGGCAGCGGTTCCGCCGTCGATCCGGGGGGTGACGATGGCTTGGGCAGGCTGAAAAACCGCTCGAACAGTTCATCGAACGCTGGCAGGTCGTGCAAGTTCTTGATCAGGGTGCTACGCAGGACGGTGCGCACCGTGTCGCGATCATGCAGCGCGACCCACGCCAGCGCCTGCATCGCGTCCATTGATTCGGCGGGCGAAATCCGCACTCCCCGACTTTTCAGCAGGAAAATGAATCGGTTGATGACGGCGTCCATCAGGATTCGCCGGTGCGGCCGTCGGTGCGGCCCCGATAACTGGTGAAATAGCGGGCCGTGTGTTCCTGGCGGCGCTGTTCCAGGTAGTTCATATCCGGTTCGGCTGGCCGCAGCGATGGCCGTAGCGGGACCTCGGTTGCGGTGGGAGCTACCGGTCGAGCGGCGCGATCCTGGCGGTCGGCCAGATCGCCGGGCTGACTCTGCGGCTGGATCGACTCGACGATCCACCGCAATTGCTCATTAACTTGCTGGGTATCGCGCTCGTACTTGATCAGCAGATGCAGCGTTTCCTCCAGCAGGGCCGGGGTCAGCGTATCGGCGTTGAGCAGCACCAGCGCCTGCGCCCAGTCCAGCGTCTCGCTGATGCTGGGAGCTTTGCGCAGATCCAGGGCGCGCAATCGGCGGATCACCGCAACCACCTGCGCGGCCAAGGTTTCCCGAAGCGCCGGCACCTTCATCCGGACGATTTCCAGTTCCCGTTGCTCGTCCGGATAGCCGATGAACAGATGCAGGCAGCGGCGTTTGAGGGCGTCGCTCAGGTCGCGAGTATTGTTGCTGGTGATGATGACGTAGGGAATCGTCGTGGCTTTGACGGTGCCGATCTCGGGTATCGTCACCTGAAAATCGCTTAGCACTTCCAGCAGGAAGGCTTCAAATTGCTCCTCGGCGCGGTCGAGTTCGTCGATCAGCAGAACCACGGGATCGGTGGAACTGATGGCTTGGAGGATAGGACGGCGCACGATGAAATGCTCCGAGAAAAATACGTCCTCATGCAGGTGTAATTGCTCGACCGCCTCGTGCAGATCGTTGGCGCCTTCGAACAGGCGGCTGATCTTGTCGCGCAGAATCTGAGTGTAAAGCAGTTGCTTGCCGTACTCCCACTCGTAGAGAGCACGATCCTGGTCCAGCCCACCGTAGCATTGCAGTCGAATCAGGAGGCGCCCCAACGCGGCGGCGACCACTTTCGCCAGCTCGGTCTTGCCTACGCCGGCCGGTCCTTCGATCAGGATCGGTTTGCGCATTTGCAGGGCTAAAAAAGCGACGGTCGCCAGTTTGCGGTCGCAGAGATATTGCTCGGCACGGAGTTGCTCAATCGTCTGTTCAATCGACTCGAACATGCCCAAGCTCCCACCCTGTCCCCGTCGGCTAGCGGCCAGCGGGGACGGAGTTTACCAGTTGAGTTTCGGTTAACAGGGGAGCCGGTTTTAATACGAGCCGGTCAGGGAATGGCGAACGACTGGCGCGACCGCTTCATAGGTGCATTCGCGAGCGTTGCCCGGCGTTGATCCGTCACCCAACACATGCTTGGTGATGCGGTCAACGTCGCGGTCGTTGGCGGCGATCTTCGCGCTACCCAACTCGGCATAGCGGCCAGTCCCCATTCGCGACTTGGTGTACGAGCCGACGCTGGCGAAGTTGGCAGGAATGTTAAGATCTTTGCTGAGCCGGATGGCGGCTTCCACCGCCCGCTCGGCGGCCGAAACATCCGACAGACCGTCCACGTTTTCGCCCATCGCTTTGGCGATGTCGCGGAAGCGCTTGTAGTTGGTCGGCATGTTGTATTCCCAGACCCGGGGCAACGCGATGGCATTGTTCAGGCCGTGGTGCGAGTCGTAGAAGGCGCTGACCGCATGGGAAATGGAGTGGATAATACCGAGGCCACCGCTGTTGAACGCTTGCGCCGAGATATAGGAAGCATACATCATGTTGGTGCGGGCTTCGTAATTCAGCGGCTCCAATACTGCACGTCGCAGGTTTTGCGCCACCAACTCGATACCCAGAAGCGCGCTGCCCAGACTCGGCATGAAGTCGATCCGGGAAACGTAAGGCTCGGAAGCGTGAGCCAGCACGTCGAAACCGCAGAAGGCGGTTATGTCTTGCGGCATGGAGAAATGCAACACCGGATCGTTGATGCTGAGCGTCACCGGGACGTTTTCATCCAGACCCAGCCATTTGTAGGGAGCTTTTTCCGAAGTGGTATCGGTAATGACATAAGCCCAACTGGTTTCGGAACCGGTGCCCGCCGTGGTGTTAATGGCGATATGCGGCGGATTGTTGGGGTTAGTGGATTTGTTGAAACCGTCGAACTCGTTGATGTTGCGACCGTCGTGGGAAACTACGATGCGTGCCCCCTTGGTGGCATCGGTCGTGCTGCCACCGCCGACCGAGATGAAGCTGTCGCACTTTTCACGGATGTAGAGATCGGCGATTTCCATGACATTGTAGTCCTTGGGATTGGACTCGACCTTGTCGTAGACCACCACGTCCACGCCCTGATATTTTACCTTGCCGACTATATCTTCGACGATGCCCGTGCCACGCAGTCCCGATGTGCTCAACAGGGCGCGCTTGAAGCCCAGTTTCTTCGCTTCCACTCCAATCAATTCGTAAGCGCCCGGCCCCAAAAGGCCGCGCGGGATACGATGAAATTCCTTGATGGGAAACTGCCAAAGTTTTTCTGCTTGCATTGGATCTCCTCCTTACCCTCTGTTGGCGAAACCCGTTGTTGGGGCTTCTGATTTCGTTATTGGCGCCATGTGGCAGCGTAACGATAAATGGCGATGGGTTGGAAAAAGGTTGGACGCACGGACACCAAATTACCTCAAATATAAGATGGTGTTAGAAGCTGTCTCTCGGCATCGATGCTCCTCGCGCCAGAACGCCAGGAAACTGTTGATGTTAAAATACCGTACAAAAAATAACTGATTTACTTTGCGATCCGGGTACAGTACGGATTGCACACCC
>JAVMKH010000120.1:0-3759 GCA_031732935.1 Candidatus Contendibacter sp.
TCTACCCCGACAGGCTCGCTAGGTGAGCCTGCTGAACTTCGTGGCTAATTAGGTGATAGCATGGGACGGGAAAACCCAAGGGCAAGGCGTGAAAACGCCTGTTGGTCAATCCCCACTTGTCGCTCTCCGCACCATGAACAGCAAGGACTTGTATCTGCGGCTGCTGGGCTACGTTCGACCGTACAACCGGATTTTCGCGCTCTCGCTGCTCGGCACCGTGGTGGCGGCCGCCACCGAACCGCTGATTCCAGCGCTGATCCAACCTTTGTTGGACGGCAGCTTCGTGGCCAAGGATCCGCGTTCCATCCGATTGATGCCGTTGCTGCTGGTGGCGGTGTTCGTCGTGCGCGGCGTGGCCGGCTTCGTGGGTAGCCTGGCGATGGAGTGGGTTGCTCATCGGGTGGTGATGGATTTGCGCAACGCCTTGTTCGCCCGGTTGCTGACCCTGCCGACTCGCTATTTCGATGATCATTCCGCCGGCAGTCTGCTGTCCCGTCTGACCTATGACGTCACCCAGGTGATGACCGCCACCACCCAGGCGCTGGTGGCGCTGGTCAAGGATGGGTTGTCGGTGATCGGCCTGCTGGGCTGGATGTTGTATCTGAACTGGAAGCTGTCGCTGCTGGCGTTCGTGATCGCGCCCGGCATCGCCGTGATCATGCGGCTGATCAGCCGGCGGTTGCGGCGCCTGAGCCGCGAGTTGCAGGAGTTGATGGGCGATCTGACCCACGTGATCGATGAAATCCTGCAAGGCCACAAGGTCATCAAGATTTTCGGCGGGCAGGACTACGAGCGGGCGCGGTTTCACCGAGTGAACAACCGAGTTCGCCAGTTCAACCTGAAGCTGACCACCCTGTCCGAGGGTAGCGGACCGCTGGTGCAATTGTTGGCGGTCGTGGCCCTGGGCGCGATGATCTACCTAGCCGCGCTGCAATCGGCCGCCGATCAGATCACCGTCGGGGGGTTCGTGTCGCTGTTCGGGGCGATGGCGATGCTGTTGTCGCCGCTCAAGCGGCTGACCAAGGTCAACGAGCAGTTGCAGCGCGGGCTGGCGGCGGCCGAAACTCTCTTTGCTCTGTTGGACGAGCCGCCGGAACCGGATCGGGGAACGCGAACCTTGGGCCGCGCTCGGGGCGAGGTGTGTTTCCGGCAGGTCGGTTACCGCTATCGAGCCGACGGCGCCGAGGTGATCCAGCAATTCGACCTTGAGGTGCGACCCGGCGAGACCATCGCCCTGGTGGGGCCTTCGGGCGGTGGTAAGACTACGCTGATGAGTCTACTGCCGCGCTTTTACGAACTGGAGTCCGGCGAAATCCGCCTGGACGGCGTCCCGATTGGCGACCTGCGCCTGGCCGATCTGCGCGCCAACATCGCCTGCGTCAGTCAGGATATCGTGCTGTTCAACGACACCGTGGCCGCCAACATCGCTTATGGGGCCGGCTTCCGGGCTAGCGAGGCCGAGTTGCTCCAGGCCGCCGAAAGCGCCCACGCCATGGAGTTCATTCGCGAGCTGCCCCAAGGCATCAATACCCTGATCGGCGAGAACGGCGCGCGGCTGTCGGGCGGCCAGCGCCAGCGACTGGCCATCGCCCGCGCCTTACTCAAGAACGCTCCGATCTTGATCCTGGACGAGGCGACCTCGGCGCTCGACACCCAGTCCGAACGCAAGGTCCAGCAGGCGCTGGACACCTTGCGCCAGGGTCGCACCGCTTTCGTGATCGCCCACCGGCTGTCCACTATTGAGAACGCCGATCGCATCGTGGTACTGGACCGGGGACGCCTAGTCGAGATGGGTACGCATGGCGAATTACTGGCCCGAAACGGGCTGTACGCCAGCCTGTACCGGATGCAAGTGGATAGCAATCAAGCAACAAAGTTGCTTTTATAATAAAATTGGTTTCAAATGTACAACATTCCTAGCTGGTGGATCTGGCGCTGATCTTGATCATGAATGTGGATGATGCACGGCAATATGAATGCTTATATGAAACTGGCGCCGCTGTTGCGCCAGGCGTTCCGACAAGGTGTCGATGCGGCGACCCGGGGCGAGGACCGTAATCCTTATGTCCCGAATAGCTACCTGCACCACGCTTGGGTGGCGGGCTGGGCGACGCTTGCCCGTGGGTGGGACGCCGACGACTTGCAACTGTCTGGTGGGCGAGGCATCGCCGACCGCTCGTAGCCGTGCCGATCCAAGTTGCGGCGGGTCTTGAGCCGACCGGTTAAAATGGCGAACCGGGCGAACCGCGCGCCGCGCGAAACGTCGCCGACCGGCTGCGAGGGAGTGATCGAAATGACTGAACCGACCCATGACAAACCACTGACTCGGGCCTATCGCCGGATGATGGAGCGGGTGAAACTTCGTCTGGAGGAACTGGAACAGGCCGAGCGGGAAGCATTACCCCAGTTACGCGCCAGCATTGAGCACGCGGCGGAAAAAGCGGTGGAACTGGGGGAGCTGACCCGCGAGGAGGCGCGGTTGATCGGTGGCTATCTGAAGCGTGATCTGGAGGACGCCGGCCAGTATTTGGCCGATACCGGTCGCGATTTGGGCGCTTGGTTGCGCTTTGACGTGGAACTGCTGGAAGACCGGCTGTTGGATTTTTTCCAGCGTGGCGTCGACCAGTCGCGGCTGGAGTTCCCGACGTTCGAGGCCGTCGAGGGAGGGGCGGGGTCGGTCGAATATCGCGGCGGTGAGATCACCGGTCCCGGCACCTTGCAATGCAAGGCTTGCGGCGAACCGATGGTGTTTCATGCGCCCGCCGCCATCGCGCCGTGCCCGGCATGCGGCGGGACGGTTTTCGTGCGCGTCGGCGCGCGGGATTCATAGGTAGAAACCATGATACGCCTGTCAATCTACCTGATTTACCGTGGGGCCGAATTATCTTTAAATAGACAGCGCTTGAGCTGGTTTCCACAGCGAAGCGTGTTTTAAGCTCAATATCCTGTACTTGACCGCCAGCCGGACTTGCTGGCGGTTTTTTTATGCCCGCGTTCCAAGGCACCCAAGTTGCTTGAGGTGCCCTGACCGCCATGGATATTCAAGCTTCATCGGAAATGAGCGCGGATACACCGTAGGTGGCGCCCTGGCCGCGCGACTCGTCGACGCGCAGCCAGACCTTCCTGACGCATTCCCGCCAGGGCCAACGGGAATCGCGAGTCAGTTCCACCCAGAACCGCTCGAACAACAGTCGGGCCAGGTTTTCGGCGGTGATGTTGTCGGTCGCCAGCACCGCCACCTCGTCGGCGGGCAGCACGTAGCGCTTGCCGCACAGCCGGAACGCGCACTCGTCCTCCGCGCCAGGCAGCCATTCCAGCCAGGGGTTATCCCCAGCGATCAGCACCTTCTCATCCCACTCAGCGCAAGCCGCGCGCAACGCTTGCTTGAAGACCTCGTAGCTGAGCATCCGCGCCAAGGTCGGAGGGGCGGCCAGTTTCAGGTCGAGTTGCACCTGATAGTTGTGGCCATGCAAGCGTTCCTTGCGGCCGTCGGGGAATACGGTCATATGCGCGGCCGCGAATTTGAGGTTGTCCTTGCGGATGTGAAGAGTCCAACTGTGCTGTCCATCGGGTCCAGTCATGGGCGTACTCCCGTTAAATCCGCCAGGGCCGCGTCGTATGGCGATATCGCGATTATAACCGGCGATAGCGCCTGGATTGAGAATCGCGAGAAAGGAACACGCCAGCATGTTGGAAAGTCTTTGCTATAGCAGTCCTATACCGGTTGTGGAATTTCTAAATACCAACCTACTTTTCCAA
>JAVMKH010000121.1:0-15005 GCA_031732935.1 Candidatus Contendibacter sp.
GCAGTGTTAGCCCTGCTTCCCGCAGTTGCGTCAATTCCTCCACCGATTTTTTGAGTAGATTGGCGGGCAGGGCGTAGCTGGAAACGCGCTCCAGGCGCGGAAACGTGGCCAATAAGGCTTTCAGGATTTCCGAGAGGTGCTCGGTCGGCGCGGCCAGCGCGTCGCCGTCAGCCAAAAACACCCGCCGTACGCCGGGATACGCCCGCGCCATCGTTTGAATTTCGGCTCGAACTTGCTCCAGCGGCCGAACGGCAAACTCCTTGACCCGATACATCGAACAGAAGCTACATCGGTTGAAGCTGCAACCCAGGGTGGCTTGCAGGATGAAGCTGTTGGCTTCGGAGGGTGGCCGCCAGAGCGGCATGTCGTAGTCGATCAGCATGGTGGTCTTCATGGAAGCGCCGGCGTCCGCTGGCCGGACTACCAGCTTACCATTGGCGAATTTCGGAACCCATTTCAATCTTTTTCCGCGCCAATATTACGGCGACGGCGATAAGAGTTCGTCTCGCCGGCTGCATCAATTGGGATCCGGGGTAGTCCTGCACATGTAGTGATAAATAACCAATTGATTTTATTTTCTTTATTTTGTAAGCGGTGAGGGAATATCCGAAGCAAAATCTTCTCCAAGTGCTTGATTGATCATAACGCGGACCACCAAAAGCTCTATTTTTCATCGGATACTTCGTGCCTGATTCTACGTAACTACATGATTTTTATATCACTACTTTCTACAGGACTACCGGGATCCGGATCTCCGGGCGGGTTTTTCGTCCTGTTATCTCGCTTCCGCTTCTCCTCCTCCCAGAGATCACGCAGGTCCTTCGCCAATTCTTCTTCGGCCTTTGCCCGTTCGGGTCCTGGGAGGGTGGGATCGATGAACTCGCGGAGCGCATTGAAACTCGCTTTGGCGATCGAACCCATGTCGAGGAATCGCAGCGGCGATTTGCGAATCTGGTCAAGCTTTTCCTCCAGCGCCGATTTAGGCAGTTTGATGGGGGGAGGGATGGGCTTTGTCCACGACGGGCGCGGGGGTGGAGGATTCGGATCGTGGGGGGGCAGCGGTACTTTCGTGATGTCGACAATAAAAGGTGGCGGTCGCTGTGGCGTCCGGCCACGTTCGAAAATGATCGTCACCCGTCGATTGCGGCGGCGTCCCGCTTCATTTTGCGCAGGCACATGTTCCGACGATCCCATTCCTTGTGACTCGAAAGCGATTCGCTTTAAAACGGGGACGAAGCCGGACTGCATCAAGTCAAAGATGCTGAAACTTAGACGGCTGATCTCATTCACAAAAAAGGTCTTCACCGCCTCGGCGCGTCGCTCGCTGATTTGCTGTTCAAAATTTTTGCCGCGCTGAAAGTCGCGGTCAGCATGCCCGATGCAGGTGATCTTGATCACCGGGAAGCCGGCGAACTCATGCGTGTCGATGACCCATTCGACCATCATGCGCAAATCGATTTGCTCGATCAGCGGAAGACTGGCGACCGTGTGGGTATGTGCCGGGAAACCCGACACCGAGCGCCGCGCTGGAGGCGGGGGTGGACCAGCCATGCTACTGGCCGTCATCTGCGCGAAAATCGTGTCGGGCCTGGATACTTGATCGGTCATGATGTCATCCAGAGTAATTTACGGTGATGGATCGCCATGCGCCCCCCTTTTGATCGGAACCTGTCAAAGGGATAGATGACCACTCCTCTCGGGGAAAACTACTTCGAGAAGCGACACCGTCCCCGACACCTCGTTGGCTGCGGCCACGAACAGATGTTCGCCGCGGCGGAAGAACTTTATTCCCTCAGGCCCCGAGCCGACTGGCACGAGATCGATCACATCAATCACGGTAGGCGTCACGGGGTTGCTGACATCGATCAGAGCGACTGCGTTGGCGCGCTCAAGACCGATCGCAACCAGGGTCATGCCGCGATGGTGTGTGAGGTCGAGACCCTCGGGTTCCGCACCACCGCGGTTGCTGCGACCGTCTGGATAGATCCCGCCCACCGCTGCCGCGTCGTCGAGCTGCGAATCGGTATCGCCAAGCAGGACCCCGGTGCGGGCATCGAACACGCTTACGGTGCGCCCACCCCGAGGGCCGCTGCCTCCCGCAGCATTCCGAGTGTCACCCTCGTCGGCTGTCACGAAGAACCGCCCAGTCTGATCGAGAGCGATGCCATCGGGTTCGCGGTAGGCCGTCAGGGCGTTCACCGGGTTGTAGGACCCATCTACCACGAGGTCCGCGTCGTGGGTTGTCTGGCCGAGGCCAAAGTAGGTCAACTCCAAGGTGTGCAGGTCGAGGCGTACGACACCATTGTTTTCCTGAAGCGTGATGTAGGCAAATCGGCTGTCCTTGGTAAACGCCACGCTCTCGGGTTCGAGTGTGCCGGGAGTGTTGTCGACGGGAAGGCGTGCGATATCATCGGTCCGGCCCGAGCTGAAGCCGAGAACCCCGGCAGCTGAGGGGAGTGCGACGTTGGTGACCAGCAACGGGCTCGGTGCGACGCTGTTGAAGCCGGTCAGATCCACGACGGACAGGGACCCATAGCCTCCGTCTTGGCCAAGCCCGGCACCCTCCGCCTCATTGGCGACGACGGCGTACTGGCCATTGGGCGCGATGGCGATGGAGTCAGGCTGGATGCCGACTGGGGCTGAGGCCAGAGAAGCGCCATCCGAGAGCCGGTAAGCCGCGACCGATCCCGTCGCGCCCGCCTTGCCGATCACCACCAGGAAATAGTCGTGCTGGGGGTGGACGGCGACGGAGTTTGGCGTGCCGTTCTGCGCGGTGTCCGTGACCACGTCTACTCGATGCAGAAGTTGCGGCTGGAACGGGTCCGACAGATCCAGCACATCGACACTTCCCGCGATGTTAGTGAGGGCAGCGATCCCGTCGGTGTGGCGGACGCTGATGATCTCGCTGCCGTTGGCACCCAATCCGGTGTCGTACGTGGCTACCAAACTCAACTGTGGTAACCCTTTCGGGTCAGCGGTGGAGAGACTGCCGCAAATGAACGCAGCGACGGCGGCGAATACGATCCGAGTTTTTTTCATAATAATCCTCCTGCGCGGTGAAGGAGAGTTTTAATACCATTCCCAGTGGGTTTTAGTGTGTTCAAGGCAAAGCGTAGGATGGGTCAACGTAGCGTAACCCGCTGAAACAACATCTAGAATCATTTGGTTACGAGCTGTCGCCCTAACCTGCCCTACGACCCTGCATAAAATCCATCGAGAAATGATGTTAAAAGGACGATATGAAACATAAAGCCCTGCTGCCCACGGATAGCCTACGGATTGCGAAATTGGCTGCAACGCTCGGGGAACGCGATCTTCGAGAAAAGACCGAAGCACAGCCGAATCGGGCGTCACTTGCCGCTGGCAAGGCTTCGATAGAGCGCATCGGTCGCGACGGCGGGGGAGATGCCCAGCACAATCGACAAGTGCCGGCGGCAGCGGTGGTAAACCTCCATCGCCTCGGCTCGGTAGCCTTGGGCGGACAGGCACAGCATGAGCCGACGGTACAGCTCTTCAGCCAGCGGTTCGACATCCACGGCCTGTTCGTACAGCGCCTGCGCTTCGGCAAAGCGACGAGCCCGTTCCAGTTGCTGGCCGGCGCTGTCCAGTACGCGGAGCAGACGTTCCCGTAAACGCTCGCGTCGGCCGATCAGCCAAGGCTGATCGGGTTCGTCGGCGAGAAAAGGTCCCTGGTAAAGCCGCCGCGCCTCGGCGAGCGCGCTCTGGCCGGCGCCGTCCCAGACGCCGCGAGCCAGCACGTCCCTGGCCCGGTTCAGCGCCCGCTCCAGCGCCCAGACGTCGACCCAACAGCGACCGGCGTCCAGGGTCAGCTTACCGTCCTGCACCCGCAGCGCCTCAGCGCCGCCGAGCAACTCGCGCAACCGCCGCACCGTGATTTGCAAAGTCTTTTGCGCGCCAAGACCCGAAGCGTCCGGCCACAGCGCTTCGATCAGCGCCTCACCGTGCACCTCCCGCCCACCCAGGGCGACCAGCGCCTTGAGCAATTCCAGCGGGCGATGCTGGGGTTTGCCGGACGCTTTGAGCGGCTGGCCGTTCAGCACCAGGGCGAAACGGCCGAGGGTGTAGACGCGCACCGGCCACGGCCACCGCTCGACATCCGCGCCCGGCGCGACCAGTCCCCGCTTGTGAATGAGCAATTCGACGTATTCGGGTTCGATGTCGGCGGCCAATGCATCCGCGCACAATCGCGCCATCATCTTCGGCAACCAAAGCATGCAATTGAGAAAACCGCCCCGGCGTCCGGTGGCAAACGCTTCGCCGAGCAGCGTCAAGCTTTGGTCGCGCTGGCCGTGTTGGCGCATGGCATCCGCCGCGAACAGCAAGGCATTGAAGCACAACATGCTGTTGCTGGGGATCTTCACCCAAGACAGCGCTTCTTGGGCAACCGCCACCGCCTGGGCGGTTTGGCCGCATTCCGCCAGTGCGTGGGAATAGGCGCCGAGGGACGAAACGCTCGGGCCCGCATGAGGTCGTTGCCGGATGATCTCGGCGGATTTCCGGGCGTGTTCCAGCGCCGTGCGCGGACGCTCTTGCCGCAGGGCGAGCCAAGACCGAAGGAAGTAGTGGAGGGCGATATCGTTGGGCCGGGCATGGTCAATCTCGGCGGCCAACTCGTCCAACCGCTTCGAGGCGGCCGCGAGATTGCCGCTGGCGAGGAACGCCCAGATTTCCAGCAGGCTGGGCACGCCCACCAGATAATCGAGACCGGCGGTCGCCGCCAGGCTGCGCGCGTCCACCAAATCCTGCCGGCAGCGTTCAAAATCCGCCAGACACATGCGATATAAGGCGTGAGACCAGTTCCAGCCCACGCGCTGCAGCGGCGTGGTGTCGACGGAGCGGGTCAGCGGCGCGAATTCGAGGGCGGCGGCGTGCATGCGTTCGATGTCTTCCATCATTGTCAGGTAAAGCAGCAGCCAAGTGGCGGCCATCAACCGCTCGCTCGCGGGCAGATCCAGACGGCATAGCTGCCACACCCGTTTGGCGCAGGCCGGTGTCAGCGGATGGTGCGGCTTGAGATAGGCGAGAGCGAGCAACAGCGTCGACCAGACCCGCAGCTCGATGCCGGGCGATGGAAACGCTGGATGTCGCGCCAAAACCCGTTCGAGCGCGTCGATCCAGCGGTCGCGGTGAGCGAAATCGCCCCATTCCAGATAATGGCTTTCCAGGATGGCGCACGCGCTCAATGCTTGGCCAAGTTCGTCATCGACCGCGCGGAAACGGTCGTGAGCGCGCTCCAGCGTCGCGCGACCCGCGCCCGGCGCGGTCTGGGCCTGACAAGCGCCGGACCAGAACAGCAGCCAAGGGATGGTTTCGACCGTCGCTCGTGGCAAGGCGTCGATCCAGCCTTGCAGGGTCCGCCAACGGCCCTGGCCGAACAGTTCGGCGGCGCGTGCGAGAATCGATCCCACGGCGGCTTCCCAGTCCGCGACTTCGATAAACAGGTTAAAAGCCGCGTCGGCATCGCCCTGGGCTTCGAGCGCCTTGGCCGAAGCGCGGACCAGCTCTCGGCGTTCGAGGGTGGGGTAGTCTTGTTCGACCCGATGCCGCAGGAACGCCTGAAACAAAGCGTGATATTGGTAAATAGTGGCCGATACGCCGCGCCGGTCGACGAAATAACCTTGGCGGTGGAGCGCGTCCAGCACAGCAGTCGGTCGGCGGTTTCGCGCTCGCTCAGCACGCGCGCCGTTGGCGCGGTGAAGCGGGGCAAATAGGCCGTGCGCAGCCAGAGATGCCGGATGTCGTCGGCCGCGCTCGCGAAAATTTCGGTCGCGAAATAATCGAACAGCGCTTGTGGCGACGCTTGTTCCGCCGCGTCGGATGGGACGGCGGTTCCGCGGGCGTGCTCCAGCAGCAAGGTCAGTCCCGCAATCCAGCCTTTCGATCGCTCGTGCAGCGCGCGAACGGCGGTCTCCGGCAGGTGCGCGCGAAGCGCCACGATCGTTCGGGTTTCTTCCGGAGTCAGCCGCAAGTCTTGCGCGTCCAACATGGTTAGGAGTTCGCTGAGGTGCAGGCGGGCGTATTCGGCGGGTGGGTCCTGGCGGCCGATCACCAAGAGATTGGCGCCTTCGGGGATCTGCGCCGCGGCCTCGTGCCAAATCACCCGAAATGACGTTGCCGCCGATGCTTCGTGGAAATTATCCAGCACCAGCGCGGCCGGTCGCGGTAGCCGGGCGAACAGTTCGCGGAAAAAGCGGCGAGCGAAACCGGAGAGGTCGGGCAGGTATTCCGGCGTGAGCAGCGGCAGGCGCGCTTGGCGAGGGGAAGGGAGCGCCTGCCGCAGGTAGTAAAACAGCGTGGCCGGATCGGTGTCGCCCGCGTCGACCTGATACCAGATGCCCGGCAGCCCGCGAGCGTGGAGGTAGCTCGCGACCAGCATGGTTTTCCCGGCCCCGGGCGGCCCGGCGATCCAGACCAGAGGGTGTTTGCGTCGCTCGTCGAGCAGCGAGAACAGACGTTCACGCTCGGCGATATCGTGGAGGCGAGGCGGCGCCAGCTTGGCCGGCATCGGCGCGGAAACGCGGCGGACACCCGCGGCGCGGTTCTGGTAGGTTGTTTCGTCCCGGTCGCCACGACCGAGCTTTCGCGGCATCCCCCTGTTCCTCCACCGATGTTAGCGCGAAGCATCGCAGGTTTTGCGCCGATTTCTCGCCGCCGCAATGGCATGATCCGACTGAAAATGCGAGCGTCCACCGATCCTTGTCGAGGGACTTCCTTCGAGTATAGTTGCTGGTAAAGGAAGCCGTTGCGCTCGCGAATTTCGCGAAAGCCTGGAGCGATGGGATCGGAAACGTGCTCGCCCGCTTGGGGACTGGCTAGCGGTTCGTTTCCCGCGATAATCGTTTACAATCCCCGCCGCAATCACCGCTGTCTTTGCGGCCATCAGGTTAACATTTTCATCCAAAAGCGAATTCTCCATTGCTATCGAGGCGGCGCATGGCGCGAATCAAACTGGACCTGCCCGAGCACTTTCCCTTCAGCACCGAGCTGCGGGTGCGAATCACCGATGTCAACTATGGCGGGCATATGGGCAATGACTCTCTGTTGGGGCTGTTGCACGAGGCGCGGGTTCGGTTCCTGGAACAGTGCGGGTTCAGCGAATTGAACATTTGTGGCCTCGGCCTGATCATGGCCGACAGCGCCATCGTCTACAAATCCGAGGCATTTCCCGGCGAGAGGCTGGACATCGCGGTGGCCGCGACCGATTTCAACAAATACGGCTGCGATTTTGTTTATCGGGTGACCGAGAAGCTCAGTGGCCGCGAAGTGGCGCGGGCCAAGACTGGCATCGTGTTCTTCGATTACGCGCGGCGCGCGATTCAGCAGGTGCCGTCCGCTTTCCGCGAGCTGTTCGCCACTGATGCCCTTGTCTAAACCATCGTTGTCGTCCGCCGCCCAGGCTTGGCTGCCCATCCGGCTGTTGCTGGCGGTCGGCGCCAGCGTTGGCGTGGCCGTGTTGCTGGTGCTGGTGTTGTATCTCACCGACCTGGGTTTGTCGGTGTGGGAGCGCCTGCAACGGGCGCCGACCACGTTCTGGGTCGTCTATCTGCTGATACTGGGCGTGCTCGGCGCGGGCGGCGTTTACGCGGTCTGGCGGGTGTTGCGGTGGGGACGACCGGCCAGCAAGGCACGCGCCGCCGCCCTGGCCAAGCCGCCGGACGAGGCGACCTTGCGCGAACGGTTGGAACGCAGCGCGGCCGCTGGCGTCGCGGTCGACACTATCCGCCACGAGTTGGAGGAATTGCAGCGGCGGCGGGCGGCGGGCGAAATCGTGGTGGCGGTATTCGGCGAAATCAGCGCTGGCAAGTCCTCGCTGATCCGTGCCTTGTTGCCGGGAACCGACATCGCGGTGAGCGTGCGTGGTGGCACCACCCGGGAGGTGATTTATTACACCTGGACCAGCCCCGCCGGCGACCGGCTGATTCTGGCTGACCTGCCTGGCCTGAACGAGGCCGACGGAACGCTGGATCAAATCGCCCGCGACGAAGCCTTGCGCGCCCATGTGGTGATCTATGTCTGCGAGGGCGATCTGACCCGTGACCAGTATCAGGCGCTGCGCAATCTGGTCGACCTGGGCAGTCCGCTGATCGTGGCGTTGAACAAGATCGACCGTTTCACCGAGCGGGAACTGGACCTAGTCCGCCAGCGCTTGGCCGAGCGGGTGGGCGAACAGATCGAAGTCGCGCCGGTCCAGTGTGGAGGCATGGAGGAAGTGACCCGCATCTATCACGACGGGCGTGAGGAAACCACCTTGCGCGAGCGTCCCCCGCGGGTCGAGGAATTGCGCCGCGCCCTGCAACGCTATCTCGATACCGACCCGCAGGTGCTGGACGCCCTGCGCGACACGGCGGTGTTCGTGCTGGTTCAGCAGAAACTGGATTCGGCGGTCGCCCAGCATCGATCCGCGAAGGCCGATGCCATCGTCCAAAGCTATTCGCGCAAGGCGGTGTTCGGTGCGCTGGCAGCGGTAAGTCCGGGCACCGACATACTGATTCAGGGTTATCTGGGTTTCAATTTGATCAAGGAGCTGTGCGCGTTGTACGAAGTGCCAGCGCGCGAGGTGGACATGCAACGCTTCCTGGACTTGGCGGGCAACCAGATCAAGCGCGGCAGCTTCAAACTGCTGCTGGCCCTGGTCGGCAACGTGTTCAAGGCGTTTCCCGGTATGGGCACGGTGGTGGGCGGTATGATGCACGCCGTGGTCTACGGTCTGATATTCGAAAGTTTGGGGAAGGCGGTGGCCCGTTCCCTGGAAAGTCGCGGCGATCTGGTGAGTGGCCCCGCCCTGCGGATGTTCGAGGATAACCTGAGTGAAGATCTGGAAGCGCGTGCAAAACGCTTGGCCCAACTGGTTTGGGCGCGGCAGCGGGACGGCGAGCATGCCGAATCCGCGACCGGTTAGCGGCGATGCGCACCTGGCGTTGGCGCGCGAAAGCCTGCGCGAACTGCTGGACGACCGGCGAGTGCCGCCGCCGGTGCGGGCGGCGCTGGCCGACGACTACCAGCAATTGCAACTGTTGCTGGAAAAGATCGAACACGGCCATATCCATATCGCCGTGTTCGGCCGGGTCAGCGTGGGCAAGTCGGCGTTGCTGAACGCGCTGTTGGGCGAGGCGAAGTTTTCGACCAGTCCGTTGCACGGCGAAACCACCCGTGCCGCGCATGCCCGCTGGCAAGAATACGACGCCGGCGGGGTGTTCCTGATCGACACGCCGGGCATCAACGAAGTGGCGGGCGAGGAACGGGAGCGGCTGGCTCACGATGTCGCCACCCGCAGCGATCTGGTGCTGTTCGTGGTGGATGGCGATCTCACCGACAGCGAACTCAAGGCGCTGCGGCAGGTGAAGGGCGCGGCGCAGCGGCTGGTGCTGGTGCTGAACAAGATCGACCGTTATACCCGGACCGACCGCGACTTGCTGCTGCAAACCCTGCGCGAGCGCGCCACGGGACTGATCCAACCCCAGGATATCCTGACCGCCGCCGCCCAACCGGCCGAGCGCGTCGTGATTCTGGTGGACGCCGCGGGCAATGAGACCGAGACCCGCCGCCAGCCGACGCCCGACGTGACCGCGCTGCGCGAGCGGATCTGGGACATCCTCAAAGCCGAGGGCAAGACCATGGCGGCGCTCAACGCCGGCCTGTTCGCGGGTCGTTTCTCTGATCGGCTGACCCGCGAGATCGTTACCATCCGTCGCGATCTGGCCGAGAAGGTGGTGCGCAATTACTGCCTGGCCAAGGGGGTGGCGGTAGCGTTGAACCCAATCCCGGTGGCCGATATCCTGGCGGCGGTCGCCACCGACGCGGCGATGATGATTCATCTCAGCCGGGTATACGGTTTGCCGATCACCCGGGGCGAGGCCGGTTCGCTGCTCAAAACCATCTCCATCCAACTGGCGTTTCTGATGGGGACGGTATGGGCGATGAACCTGGTGGCGGCGGCGCTCAAGGGCATCAGCCTGGGATTGTCGACGGTGGTGACCGCCGGCGCGCAGGGTGCGGTGGCCTGGTACGGGACTTACGTGGTCGGCAAGGCCGCCGAGCAGTATTTCGCCCAAGGCAAATCCTGGGGCGAGGGCGGGCCGAAGCGGGTGGTGCAGAACATTCTCGACAGCCTGGACCGGGAGTCGTTGCTGGCGCAGGCCCGCGACGATATTTTGTCCCGATTGAAGCCATTGCTATGAGTTTTGCGTTTCTGATCGGGTTTTTCACGGTATCGGGCGTGGGCCTGTGGTTCTGGCGGGACAGCCTCGGTGCCCGCGAACAGGCCCGCGCCGCCAGTTCCCGCGCCTGCCGGCAGAGCGGCGTGCAACTGCTCGACGATACCGTGGCGCTGGAACGACTGTGGTGGCGACGCGACCGCGATGGCCGGTTGCGGCTGGAACGGCTGTATTTATTCGAGTTTACCGACACGGGGGTGGTTCGCCGAACCGGCAGCGTGTTGCTGGTCGGCTGGCGGGTGGAGGTGTTGCGTATGGAGGGCGGTGATTTGCTGGTGCCATGAGACCGGTTGGAGACAGCCCTGAACGCACTGGCCTCCGTGTTTAGCTCCCAACGCGGGTCGGCGACCCGGAGGAGGCGAGCTAGTGGCTTTCCTCGATCAGCCTGTTGAGTTCCGTCTGTAAACGCATCGTCAAATTGGCCAGGGTTTCGATATCGGACAGGAATTTTTGGTAGGCTTCGGAGGTGGCTTTATCCTGGCGCAGCAAGAACGCCACCCAGCTTTGCGGGCTGGCGGCGGCTTCCCCAAGTTGGGACGTCAGCATGCTGGTATGTGCTTCCAGCGCGCGCAGGTGGAGATCCATGCAGGCTTCCAGCATGGCGTTGTAGAAGGTTCCAGCCGCGAACACCGGGTTTGGCGGGTTGTCGTGTCGCCAGAGGTTTTGGTTGCCGAGAAACCGCAGGTTTTCCTGAGCCGGGCTATCGAACTTGGACTTGAGGTGCGTCGCTAGGCTGGACAGCATCTTGCTGTCCTCCAAGGACTTGAAGTACAGATTGGAGAGGGTTTCGGTCTGATGGACTAGGAATGCCCGCCAGCTTTGCGGGTCGCTGACGGCGGCGACTTCCTTAAGTTGGGGGGCCAGCAGGTTGGTGTTCGATTCCAACACGTGTAAATAGAAATACGTGAACGCTTCCGTGACGGCCATGGAAATCCGAGTGGCCTTGAGTGCCGGATTCAAAAACTTGTGGTACTGCTCGGACAGATGGTTTAGCCCGTCATCGCTCATGTCGGCGCTCCCTTGAAGTATATGTCTCATTATTGAGGCAATATTGAATCTATAATACGCCGAAACCTTGATAATGAAGTCATTTTTTTCACGAATAATGCACAGTCGACCTTTCAATGGCCGAAAGATGGCCATCACCGCATGGAATCGGAGTATCGAGACCCACGCTCAGGCCGGTACGTTTAGCACTATTCCGTACAGATAAAGCAACAATCCTCCCATCCCCAGACACTTCAGCACGTAGCCGGCGTTCCAGCGCAGGAAAGCGTAGCCGTCGATCCCGTAGCGACCCTGCATCATCAGGTGCAGACCGGAGAGGGGATTGGCGGGCACACCGATCCCCCAAGTCATCAGCAGGGTGATCGCCAGCAGATTCGGCTCGGGATGAAGTGGCGCCAGCCAGACCGCGCAGGCCGCGATGGTGATGACCGGATGCACGCCGAGCGTGGCGAGACCGACCATCGTCGCCAGGAGCAGGCCGGCTTGCAACGGGCCGAAGTGGTCGAACGGCAGCCAGTGGCCGAACGAGTGGGTCAGGCTGGTCAGTCCCGCCGCTAGCACGCCGGCCGCCAGGAATAGGGCCAACTCGTTAACCGTGCTGGCCAGCCCCTGTTCGACATGCTCCCACAACGGTGGCCACGCGCCACGCCCGCGCCGCGCCAGCAGGATGCCCACGGTTAATAGTGGCGCGCTCAGGGTGATGATCGCCAGAATCGACCAGCGGGGGATCAGCGCGTGGGCGACCAGCACGAGGGTGACCAGCAGACCGGGAATCCACAGGGCATTGAAACGCATCGGGTAACCGACGAACGGGGCGCCACGGCGGGGATTTTCGGGGTCGAGGTCGCGGGCGGTGAGCCAGAGGGAAAAGATGGCCATGGGCAACCCCGCCAGGACCACGATGCCCAGGCGCGCGCCCGGCGCGTAGGTCAGGGCTGCGGCCATCGCCGAAAAGAACGGCGACCAGAACGCCGCCGCCGCGAAGCCCCGCGACAGGGCTAGCGCCCGCCGTTTTCCCAGACGCCCACGGGTGGTCATGCGGTCGCCGAGGATGACCACGGTGGACAGGTTGATCACCGCCCCGAACAGGTGCACGCCGATTAGGGTCCGCCACAGGGCCTTGCGCCCGCGCGGCGGTGGAGCGTCGGATTGCGCCGCCTCCGGGCGGGTTACCAGCCGCAGGAACGACACCGCCGCCAGCAGACTGACCAGCCCCTGATTACCGGCTAGTGTCCGAGTGAGGTCGAGCGGGGCGCCGTGCAACATGCCCCAGGCGATGCCGGCGCCACCGAGGCTGATCAGCCAACCGCTTTGAATGCGTTGCCGTCGGCCCAGCCGATGGCTCAGCAACAGCACGGCGGTCCAGCCCAGCAACCCGGCTGGAAGCAGCGACATGCCTGGCGCCACCGAGGCGGCGATCATCAGGGCCAGCAGAACGCCGGCGAGCCGATCACGGCGGCCGGCCGTTCGCTCCAGCCGCACTGCTAATGGGGCCTGACTGTCGGCGCGGATACATCGGCCGCCGTGGCGGCGCGCAAGCTCCGGCCGGTCTCCGAGTACAACAGTCGGCCTGGGTGCAGTACTTGCCGCTCGGTGTTTTGCTCGGCGCAGCGCTGGATCAACTGGTCGGCGATGACACGCACCCCCTGGGGTTGCAGGGGATAGTGATGCTCCAACCGCGCCAGTTGGCCATCGGCGTCCAGACTGGTCACGGTGTAGGCCAGCGTCCCCAATTCCACGTCGGCCTGGTGGGTGACGAGCATCCGCTGTTCCGGGCGCTCGCTGTCGTTGTGAAAAATCCGCTCGACCAGATAATCCCCCGACAGGCAGGGAATCTCCCGAAACGCCGCCAATGTCGCGTCATCATTCGTGGTGGCCAGCGTTTCCTCCAAGCGCGGGTTGGCCAGCACGCGCCGCACATGCAAGCCATAGGCTTCCAACGCCAGCGCGTATTGCCGTTGCGTTCGTGCCCAACGTCGATAGCCCTCGCCCAGTTCGGCGGCGGGCAAGGCCCGACCCGGTCCGAATTGCGCCCAGTCGTCGAAGGTGTAGAACGGCGTGTGGGCGTGATCCCCGGCGACCAGAAAGCGATTGCCCGCGTCCAGCGCGACAGCGCGGGTTCCAGGCCGCTCGAACCAGGTGTGTTCCAGCAGTTCCCACAGCGGCAGGAAATCGTTGGCTTCCAGTTGTACCCGCAGCAGGGCGCACAGATCGCCGACGGTGACGAACGACAGGTTCAGCGCCGCCAGCCCGAACGCTTGCCGCACCGCCTCGCCGGTGGCGGGCGATACCTGGCCGTTTTGCATCAGGGTGTCTTCCATGACTCGCGCCAATCGGGCGATGTCGCCGTCTGGACCGACGAAACAGAACGGAAGCAGCAGTAGCGGACCGGAACCAGGTCGGCGCAAGGGGTTGATGGCGGCGACTGGAAAGAAGCCGCGCTCCGTGCCCAAAGCCATCAGGCGCGGGGCGAACGCCGAACCGCGCAGACCGCCACGGTATAACTCGGCCAACGTTCCAAGCAACGGCAATCCCGGCCGCAGGATTTCGGTTTGATCGTACAGCGCGCCCGGAAAAATCAAGCCCAAGTGTTCGATGCCACCGAGAATGGTGTTTAAGTCCTTGGCCAGGTGACCCGCCAGGGCGGTGGCGGCGGGTACGCTCAGCGGTTCGGGCGGCGTGCCGGTGGGATCGGTGTGTTGCGGGTCCAGTTCGATGGCAAGCAGGCCGGCGTAATGCCGGAGTTCAAAAGCGGCGGGTTCGGTGGTGGCCACGATGAAGTTCTCGTAAGAAAGGGATGCGCCGGTCATGGCGGCTTCTTCCCTTGGCGAAGACGGTTGGATAAGGGACGAAGCGGGCGCATTATAAGGAAATCGACGGCGGGCGGGCGTGGCTCGGGCCGAGTCCGCCACCATTGCCCGAACCGGAAATTTTTTCCCGTCAACCCCCTCAACCCCTGTGCTCCTAGCCTCGTTTACGCATAAACTTGGCAACTAGAACATACTAAATTCAGGGTTTTCAAGACCAACCGACACCACATGAGGTAAGCCGATGTCCGCATCGATCCAGAATCCGGCGGAACAATTACAACAGGCCGCCCTGGCGCTGGCCGCCGTCCAAAAGGCGCTTGATTACTCGCTGGCGGACTTGAAGGAACGCTCGCAAAAGGCCGATGGCAGAATCTCCGCCGCCCTGCTCGATCAGTATCAACTGGTGAGCTATGACCTGGCGCTGTCCTGCGCCGAGGTTACCGGTGCCCGCTTCGGGCTGGACTACGCCAAGCGGGCGCGGGAAGCCGGGGGTGGTTCAGCTGGCGAACTGACGCTGGAGGAGCGTTTCGCGCTGCTGTTCACCGCCGAGGCTCTGCAAGCGGTCCGCAATCGCCTGAGCGCCCGCCCGGCTGATTTCGGCTTGAACGACCAATGGCTGGGCGCGACGGTCGATCATGCCACGGTGCGCCAGTTCTGCATGGCGCAACTGCCGGCGGAGCGGGTGGCGGAACTGGGGCAATTGATGCGCGCTCAGGACGGCGTGACCGGCGCCTATCTGCTGGACGACCATCACGAGATGATGCGCGAGACCTTCCGCCGCGTCGCCGAGGAAGTGGTGATGCCGCTGGCCGAGGAGGTTCACCGCCACGATCTCGACATTCCCGACACCATTCTCGATCAGGTCAAGGAACTGGGTTGTTTCGGCATTTCCATCCCAGAACGCTTCGGCGGCATCCAGAGCGACGAGCAGGAAGACAACCTGGGCATGATC